>JAICWG010000210.1 GCA_025934915.1 Nitrospira sp.
AGCGGCGATGCGTCCGCTTCCAATCGCCAACACGTTCCGGCAAATCCCGCCACGGCACACCCGCGCGATCGCGATCCAGCACCGCCTCACCAAAGAGCCGATTGTCGCTTGCTGTGCCGCCAACGTGCCCCTCTCGCCCGGATAGAAACCCTTTGAGGCCTTCCCATTGATCGTCGCGCAGTGCAGACCGTCGTGCCATCGGGTAGCCCCTCCGTTCAGGCGAACTCTCTATGAATCACATATGCTCAGCTTTGTGAATCCTTAACTGACGACACGCCCTAAGGGTGCTGGCCCTCCATCAGCCCAAGGCGTTGCTCGCAGATGTGCGCGAAATTCAGGACAGCACAGCTCGGGCAGAGGTCTTGGCCGTCTTGGTGCAGCATGTGGCAGACGAGGATCGCGCCACAGTCGTTCAAGAGGCGCTCGCAGCTGTGCATGATATCAAGGAAAGCGGGGTTTAGGCATAGGTGCTGGCTACCTTGGTGCCGTATATGACTGAACAGAACCGTGCGCAAGTGCTTCAGCGAGCACTAACCGCTACGCATGGATATGTTGACAACTTGACACGGGCACAGGTCTTGGCCGCCTTGGTGCCATATATGACAGAGCAGAGTCGTGAGTTGGAGATTCACAACGCACTGATCCAGGCGAGGTACAACGAGCTGAGCAGTCACGAAGCGAGCGAGCTCAAGTCCCTGGCTCCTCACCAACCCGAGGCAGTGCTCGTCGCGGCACAGGCCATCAAGGACAAAGATGAATGGTTCAAAATCTTCACCGCGTTGGCACAACACCGACCTGAGGCGGTGCTCGCAGCCGCACTTGCAATCAAGGACGGTGAGGACCGGACACGGGTGCTGACGGTTCTGCTGCCCCACGTCGCGGAACCAGATCGAGCGCCAGTCCTTCAAGAAGCCCTGACCACCGCACAAGCGATCGCTGACTACGAACAACGGGCAATGAGGCTTATAGCCCTGTTACCCCACGTGGCAAAATCGGACCGACCCCCACTCCTTAAAAAGGCCCTCGTTGCCGCTCAGGCAATCGAGAACAGCACGAGCCGAGCAGAGGTCCTCACGACGCTGGTGCCCCTTGTTGCAGAGCAGGATCGAGCGCCGATCGTTCAAGAAGCGCTCGCCGCCACGCTAGAGATTGAAAATATCTACCGACGTGCATCTGCCTTAGAGGCACTAGCTCCTTATCCATCCGATGCACTTCTCGCTGCCGCGCAGACAATCGAGGAGAGCAAGTGCCGAGCACAGGTCCTCGCGGCACTGGTACCTCACGTAGGAGAACAAGATAGGAATTCTTTGATTGATATGACACTCAACATATTCCATACCAACGACAGCAGTTATATGGATCGCGACATTTTGACAGCCTTAGCACCTTATAGACCCGATGCGACGCTGGCCGCGGCGCGGGCATTGAATAGTAATTGGGAACGAGGATCAGTTCTGGCGGCTTTGGCCTCATATTCCCTATCAGGATCTCAGCACCGCCTGTACCATTTATGGTGCACGATATTGAGGCACTCATCGACATCCACCCGAAGCGACCTGATGGTAAATGTGATAGTGCTTATGCCAATTCTTAAAAAGTTGGGTAAGACACGAGCACTGGAAGCCACATTCCTTTCGGTCCGGGATGTCACGACCTGGTGGCCGTGACGAGGCGTTCTCCTCAGTATCACTGCAATATTCTTCGTGTTGTATGATTGCCTGCTCCGTCAGTAGTCATTTACCTTGACTTCGCTAAAACACGGTTTCTAGAATGGCTCCCTTTCACGGCAAAGATGGTCGATTATGAGGGATGACATCGTCATCGTGGGGGGAGGTCTGGCAGGGTCGGAAGCTGCTTGGCAAGCGGCCCATCGTGGAGCCAAAGTCACGCTCTACGAGATGCGTCCAAAAGAGATGACGAAGGCGCACAAGACCGGCAACTTGGCCGAACTCGTCTGCTCGAACTCACTTGGTTCCGCCGATCCTCTGAATGCGCCGGGCATTTTGAAGGAAGAAATGCGGCGCTTGAACTCGCTCGTCATCGCCGCAGCCGAACAATCCAGAGTGCCCGCCGGGTCGGCACTGGCAGTGGACCGTGATCAGTTTTCGTTGCACATAACCCAAGCCTTGCAAGGACATCCACGCATCAGAATTCTTCACGAAGAGATCGCGGACATCCCCACCGATTGCCTCTGCATTATTGCAACAGGTCCGTTGACCTCCGATAAATTGTCTCAGACCATCCGTGCAGCGACGCAATCCCAGCACCTCTATTTCTACGATGCCATCTCGCCGATTGTGGACGCAGACTCGATCAACATGGACGTGGTCTTCCGCGCCTCTCGCTATGACAAAGGCGGAGATGATTATTTGAATTGTCCTATGACCGATACGCAGTACAATGCCTTTTACGATGCCTTGATGGCGGCAGAAAAGGTACAGCCGAAGGAATTTGAGAAGACGCCTTATTTTGAAGCCTGTGTGCCGATTGAAGTGCTGGCAGAACGTGGCCGCCAGACCATGCAGTTTGGCCCTCTCAAGCCGGTCGGATTGAAAGATCCACGGATCGGAATCAAGCCCGCCGCCGTCGTCCAGTTGCGAACGGAAAATGTCCATCGCACCTGTTACAACTTGGTCGGCTTTCAGACGAAACTGACCTATCCGGAGCAGAAGCGCGTGTTTCGCATGATCCCCGGGCTCGAACAGGCCGAGTTCCTCCGCTACGGGAGCCTCCATCGCAACACGTTCATCAATTCCCCTCAGCTCCTTCTTAATACGCTGCAATTCAAAGCCCGCGGCACATTGTTTTTCGCCGGGCAGCTCGTCGGCGTCGAAGGTTATACCGAGTCGGCTGCCATGGGAGGCTTGGCTGGCATCAATGCCGCGAGAGCCTTGGTCGGGCAACCGTCGATCACGCCTCCGTCCACGACCGCGCACGGCTGCTTAGTTTCTCATATCATCTCGTCGGATCCTCGCCATTTCCAGCCAATGAATACCAATTTCGGCCTGTTCCCTCCTTTGTCGAACCCTCTCAAAGACAAAGAGAAGAAGCGGCGCGCATTGAGCCAGCGAGCCCTTGAGGATTTTGACTCATGGAAGATGCGATCACAGCTTTCGTAATGCATCTCCAGGTCGAACGGAACGCGTCGCATGAGACGATTCGCAATTATCGATCCGATCTTCATCAGCTGATGAGGTTCCTTCAACGAACCAAGCAGGAAACCGTGCCCATTCGTATCGATACGGTCACCGGTGACGATATTCGTGCCTACCTACACAGGTTGGATCAACAAGGCGGGAAAGCTTCATCTTTAGCCAGAAAACTGGCTTGCCTGAGAAGTTTTTTCCGGTTTCTCGTTCGTGAGGGGCAGCTTCATAAGAACCCCACGGAGAACCTGAGGAGTCCCAAGCTACCAAAGCCGCTCCCTCGAGTGTTGACAAAGGACGACGCGGCGGCTCTCATGGAGTTTCCGACCGGGCAATCGCCCCTCTCCTTGCGCGATCGTGCCCTGCTGGAAACGATGTATTCGACCGGGGCTCGGGTGAGTGAGGTCGTGGGGATCAATCTCGGTGACTTGAACGAGACGGACGGAATCGTGTGTTTGAGAGGGAAGGGTCAAAAGGAGCGGGTGGTGCCGATCGGAGATCTGGCGCTTCTCGCGATCCGGGAGTATTGCAAGTCCTTGAAACCGCCGGTCCACAGCCGTCATCTACCGTCTCCGATGTTTTTGAATCATCGTGGGGGCCGGATCACCACGCGGAGCGTCGCTCGAATGGTCTCTCGATACTCCAGCCGTCTCGCGGGCGGAGCGGTCAGTCCCCATGTCTTGCGACACTCGTATGCGACTCATCTGCTCGACGAGGGCGCAGACCTCCGGTCGATACAGGAAATGCTCGGCCATGCCTCGCTGAGCACGACACAAAAGTATACGCATCTCGCAATGGATCAACTTCTCGCCGTGTACGATAACGCCCACCCACGAGCGCGGGCGGCAGCAAGCCCCTTGTCAGGAAAGGACCGGAAATCGTCATGATCATTCGATCGACCACCATCCTGTGCGTCAGGCGCGACGGACGGGTTGCCATGGGCTGCGATGGTCAAGTGACCGTTGGAACCACGGTGATGAAGCACAACGCCAAGAAGCTGCGACGCTTGCACCACGACCAGGTGCTGGCCGGATTTGCCGGGGCCACTGCGGATGCCTTCACACTGTTCGAGAAATTCGAGAGCAAGTTGGAGGAGTATCGAGGCAACCTCACCCGAGCGGCGGTCGAGCTCGCGAAAGATTGGCGAACCGACCGTGTGCTTCGACGGTTGGAGGCGCTGCTTGCCGTCGCCGGACGTGAACAGTCGTTCATCATTTCAGGGACCGGCGATGTCGTGGAGCCGGAAGACGGCATTTTGGCCATCGGTTCGGGCGGACCCTATGCCCTGGCAGCTGCCCGGGGGCTCTTACGCCATTCTCAACTTGAGGCCCCGGTGATCGTCACCGAAGCCATGAACATCGCAGGTTCGATTGACATCTACACCAACCAACAGATTCTTGTTGAAGAACTTCAAGGATAACTCACCATGATGAAGCCTCTCACGAGCGATACCGAACCACTGAATCTCAATAATCTCACGCCGCGTCAAATCGTCGAAGAACTGAACCGCTATGTCATCGGGCAAAAGGATGCTAAGCGGATGGTCGCCATCGCTCTTCGCAACCGGTGGCGCCGCCAGCAGTTGTCTCCAGACCTCCGCGACGAGGTGATGCCGAAGAACATCATCATGATCGGGCCGACCGGCGTGGGCAAAACGGAGATTGCCCGACGACTCGCCAAGCTGGCTGAGGCTCCATTTATCAAGGTCGAAGCGTCGAAATTCACCGAGGTCGGCTACGTCGGGCGCGATGTGGAATCGATCATTCGCGACTTGACCGAGCTGGCCATCAATATGGTCAAAACGCAACGGCTGGCGTCCGTTCAGCAAAAGGCGGAACAACAAGGCGAGGAACGATTGCTCGATCTGCTCTTGCCGCCACCGCCCCCTCGACCGGGCTTTGTGGACAACCCGAGCGATCCGGCCGCTCAAGCCCCTCAGGATTCCCACGAAACGACGAGATCGAAATTGCGCCTGCAGTTGCGAGAAGGAAAGCTGGACGAACGAACGGTCGAGATGGAAGTGAAGGAGCGGGGTCTTCCCGTCGGGGTGATTTCCAACGTGGGCGGCCTTGACGATCTCGAAAGCAATCTCCGCGACATGCTGGGTGGCATGTTCCAAGGCAAGAAAAAGAAACGGCTGATGAAAGTGCCGGAGGCGCTCAAGCACTTGACGCAGGAAGAAGCTCAGAAACTGATCGACATTGAGGATGCGACACGGGAAGCCATCACCAAGGTGGAACAGACCGGGATTGTGTTCCTCGATGAGATCGACAAGATCGCCGGCCGCGAGCGCACCATGGGACCCGATGTGTCGCGAGAAGGTGTGCAACGCGACCTCCTCCCCATCGTGGAAGGCTGCACCGTCACCACCAAACATGGCCCGGTCGTGACGGATCACATCCTCTTCATCGCCGCCGGCGCCTTTCATGTGGCGAAGCCGTCAGATCTGATTCCGGAGCTCCAAGGGCGATTTCCGATCCGCGTCGAGCTCAGCGCGTTATCAAAAGACGATTTCGTCCGCATTCTCACGGAACCGAAAGGGGCGTTGGTCCGGCAGTATCAAGCCCTGCTGGCCACGGAAGGTCTCGCCATCGAGTTCACCAAAGACGGTCTCGAGGAGATCGCCGAGGTGGCGGTGCAGGTCAATGAACGGACCGAGAACATCGGAGCGCGTCGCCTCTTCACCATTATGGAGCGGTTGCTTGAGCACGTTTCTTTCGAGGGACCCCGCTGGCCCGACAAACAGATCAGCATCACCGCCGCCTATGTCCGGGACCGATTGAAAGACATCGTCAAGGACCAGGACCTGAGCCGGTATATTCTCTAAGAGTGAGATGTTGATCGTCGAGAGCTCAGCATGAACAAACTGATCAAGAAGGCCAACGTCCTCATCGAAGCCCTTCCATACATGCGCACGTTTCGCGGGAAGACCGTGGTCGTGAAGTACGGCGGCCATGCGATGACGGACTCTTCCCTGAAGGAACGGTTTGCGCAGAACGTCGTCTTGCTGAAGTATGTCGGCATCAATCCGGTCATCATCCACGGCGGCGGACCCCAAATCGACAAGATGCTCGACCGGCTCGGCATCGAAGCGAAATTTCGCCATGGTGTTCGCATCACCGACGAGGCCACGATGGAAATCGTGGAAATGGTCCTGGCAGGAAAGATCAACATGGAAATCACCGACCTCATCAACCGACACGGCGGCAGCGCGGTCGGGTTGAGCGGGAAGGACGGAGGATTGATACTCAGCAAGCCGTTGACGGCCAAGGCCTGGGCGGAAAGCCTCGATCGCGAGTTGGACGGAGAAGACGACGGCGGGGACTTCGGATTAGTCGGTGACATCGAAAAAGTCGAGCCCGGCCTGCTGCGTAATCTGCAGGATGACCATTACATCCCCGTGATCGCTCCGATCGGAACGGATCGCGAAGGGAACACGTACAACATTAATGCCGATCTGGTCGCCGGAGCCGTGGCTGGGGCTCTGCGTGCGGAGAAGCTCCTCATGATGACCGATATCAAAGGCATTCGCGATGCCAACGGACGCCACCTTTCCACCGTCTCGCGCAAAGACGTGCAGCGCATGATGAAGAAAGGGACTATCACGGAGGGAATGATCCCGAAAGTCCATGCCTGTTTGGACGCGTTGGCCGAGGGAGTCGGAAAAGCTCACATTATCGACGGACGCATTCCCCACGCCCTTCTCCTTGAAATCTTCACGCACAAGGGCATTGGGACCGAAATCGTGAACTAACTTATCGACGGACCACACCACGTGTCTCTTGATCGCAACCAACTCAAGAACGACCTGCATCGCCTCGTCGGCGAGCGCCATCCCCTCTCTTCTCCGCTTCGCCTCCAGGAAGCAGAAGCCTATCTACACCGACAGTTCACTAAAGTAGGCCTGACCGTCACAAAGCACCACTTCCAGGCCTTGGGCGGCACCTACCACAATGTGATCGGAACGGCACGTCCTGCCATTCAGCCATTTCAATCGGCACCGCCGTTGATCCTCGCCGCGCACTTCGATACCGTGCAGGGGTCTCCCGGCGCTGATGACAACGCCAGCGCCCTCGCAGTGATGCTCCAGGTCGCTCG
>JAICWG010000310.1 GCA_025934915.1 Nitrospira sp.
CAGGCAGAGACTTTCCCGAGCGTCAACAGCGCATCTCCATGAGCCGGGCCGGCGGGAACTTTTGAGAAGATCACCAAGGCATCACGAAGCTGCTCGGCGGCGGCTTCTCTCCGGCCCTGTCGTTCGAAAATCGAACCGATCCTTGTCAGGGCTGTGGCTTCGCCTTGCCGCTGTTTGGTCGCGCGGAACGATTCGCGCGCTTGTCCATAGTACATGAGGGCTTCCGAGAAGTGGTTCTGTACGTCGTGGATCTCGCCGATCCGAAACAACTCGTCTCCCTTCAATGTCCTGGCCGAAGATACCTGCTGAAAGAGCCAGGGCTCATCGAGCGGCCACGCGCCGGAGGAAAGAACGAGCGTCACGAGCAGATGGAGCGGGGTCACAGCATACCCTACCGTTCCCGCGTCTCATCGGTCAAATATCATGAAAGAGAGAACCTAGGCGCAGGCGGCTTGATGACGTGGCAGCGCAGGCGGACATAATCAACCGACCAGCGGCCATCGGGAGTCGCCAAGCTCGGTCGCAGCGCCTCACGCACTCGCGTGAGGAATTCTGTCCGACTTGCGCTGGGGATGAGAAGGAGAAACGGCTGGGTGAACATCTCTAACCACTTTGTGATATCGCCGGGTAACTCGGTAGGACGAGGAAATACGTCGATGGAGATGACCTGAAAGCCTTGTTGTTCCAACCTCGCACGATACTCCTCTCCGGTCGGGAAGTACCAGGGTTGAATGGCAGTGGGATCGCAGCCGTAGGCCCGGAGAATCTTGTGAAGCCCGGCCAGTACTTTGGTGAGATTGCCTCTCCCACCAAACTCTGCGACGAAACGCCCGCCTGGTCGCAATGCCCGCCGGACACTAAGCAGAACTTCATCGGGTTTCACCATCCAATGCAATGCCGCGTTGCTGAAGACCGCGTCGAATTCTTCGTGGAAGGGAAGCTGATGCCCATCCATCACGTGAGCATGGACGCCGAGAGCCTTCGCCGCCTCGACCATCGCCGGGCTCGAATCTACTCCAATCACGTCGCAGTCTCGATCCATGAGCTGCTTGGTCAACACTCCATCGCCGCAACCCACATCCAAGACACGTTCGCCCGGTTCGGGAGCCAGCATGTCAATCAGCGGCGCGCCGAGGTCCGTCACAAACCTCGCATGCTCTGCGTACTGTTGGGGATTCCAGTGTTGTTGGGCAGACATGGGAGACTCGATCTAGATCAATGAGCGGAACATAATGAGCGCGTCTTGGTACTGACCGTCGTTCGCATGGACCGCGCCGGGAATGACGCCTAGCACACGGAAGCCAAGTTTCTCCCACAGATGGCGCGCGGCTTGATTCTCGGAAAAAACCAGGTTGAAGATCACACTGCGATAACCCAGCTCCTTGGCATAATCCAGCATCACAGCGCCGAGCAGCCGGCCCAACCCGCGATTCCGCCATTCCGGCACGACGATGAATCCCGCATTCGCCACATATCGTGCGCGGCCCGGCCAGTTCGGCTTAAGATAGAACGCGCCGAGCAATTCCGCATCCGTCTTTCGCGGCCGTTCATACGCCACCACTGTGCTCTTACCCCGGACCCAACAATCCAGAAATTCTTCCTCTGTGACCGGTCGTTCATGTGGATACGACGTACCCTCAGCCACGATCCGGTCATATAATTTCGCCAGCGCGGGCAAGTCTCGGTTTCCTGCCGGC
>JAICWG010000261.1 GCA_025934915.1 Nitrospira sp.
AGAATTGTGTTGGACGGACGGTTGCCCTCGAAGGTCCGGTGCGGCACCAGCCATGCCGGGGTGTTCTCCGCTTTGACCTCTTGCGGCGTTTTGCCGAAGGCCAGCGCCTGGGCTTGGGCAAAGGCGTTGGCTAGGAGCAGGTCGTGGTGACGGCCTAGCGGATTCAGCGGCTGTGCAAATGCGATGAAGTCGCAGGGGATGAGTTTGGTACCCTGGTGAATCAGTTGATAGAAGGAATGTTGACCATTGGTGCCCGGCTCCCCCCAGTAGATGGGACCGGTGTCGTACGTGACCACGGTCCCATCGAGCGTGACGTGTTTGCCGTTGCTTTCCATCGTCAATTGCTGAAGGTACGCCGGAAAACGCTTCAGATACTGGTCATAGGGGAGAACCGCTATAGTCTGTGTACCGAAAAAGTTATTGTACCAGACTGCCAGGAGCCCCATGAGCACCGGCACGTTGCGCTCGAACGGGGCGGTTCGGAAATGTTCGTCCATTTGATGGAATCCGCCGAGCATAGCATCGAATTGTTCAGGGCCGATGGCGATCATCGTCGAGAGGCCGATCGCGGAGTCCATCGAGTAGCGCCCGCCGACCCAATCCCAAAACTCGAACATATTCACGGGGTCGATGCCGAACTTCGCGACCTCCTTCGCGTTGGTCGAGACTGCGACAAAGTGCTTGGCCACCGCCGCCGACTGTTGTAACGTCTGGAGAGCCCAATCGCGAGCCGTGTGCGCGTTGGTCATCGTCTCCAAGGTCGTGAAGGTCTTCGACGAGACGATGAACAAGGTCTCTTCGGCGTTGAGATCGCGCGTGGCCTCGACGAAGTCGGTTCCGTCGATGTTGGAGACGAAGCGAAAATTTAGCTCACGTTGGCTGTAGTGCCGCAAGGCCTCATATGCCATCACCGGCCCCAGGTCAGACCCTCCAATGCCGATATTGACGACGTTGCGGATCGGCTTACCTGTATGCCCTTTCCACTGTCCACTGCGCAGCCGAGTGGAGAAGTCCGCCATTTTTTTAAGCACAGCGTGGACCTGAGGCACCACGTTTTCGCCGTCCACGCTGATGGAGTGGTTTTGGGGAGCGCGCAAGGCCACGTGCAAAACGGCCCGCTTCTCCGTGACGTTGATCTTGTCACCCCGAAACATGGCATCGATGCGATCCCGTAGGCCGGACTCTTCCGCCAACCGCACCAAGAGCGGGAGCGTTTCGTCGGTGATGCGGTTCTTCGAATAATCGAAATAGATGCCGACGGCCTCAAGTATCATGCGCTCCACGCGCGTGGGGTCGTCCGCGAAGAGTTCTCGCAGGTGCAATCCGCGAATCTTTTTGTGGTGCGCCTGGAGAGCTTTCCAAGCCCATCGCTTCGTCAATGGCTCAGAAATCTGAGGCGTAGTCTCAGGTGGAACGCCTATTGCCATGTCATACTCCTTGCATCTGCCGCTTGTTTGCGATTTGCCCATCGAGTGCGGCACTCTTGGCCTTAATCACTGCCATCAGGTCGTTCCAGGAACGAACGATCTCGCCCCTTCGTCCTGGAGCTGGGTACCTAGGGTGTCGATCGCGACCCCTGCCTTCGCGAACTCTGCCAGCACCTCCTCGCAGTCGCCACCGTCAGGCGGCAGGAGTGCGTGAAACTCGCCGTGGTCGCCGAGGGCGTTCAGGGTTGCCTCCGGCATGGTATTGACCGTGAACGGCGCGGCGAGGGCCTTGATGTACAAGACATCGGAGGCCTGTGGGTCTTTGGTTCCGGTGCTGGCCCACAGCAAGCGTTGCGGGCGGGCCCCCGCGTTGTAGGCGCGCTGCCAACATGGGGAGCTGAGCACTGTGCGATAGGCTTTGTACGTGCGTTTCGCCATAGCAATGCCGAGCTGGTTGCGCAGCGAGACCGGCACGTTCTCCATGACCGCAGCATCCCAGCGGCTGATGAACAGCGAGGCAACTGATGCGACTGCGGACGTGAGTCCTGCATCTATGCGTCTCTCGATCCCGCGCATATACGCGTCGGCAACCGCTAGATACTGCTCGCGAGAAAACAACAGGGTGACGTTGATTGGGATACCGGCAAAAATCGCCTCTTCAATCGCTGGGAGACCTTCCTTTGTGCCAGGGATCTTGATGAAGACGTTAGGGTGACCTGCGCGTGCGTACAGGTCCTTGGCTGCACTAAGGGTCCTCGTCGTGTCGTAGGCTAACAATGGCGACACCTCCAAAGACACCCACCCATCCACACGATCCGTTTGGTCATAGACTGGTCGAAACAAGGCAGCTGCTCGTCTGAGGTCCTCCAAGGCGAGGTCGAAAAAAGCGTCTCGCCAGATCTGCCCTGAAATAACTTTTCGCGGATCTCGGCGTCGTACGCAGGGCTGTTCTTGATGGCGTGGTCGAAGATGGTCGGATTTGAGGTCAGCCCCGTGACCGAGAGCTCAGCGATGTAACGCTGGAGTGTGCCGCTATTCAGCAGATCGCGTGTGATGTTATCGAGCCAGAGGCTCTGGCCCAGTCTATGGAGAAGTTGTGTCGCCTTCATCATTTCACCCCCGTTGTAGCCCTCAAGCCATCAGTGTCTCCAGTAATACCAGCAGACTGTTCCGCGCACTCCATTTCGATCTCTCGTTCGACCATCCCATTTTCAGCTGGTGTACCCTTCGCTAAAGCGCAGGCAGGGTGATGGGGCAGCTCATCGCAGGCCTGTTGGACTACTTGACCTGGCGTCGACCCTGCCTTGCTGACTTACTTCTGAGGCATGGACCCGAGCCAGGCCTCGAACCGTGTCGAGCCGATTCGCGCATTGTTGCCGGGGGTGAGCGATTGATCGTTCACCGCTATGCCGTAGTAACGTCCGTGCACATCCGTGACCAACGCGCGTGGATCATGGGTTGCGGTCAAGAATCGACCCGCGAGTTTGTCGAGACGTACCCGTTCGGGACCGGCTATCTCGATCGTGCCGTTCACCGGCGCCCCGACTGCGACGTCGGCTATTGCGGCAGCTACGTCATCCGAGGCGATGGGCTGGAAGAGCGCAGGCGGCAGGTGAACCGTTTGCCCGACGGTGGAGAATTGGGCGATGGCGCCCACGAATTCGAAGAATTGCGTTGCGCGGACGATCGTATAGGGAACTTTAAGGCTTTGATCAGGTTTTCCTGGGCCATCTTGGCGCGGAAGAAACCGCTTTCGGTCAGCCGCTCGGTGCCGACCACCGACAACGCCACGTGATGTCCGACGCCTGCAGCCGCTTCATAGGTAAGGAGGTTACGGGTTGATGTCTCGAAGAACTTCAGCACGGCTGCGTCCTCCCAGGAGGGAGAATTGGTTACGTCAACGACTACCGAGGCATCCTTCAGGACTTCGGCCAGTCCCTCACCCGTAACAGAGTTGACCCCCGAATTGGGTGATGCAGCGACCGCCTCGTGTCCCTGCTCGCGCAGCTTGTTGACAAGCTTTGATCCGATGAGGCCAGTGCCGCCAATCACCACAATCTTCATAGGTGACCTTTCGTTCGTCATGATGAACCTCCATATATGTGATCGCCCGTCATCCGGACGAATGATCTCCGAGACATCCTCAGAGTCGTGTTGAGATGCCGTTCTCGTTCGATTGCTTCATGGGTCGTTCCAGCCGTCACTTGACCGGCACGAGTACCGGAGCGCCCTTGTCCTTGACCAAGACCACCAGGAACTTGACCGGCTTGGTGCTGCTGGCGTTACGCCCTACGGTGTGCACATCGCTGGGGCTTTCGTAAAACGTCTGGCCTGGGGTCAGCGTCACTTCTTTCCCCCCCTCCACCTGCATTACAAGGGAGCCCTCCAGCACATAGATGAATCCATGGACATTGTGTCGATGGATCGGGTCCGCGCCGCCGGGCGCCTTCTTCACGGTGATCATCAGGACTTCCTTGCCGGGACTCTCCGGCAGATCTTTCGACAGGAGCGGCGTGACTTGAGCCGCCTGGGCCATCGCCGTGCGGGTTAGGAGATAGAGACCGATACTGAAGAACAGGGTGACTACGACAGACTGACCGCTCATGGACCGACGAGGGGTGGCTTGCTGCATGATGACGCGTCTCCTTTCCGGTATTGTTGCGGTTGAATCTGTTTTGGCGCTTCCGGGTTCAGCATGGATAGGGTGAAGGGATAGGATGGTCGCGGCCAAGGAGGGATCGACCATGCAAGACACCGCAGGCTATCAGTACCTGCTCGGTCTGAAATCGCCATGGACGGTGAGCCGTGTGAACCTGG
>JAICWG010000186.1 GCA_025934915.1 Nitrospira sp.
ACGAGCAGGGTCAGCCGTCTTCTAAATGTCAGGGGTCGGCGAACGGCTGCCTCATTTCATCGGGAAGTCGGTAGGCTGTTGTGGAATCACTGTGGCATGTCCCGTAATGAGGAAGGGCTCAAATCGACGCTGACGTCGATCCCGGCACTACGGGAAGAATTTTGGCGGGATGTCATGGTTCCGGGATCAGGAGAGACCTTCAACCAAGAGTTGGAGTATGCGGGGCGAGTGGCCGACTATCTCGAATTCGCCGAACTGCTGTGTCACGATGCGTTGCACCGGGAGGAGTCATGCGGGGCGCACTTCCGAGAAGAGTATCAGACGGCCGAAGGCGAGCCGCAACGTGACGACAGCCGCTTCGCGCACGTGGCCGCATGGGAGTACCGAGAGGGTACATCTCCCGTCCTACACAAGGAGGCCCTGGCCTTCGAGTTTGTACAGCCGACAACGAGAAGTTATCAGTAATCAACAATCCATATCATGAAATTCACGTTGAACATTTGGCGGCAGAAGGGCCCGGACGAGAGAGGCCGGTTTGTGATGTATGAGGCTCGCGACGTGAGCTCCGGCATGTCGTTCTTGGAAATGCTCGACAGTGTGAATCAGGGATTAATCGCCAAGGGAGAAGAGCCGGTGGCGTTCGAGCAGGATTGTCGTGAAGGGATTTGTGGAAGTTGCTCGCTGGTCATCAATGGCATCCCGCATGGCCCGGACCGCGGCATCACCACCTGTCAGTTGTACATGCGGCGGTTTCCCGACGGAGCCGTCATCACGGTTGAGCCGTGGCGGGCACGGGCCTTTCCCATCATCAAGGATCTGGTGGTCGATCGTCGAGCGTTAGATCGAATCATGCAAGCCGGGGGGTATATCTCCGTCCATACCGGTGGAGCGGTGGACGGGAATGTCCTGTTAATCAGCAAGGACCAGGCTGAAACTGCGATGGATGCCGCGTCTTGTATCGGCTGTGGGGCCTGTGTGGCGGCATGTAAGAATGCCTCGGCCATGCTGTTTGTGGCGGCCAAGGTATCTCACTTGGCGCTCTTGCCGCAAGGGAAGCCCGAGCGTACCAATCGGGTGAACACGATGCTGGAAGCCATGGATCGAGAAGGATTCGGATCTTGCGGCAATCAAAATGAGTGTGAAGCCGTCTGTCCGAAACGCATCAGCGTCCGTTTCATCGCTACGCTCAATCGCGAATATCTCCGAGCTGGCGTCGTCGAATCGGGTCTTCCCGCTGAGCCGGAATCTCCCCATGCAGAATCCACGTAACGGACAGGCTGACGGCACGGTCTTCTCTCCTTTCGATTCGTAACCAAGCATGGTGCCGAGCGTCACCGCCGACCCTCTCCCTGGTGTAAAAGGTTGATGGAGGCTGATTTGCGCCAGACGGCAATCATCTTGACTGTGAGGGAAAGGCCGTTATAGTGCGGTGAGAGTGCAGCGAAATCCCACCAGTGGCCGGAGATGAGACCGAATGAATCGTCAAATGATCTGCCCACGATGTCGAAAGGATGAAGCGCTTCGTGTGCGGCCACAATCGCCGCGCGAACTGATCGCGGCATTGATCTGGATCGTTCCGTATCATTGTGGCCACTGTTGCCACCGGTTTCTTGGCCGTCGTCTCAGCATCGCCGGACCTCAACCTCCCATGGAGCGCCGTGAACATCTTCGTATTCCAGTACGGCTTTGCCTGTCCTTTTCCGGAGGGAAAGTCAGAGGCGAGGGAATCGTGATGGACCTTTCTTTGGGCGGCTGCATCATCAAGAGTGACACTCAAGTCCACGTTGATGACATTTTTTACCTGGAGATCGTCGTCGCCGAAGATGAACCTCCGGTCGAAGTCGCTGCCATGGTGCGGTCAGTGAGTGCGCGCGGCATCGCGTTCAAGTTTCTCCGCAAGGCCCAAGAGAATAAACGCCTTTTGACTTTCATCCAATCACATTCGGGCTCCACTTCTTCTGTCCTCTCCAAAGCCGTCGAGTCGACCGTCACCGGCTCGTCATGATCTCCCCGCCTAGGTAGGCGTCTCCCAGGCAGACGGCAGAGGATAATCAGTGATCAAGCGGTCATGTTCGGCCATATCGTACGGCTCGATGGTCAGATCGTTTCGATCCATCGGTTCCGTGCAGGCTGAAGAGGAGAGCACGTCGATCAACGCTTGTGCCTTGTCTCTTGTAGAAAACCGGCAGAGCCCATGTTCGGGCATGCCTGACGACGGGTGCCAGAAAGCGAGGTCGATCGCACTGCCTTGATAGATGCCGAGGGTGCGGTGTCGCACTTGAAACCCACCAGGTTTATGAGTCGACTGTTCCCGTGGCATAGGCGCTCTTGACCGACATATCTTAATGATTATGCCCATGGTAGCATGACCGCGAGATGTGGGGACACGGCGTTCTGCTCGACTGCTGAAGGAGGTAACGATGGGGCGTACTTGGTGGAAAAACGCTCTGGTCACCGTAACGATGATCAGCGCATTGTCTGTGTCCGGCTGCGGCTACAACGATCTTCAAGGCTTGGACGAAGATACGAAGGCTGCGTGGAGCGAAGTCATCAATCAATACCAGCGCCGTGCCGATCTCATTCCGAACCTCGTTGCGACGGTCAAAGGGTACGCGGCCCACGAAAAAGAGACCCTTGAAGGTGTCGTGAACGCCAGAGCCAAGGCGACGGGGATGCAAGTGACGCCTGAAGTGTTAAAAGATTCAGCCGCATTCGAGGCATTTCAAAAGGCCCAAGCCGGTCTGACATCGGCGCTAGGCCGGCTGATCGCCATTGCCGAAAATTACCCCAACCTGAAAGCCGATCAAAATTTCAGAGACCTCCAAAGCCAGCTGGAGGGGACAGAGAACCGGATTACCGTAGCGCGTAAGCGGTACATCGACCGAGTGGCGGAATATAACAAGATGGTCCGATTTTTCCCGACCAACCTCACAGCGAAGCTGCTGCTGCATCTGGAAGAGCGCCCCAACTTTATGGTCGCCGACGAGAACGCTGTGGCGAAGCCGCCCGAAGTGAAATTCTGAGTACAGGTTGAGGTTGAGACTGTGGATCGGAAGCAAACAGTCCCGGTTCGCCGAGGGTTTGTCTCGTGTTTCATCCTAGCCTCAACCTTGACCTCGGCCTTGGCCTTCGTTTTTCTCGCACATGCGCTCGACGTCCCGCCGCTGACCGGGCGGATCGTCGATCTCGCCCGTGTCTTGCCGAGCTCCACAGTGGAGTCGCTGACGGCCCAACTGGCGGCCCATGAAACTCAGTCGAGCAATCAAGTGGCCGTCCTGATCGTTCCCTCCCTCGAAGGCGAACCTCTTGAAGAGTTTTCCCATCGGGTAGCGACCACATGGAAACTCGGTCAAAAAGGTACTGACAATGGCGCCCTGTTGTTGGTGACGATTAAGGAGCGAAAAGTTCGCATCGAAGTCGGATACGGATTGGAGGGCGTATTGACCGACGCCCGATCGGCACAAATCATTAGAAATGAGATCGTGCCTCGGTTTCGGGCCGGTGATATTCCCGGTGGGGTGACTGGAGGCATCAACGCAATCGTAAAAACCATTGAAGGAACCTATCAGGTGCCCGAGAAGGCAGGTCCTCGGCAGGAGAGCGATGTCATTGGACAGGTCGTCGTTGCCGTCATCGTCGGATTACTCGTGGGGCTCGTGTTCATGAACATCCATCGATTGATCGGGCCGGTCGCTGGCGCAGGGATCTCCACACTGCTGGCACCCTGGTTGGTTCCAGCACTCGTGGCAAGCGGTATCACCTTGCTTCTCCTGCTGATGATCGGTGCCTCTGGCACCGGGGGAAGGAGAAGTCGATACAGCGGTATGGATGATTGGGTTTGGTACAGCAGCCGAGGGGGCGGGTGGGGTGGAGGTTCATTTG
Source organism: Nitrospira sp. (assembly GCA_025934915.1). GTDB lineage: Bacteria > Nitrospirota > Nitrospiria > Nitrospirales > Nitrospiraceae > Nitrospira_D. The sequence continues at coordinate 3,883 of JAICWG010000186.1, forward strand.
GTAGTAGAGGTGGGTTCAGTGGTGGAGGAGGTGATTTCGGAGGAGGAGGTGCCAGTGGAAACTGGTGAAGGACTGCCGCTCACGGCCGATGAACGGGAACGGATCAGGCTGGCAGTGCATGCGGCGGAACAACACACGAATGCGGAGATCGTTCCGATGATCGTAAGCCGGTCCGGGCTCTACCGCGATGCGCAACATCGCGCCGGAATCATCCTCGCGGTAGCGGCACTCACTATTTTGCTGACCACGGAAATACTCTGGCTGCCTTGGGGCTGGCATGCTTCCAATGCGGTTTGGCTGGTACTGGCGACAATCCTGGCCTATGGAGTAGGAGTATGGCTCGGCAGTCTTGTTCCTATCGTTCGCCTCTTCACATCCACCGATCGTATGCATCAAAAAGTACGCCTGAGGGCCGAGCGGGCTTTCGCGCAACATGCTGTCTCTCAGACTCGTGAGCGCACGGGTGTCCTGATCATGGTGTCACTATTGGAACATCAGATCTACGTCCTTCCCGATCAGCCCTTGTTTCCACGAGTTCCGATGGAGCGGTGGTCGTTGGTCGTCGAGGCTGCCGTCGGCCGATTGAAAGTAGGCGATGTTGTCGGCGGGTTATGCCGGAGCATCCGAACGTGCGGTGTTCTTCTCGCCGAAGTCTGTCCCGGGCGTCCAAACGACAATCCCGATGAATTGCCGAATGAATTGGTTCAGGAGCCATAACCTATATCTTGAGCACTCAATAAAATACCGTCGTCAACCGATAGAGAAGAGACTCGGCGGACCCTCGGCTAGGATGGAACAATACGGACAAGGAGGAAGTGCGATTATGTGGAAACAGGAAGAGGCGGAAGCAGGTGAGGGTGAACGGGAACGGTGGACTGAGGAGCGGCGCAGTCCATTGAAGAGCGGCCCGATCCTTCCGGATGAGGTCGCCTTCGTTGGAAAGGATGTCGAGTTCAAGGGGATCATTACCTATTCCGGCACGGTGCGGATTGATGGATCCTTGGACGGCGAAATCCATACCGACGGTGGCTTGCTCGTGGGACCTGAGGCAGTGATCAAGGCCAAGGTCTCTGCTGGAACTGTGGTATGCCACGGAACGATCACCGGTGATATCCTAGCGAAGAATCAGATTGTGCTCTGTGCTCCCGCCGTTGTTCAAGGTAGCCTGACAACTCCGGCCCTTTCGATGGAAGAGGGAGTGGTGTTCAATGGGACATTGGAGATGAAGCCTCAGGCCAGAGTTGAGGTGCTACGTGAAGTGGGGTCGAACGTGGGAAACATGACGAGCCGGCCACCGGTTCAACGCCTCGCGGCGTGATGAGCGTCCAGAGCCTCTGGCGCGAATCGCCGGCACGCGTTGGGGGCTTGGCTCCGCAAGAAATCAACTTCTTTACTTCTTCTTTTAATCGCTCAGCAATCCGCGGGAGTCGCTGTAACGCGTATGCGTTTGCGTTGGTACGCCGCGTTGAGATATCATGTGCGCATATCACAATGAGATATCCAGGAGGGACGCGATGGGCGCCATCTTGCTCAAACTACCGGAAGACGTTTTGGAGGCAAGTCGCCGTTGCGCGGATACTCTCCATCTATCCAGAGCCGCCTATATCCGTCGAGCGATCGAACGCATGAATCGACAGACGCAGACAGTACTCCGGACGCGGCGTTTGGCCGAAGCGTCGAAGAAAGTGCGCAAGGAAAGCATGCGTGTCAATCGCGAGTTCGCCGCCGTCGAACAGTCTCCCGATGCCTAATCGAGGAGAAGTGTGGCTGGCTGATCTCGATCCGAAACGGGGCACTGAGCCGGGCAAGACACGACCGGTTCTGATCGTCCAGGCCCAAGCATTGCTTGACGCCCAACATCCCTCCACACTCATCGTTCCGTTGACGACTGTGCTGATTCAGGGTGCTGAACCTTTGCGTATTCATGTCCCTGCAGCCGGACGTCTTCGCCGCACCTCCGATCTACTGATCGATCAACTACGCGCGATCGACAATCGCCGTTTGGTCGAAGGCCCTCTGACCAAACTCTCATCCACACTCATGGGACGAATTCACGAGGCCCTTACCCAAGTCCTCGACCTCGATCAGGACCGCAACTGAATTTGCAAAAAGATAAAGTGGTCGGGAGCACTGCTGACTGAAATACTTTCACTTCCATAGACGCCTCGCGATCGTTCCGCTAGAATCCGGTCCATGTCAGAGCCCACCGTTTCGGCCGGCGCTCCAGCCAAGCTGCAGGATGAGAATCATTCAGTCGTCAAAGCGGCTGGGGTGATCGGCGTCGCCACGTTTTCCAGTCGTATCCTCGGCTTCATCCGCGACATGGTGTTGGCCAGATTCTTCGGCGCGACGCCGGCGGCGGACGCCTTTTTCATCGCGTTTCGCATTCCCAGCCTCCTCCGCGAGCTGTTTGCCGAGGGCTCGATGTCGTCGGCCTTCATTCCCGTGTATACGGAATACCGGACGATTCGGAGCAAACAGGAGGCCTGGGAACTGGCCAGCGCGGTATTCACGACGCTCCTGACCATCGTCACGCTGGTGATGATGGTCGGGATTGCGGCCGCTCCCTGGATCGTCCAGCTGCTCGCACCGGGATTTCAGGACCATCCCGACAAACTCGCGCTTACGACGCTGCTCGCCCGCGTCATGTTTCCGTATCTTCTGTTCATCAGCTTGGCGGCGTTGGCCATGGGCATTCTGAACTCGGTACGAGCTTTTGCGGCGCCGGCCTTCTCGCCGCTTTTCCTGAATGTCTTCATCATCGTCGGCGCCGTGTGGTTGGCTCCGCATCTGCCGGAACCGATTATCGGGGTGGCGATCGGCGTGGTGGTGGGAGGGGCGGCCCAGTTTGTTATGCAGCTTCCCAGCCTGAAACGGCGGGGATTGCTGTTCGGTTTCAGATTCGAGCCTGGCCATCCAGGCCTGCGGCGGATCGGCAGGTTGATGGTGCCCACGCTGCTCGGCCTTTCCGTGACTCAAATCAACCTGACGGTGAGCACGGTGCTGGCGTCGTTCTTCGCCGGAGGACCGACCTATCTGTTTTACGGCATGCGGCTGATCCAATTTCCGCTGGGCATCTTCGGGGTCGCATTGGCGACGGCGATTCTGCCTACGTTATCGTCACAAGCGGCGCGAGGCGCGTTGGAGGAACTGCGCACGACACTCGGGTTCGGCCTGCGTATGATCCTCTTCATCATCGTGCCGGCGATGGTCGGCTTGATTCTGCTGCGCACTCCGATCGTGCATCTCTTTTTCGAGCACGGCACATTCACGGCGCAAGATACGGCGGAGACTGCACTGGCGGTGCTCTGCTACGCCGTCGGCCTGTGGGCATTCGGAGGGGTTCGTATCATCGTCGCGGCATTCTATTCGCTGCAAGATACCAAGACGCCGGCCATCTCGGCGGCGGTCGCGCTGGCAGCAAATATCGTCTTCTCGCTGGCATTGATGTCTTTTCTAGGCGCAGCGGGGTTGGCACTGGCCACGGCATTGGCAGCTATGGTAAACGGAGTCATTCTCGTGGCGGTGTTGAACCGGAGACTAGGCGGAGTTGACTGGGGAGCGGTGGGACGCTCTTCCCTTCGGGTTCTTGTCGCCTGTATTCCGCTGGTCATCGCATGCTGGTCGGTGGCTGGAGCACAGGTATGGACGCACTCTGACGAATGGGTCATGAAATCCGCGATGCTTGTTGCCGCTATCGGCCTGAGTGTCGGTGGGTATCTCGGTGTCCATGCGCTGTTTCAGTCGGAGGAACTTGGAATAGTGTGGGGGATGATACGCAGAAAGTTGGGTCGATTGACGGCATAAAGGAGTGATTCATGCAGCGCTCGATGATCTTTCGTTCGCCCTGGGGTTGGATGGGGCTCGTGGAATCCACGAAAGGGATTCAAACGATTGTATTGCCGAAACGCTCGAAGCGGGCCGTTGAGTTCGATCTTAGATCACAATCGAATGGGTCGGTGCAACAAGGAGAGTCCGCGCGGCTGGAAGCGGCCCGCCGGCAGCTGCTCGATTATCTGGGAGGGAAACGGAATACCTTTGATGTGCCGCTCGATCTCTCGGAGGGAACATCGTTCCAACGACAAGTATGGCGGACGTTACAGCGCGTGCCTTACGGGAAGCTCCGTTCCTATCAATGGATTGCCGCACGGGTTGGAGGCAGGCACTACGCGCGGGCCGTCGGCAACGCCGTCGGCGCAAATCCATTGCCGATCATCATCCCTTGTCACCGGATTGTCGCTCACGACGCCTCGCTCGGTGGGTTCTCCGGCGGACTGTCCATGAAACGCAAGTTGCTGGCTCTTGAAGGGACATTGACTCAACTGCAACGAGGATAACCCAAGCGATGAGAGCGGTTATTCAGCGGGTCACCAGTGCCTCGGTTGAGATCGATGGTAAAGTCGCGGGCCAGATCCAACAGGGCTTGATGGTTTTGTTGGGTGTCGCGAAAGGAGATAATGAGTCGGATACAGCATATGTGGTCGAGAAGATCCGGAGCCTCCGGATCTTCGCCGATGAGCAAGGGAAGATGAATCGATCGCTGACGGATGTAGATGGCGCGGTGTTGTTGGTCTCCCAATTCACTCTGTTAGGCCGGACTATCAACGGACGTCGCCCAAGTTTTGATGAGGCTGCTCCTCCCGACCTGGCCAAGCGCCTCTATGAACAGGTCGCGACTGATCTGCGGGCATGCGGAACATCGGTGGAAACCGGTATCTTTGCCGCGCATATGAGCGTGCTATTGGTGAACGACGGGCCGGTGACATTTGTG
>JAICWG010000262.1 GCA_025934915.1 Nitrospira sp.
GGTCCATCTTCGGCGACGACGATCTCCAGGTAAAAAATGTCGTCAACATGCACTTGAGTTTCACTCTTGATGATGCAACCGCCCAGGGAGAGGTCCATCACGGTTCCCTCGCCTCTGACTTTCCCTCCGGAAAAGGACAGGCAAAGCCGTACAGGAATACGAAGATGTTCACGGCGGTCCACGGGGGGAGATCCGGCGATGCTGAGACGACGGCCAAGAAACCGGTGACAACAGTGTCCACAATGATACGGAACGATCCAAATCAATGCCGCGACCAGTTCACGCGGTGATTGTGGCCGCACACGAAGTGCTCCATCTTTTCGACATCGTGGGCAGTTCACTAGACGATTCATTCGGTCTCATCTCCGGCCGCTGGAGGGCTTTCGCTGCATCCTCACCGCACTATAAAGGCCTTTCCCTCATAGTCAAGCTGATTGCCATCTGGCGAAAATCGGCCTCCATCAACATTTTCCACCATGGATAGGGTAACGATTGAGGCTCGGCACCGCGGTAGTTTACGTATTAAAATGAGGGAAGACCGTGCCGTCAACTATCCTCGCTAGGCGGACTCTGCATGGGGAGATTCCGGCTCAGCAGGAAGCCCGGATTCGACGACGCCTGACCAGAGATATTCGCGATTGAGAGTGGCGATGAAACGGACACTGATGCGTTTCGGACAGACGGCTTCACATTCGTTTTGATTGCCGCAAGAACCGAATCCTTCTCGATCCACGGCTTCCAGCATCGCCTTCACCCGACTGGTACGCTCGGGCTTCCCTTGCGGCAAGAGCGCCAAGTGAGACACCTTAGCTCCCACAAACAACGCGGGCGAGGCATTTTTACAAGCAGCCACACAGGCTCCACAACCGATGCAAGCCGCGGCATCCATCGCGGTTTCAGCCTGGTCCTTACTGATTAACAGGACGTTCCCGTCCACCGCTCCACCGGTATGGACGGAGATGTAACCCCCGGCTTGCATGATTCGATCCAGCGCTCGGCGATCCACCACCAGATCCTTAATAATGGGAAAGGCTCGTGCGCGCCACGGCTCGATGGTGATGACGGCTCCGTCGGGAAACCGCCGCATGTACAACTGACAGGTGGTAATGCCGCGGTCTGGGCCATGCGGGATACCATTGATCACGAGTGAGCAACTTCCACAAATGCCTTCACGGCAATCCTGTTCGAACGCCACCGGCTCTTCTCCCTTGGCGATTAATCCCTGATTCACACTGTCCAGCATTTCCAAGAACGACATGCCGGAGCTCACATCGCGAGCCTCATACGTCACCAACCGGCCTCGCTCATCTGGGCCCTTCTGTCGCCAAATGTTCAACGTGAATTTCATGATGATGATTGCTGACTACTGATAACTTCTCGTTGTCGGCTGTACAAACTCGAAGGCCAGAGGCTCCTTGTGCAAGATAGGCGATGTGCCTTCTCGGTACTCCCATACAGCCACGTGCGCGAAGCGGCTGTCGTCACGTTGCGGCTCGCCTTCGGCCGTCTGATACTCTTCTCGGAAGTGCGCTCCGCATGACTCCTCTCGATGCAACGCATCGTGACAAAGTAGTTCGGCGAATTCGAGATAGTCCGCCACTCTCCCTGCATACTCCAATTCTTGGTTGAAGGCCTCCCCTAATCCCGGAACCATCACATTCCGCCAGAATTCTTCCCGTAACGCCGGAATCGACGTCAGTGTCGATTTGAGCCCTTCCTCATTACGGGACATGCCACAGTGATTCCACAACAGCCTACCGACTTCCCGATGAAATGAGGCAGCCGTTCGCCGACCCCTGACATTTAGAAGACGGCTAACCCTGCTCGTCACACGTTGAAGCGCCGCCCGAGATTCCCGATGATCTTCATCAATAGAAATGAGCTTCGCAGTCGCTAAATAATGACCGATCGTATACGGCAAGATAAAATAGCCGTCGGCAAGCCCTTGCATGAGCGAGCTGGCTCCGAGCCGATTGGCACCGTGATCCGCGAAGTTCGCTTCACCGATCACGAAGAGTCCTGGAATGGTACTCATGAGATTGTAATCTACCCAGAGCCCTCCCATCGTATAGTGCGGCGCCGGGTAAATTCGCATGGGTGCATGGCAGGCATCTTCCCCTGTGATCCGCTGATACATGTCGAAAAGGTTCCCATAACGCTCGCGGACCACGTCAAACCCCTGCTGGGCGACGACGTCGGCGAAATCCAGGTACACGCCGTAGCCGCCTGGTCCGACGCCGCGGTCTTCGTCACACACGGCTTTCACGGCACGGGATGCAATATCTCGTGGTGCGAGATTGCCGAAACGTGGGTATCGGCGTTCCAGAAAGTAGTCGCGTTCCGCAGCGGGAATATCCTCCGGAGGCCGATGATCTCTCGCCATCTTCGGAACCCACAATCGCCCGTCGTTGCGAAGCGATTCGGACATCAGTGTCAACTTGGCCTGAGATGCGTCTCCCGGTGGAATCGCTGTGGGGTGGATCTGCGTAAAGCAAGGGTTCGCGAATGCGGCGCCCTGCTTCCACGCGCGGTACGTGGCCGTCACGTTGCTGCCGCTCGCGTTGGTCGACAGATAGTACACATTGCTGTAGCCGCCGGTCGCAAGAACCACGGCATGAGCCGTATGGATACTCACTCGTCCCGTGACAAGATCGCGCACCACAATTCCTCGAGCCTGCCCATCGACCATGACAAGATCGAGCATCTCGGTGCGCGGGCGCATGGTGACCTGTCCTTGCTCTACCTGCCAGCAGAGCGCCGAATAGGCTCCTAAAAGAAGTTGTTGTCCGGTCTGTCCACGACAGTAGAACGTCCGCGAGACTTGGACACCCCCGAATGATCGATTCGCCAACTGCCCGCCGTACTCCCGGGCAAACGGGATGCCGAGCGCCACACATTGATCGATGATTTGCGTGCTCACCTGGGCGAGTCGGTACACATTGGCTTCGCGAGAGCGGAAATCTCCACCTTTGATCGTGTCATAGAACAACCGCCCGACGCTGTCTCCATCGTCTTGGTAATTTTTGGCCGCATTGATTCCTCCCTGCGCCGCAATGCTGTGGGCGCGGCGTGGACTATCCTGAAAACAAAAGCACTCCACCTGATAGCCGAGCTGTCCCAAGGTCGAAGCCGCGCTGGCTCCCGCCAGACCGGTGCCGACGACGATCACCGTGATTTTCCGCTTGTTATTCGGACTCACCAATTTTTCACTGAACCGTCGCCGGTCCCATTTGGTTTCCAGTGGGCCGGGAGGAATTTTCGAATCAAGTTTCATCATCCGTGTACGATTCCCAAGAAGACGGCTAGGATGATGGCAACATTGCCGAGAACGACCACCAATGCAACCGTAGGACCAGCGGCCTTGAAGAGTCGGTTGAATGCGACATATTCAAACCCCAAGGTCTGTAAACTACTGGTGACGGCATGGTTCAGATGCAAGCCCAACCCCAGCTGACCGGCCAGGTAGAGCGCCATGATGAATGGATTCTGAAAGGCATGAACGAGTTTCCCATAGACATCACGATGTCCTTCGACGTCGAGACGATCGACAGAAGAGGGATCGATCATGTCGGCCGTCAGATGGAACAGATGGAATATGATGAAGAACAAGAGGACAAAACCGGAGGCGGCCATTGTGCGAGACGAAAAAGATGCCTGGCGATACTCGCGGACCGCATAAGCGACCGGACGAGCATGGCGATTTCGCAAGGTCAACTGGATCGCCAGTACGATATGGAACGCCGCAAGGCTCAGCAATCCAATCCGGGCTGTCCAGAGGAGGATCGGCATGTCGCGGAGAAACACCGCATAGCCATTGAACGCATGGGATCCTTGGAACACCTGCAGATTTCCCAGCATGTGAAGAATAACATAGATCACGAGCCCGAGCCCGCTCAGAGCCATGACGACTTTACTGCCGACTGAGGACCGGAAATGGTTAGACGGGAGTGCCATCCGCGGGCATTATACACCGCGGGACTCGCAACGAATCACGAGAACGTTGGAGACAGATCGGGATGAACGAAGGAACAGCGGCGTTTGTAGATTCGTGCTCGCTGATTTAACGTGCTGGTGGAATTGTGCCATGACGCTCAATGTGCTGGTCTCAGAGATTTACCTGAACGCTCCATACACGATTAGGACGGTGTCGATCGCTTCCGCCTGTTTCGAGTGATGTGGATCCCTTTACCGTATCACATCTGAGATCTACTTAATCCA
>JAICWG010000144.1 GCA_025934915.1 Nitrospira sp.
TAGCATCGGGGTGAAGAGGAAAAAGTTGTCCTGGTTGACGAGGGTCACGTCCAAGTCGGCTCCGTGCCCCAGCGCGCGTTCGAATTCCAGCGCGGCATACATCCCGCCGAACCCCCCACCCAAAATCACCACGCGTGGCTTGGTCATGCCCACACCTCCTCATCGTTTGTGAGTTCCAAGATCCGTTCGCCTACCAGCCTCTTGAGTCGGGCATTCTCGCGCTGCAGATGGGCTTCGCGATCCGTTCGTTGAGTGACCTCAAACGTCTTCGGAACGTCGCCTCGAAGGATTTGTTGCTCCGCGGCCAACCAATCGTCCAACTCGTGGCCTACTTGCCGCCCACGCCGTTCAAATAACACGAAGGCTGCTGCTATACGCTGGTGGTGCTGATCGCCTGATCCGTTCGGGCTGTCGGTCGCCGGGGTTGCAGTGTGAGCGTCGCGTTTCTGGATCAGATTTTTAAGCTTCATGGCCCCTCCTTGTATAGTTGACGTCCATTCAGTGATCGTTTCAACCGGAGTTGTGTTACATCACCAGTTCCGTCTTCTTACGAGGACACATGCTACTGTGCTGGTCGGTCGAAATGTCTTCTCATGTTTTCCGACTCATGACCGGATCGCAATCGTGCCGGGCCAGGGCCGGATTCTGGTCCCAGCAGGCCAGATCCAGGGCCTATGGACGGAGACAGAGGGAATGTTGGTGAGCCAAGATCTGGGCTCCGTGGCAGAATATGAGAGTCCGGTGGGGCGCCTGGCACAGGTGTCCACTGCGAGCATCCGAACGGCCTGTGATGTCAGCTGGTCTAGTGGGTTTTGTTAGACGATTGCCGTATGAGTCAGAAGTTTGACCGTACAAGACGGCACTATCCGCCAAAAGAGACAGGGTCAAAATCGATCCGAGGATGATATCCTTCATCGCCCACTCCTTTTTCCCGATCGATCGCTTCTGCCCGCCGACTCGAGACCATACGAAACAACAGTTTGTCGGCGCGTGTTTTAGTCGCTTGCCTTCAACACGGATGAAGGGATGCGGGACACCATATTGGTCTTCATGACTTCTTGCGCCAGCGATTCCGCATCCATCAATTCGTTGTCATAGACGTCGGTCTGATATTCCTCGGTGTCGGCTTTCGCCAGAGACGACCAGATGGATTGACCGACATCACTGATGCGGATTTTTGTGACCGTTGAGAGACCGGGCCTAATCGGATGCTCCTGCAGTTCTTCGGCCTCCAGCGCGATCCGTACCGGCACCCGTTCGATGATATGGATAAAGTTACCGGTGGAGTTGTCCGGCGGCAAAAGCGCGAACGGACTACCCGTTCCGGGTACCAGGCCTTCCACAGTGCCGCGAAACGTATGTTTGCCGCCGTGAAGGTCCACACGCACTTCGGCCGGTTGGCCCGGTCGGACGTCCGCCAAGTCGGTTTCCCGTAAGTTGGCTTCCACCCAGAGATGGTCCAGCGGAACGATCGTCATGAGGTTCGTGCCGTGCTTTACCCGTTCACCGACCTGCGCCCTGCGTTTCGCCACGTATCCGGACGCCGGCGCTCGGATCTGCTGCCGCGCATATTCGAGATGGGCGTGGATGAACTCATGCTTCGCCAGCTCGACCGTCGGATGTTCCATCACGGTCGTGCCACCGATCTGAGCGTCGAGCGCGTCGTATTCAGCCTGTGTTTCCCGCACATCTGCTTCCAATGCCCGCAAGTGATCCAGCGCATTCTCTAGAATCTGCTTCGACACGGCTCCACTGGACGCCGCTCGACGGTACCGATCCATGTCGTGGCGAATCACATCGTGCCTAGCCCTGCGAGCCGCCAATTTGTCAGCCAGTTGTCGTTGCGTAATGAAGAGCGAGTTGATGCGCCGGATCGCGTCGCCGAGTCGACCGCGCGCCTGTCCCAGCGTCGCAGTGGCTTCGTTTGCATCGAGACGGACCAGCACATCGCCTCGATTGACGAACTGCGTTTCTTCGAACAGCACCTGCGTGATGATGCCGCCGGCCTGCGCCGTGACCGGCACAAGGTTGCCGGTCACATAGGCATTGTCGGTCTGAATCCAATGCCGGGCCGTGGTCCACCAATAGCCGCCATAGACGAGGCCGGCAAGACTCAGCACGAGCGCCACGATCAACAGCCGTCGGTTGCGCTGTGCGTGCAGTGACTCTTCAATCAGCTGCGGCGACGGCGGGAGAATGGAATGGGTGTCGCTCATAGGTTCAACTCGCCGGCTCCTTCGGTTTCTTTTCGACATCGGGATTGCTGTATCCGCCGCCTAATGCCTCAATGAGATCCACCACCGCCACGAGTTGATCGCTCTCCAGCGCCCGCAGCGCATATTCCTGTTCCAGCACCGGGTAGCGATGGCGGAGCACTTCACGGTCGTCGTCCAGTCCGGACACGACCCGTACTTTCGCGAGACGCCAGTCCTCGCTGAGCGACGTCACCAAGCGATGATGCGATTCCAGCATTTCGCGCGTCGCATGCCACGCGCTTAGACTGTCCGCGACTTCCCGCAAAGCGTCGAGCAGCGTGTCGTTGTACAGTTCCACCGCCGCGTCGTACTCAGCCCGTCGCGTCGCCAGTTCGCCTCGCAAGCGGCCGCCTTCGAAGATCGGCAAGCGCAGGCCCGGCGCGAGACCGTAGGAAAAGCTCTGTCCCGAGAACAGGAAATTTGCCAACTTGTCGGCGCCTTTGGTGAACGTCAAGGCATTGAAGCCGACGAAGGCGGTCAGATCGATCGTTGGGTAGAACTGCGTCCTCGCAACCTTCACCACCCGAGCGGCGGCGTATGCGCGATACAGTGCCGCGGCCAAATCAGGCCGATGAACCAGCAATCCGATCGAGAGATGCTCAGGGACGGGCACCTGCTCAGGAATGATTGGGGAAGAAACCGTAAAGAGGTGTCGACCGTCGTCCGGTCCTTTGCCGATGAGGCGGGCGAGCAAATTACGCTGAATGTCCAATTGATCGTGAACCGAGGCTTGGCGTGTGACCGCCGCTTCGTAGTCGGCGACGGCTTGTTTCACTGCCAGGTCATTATCTAATCCCAGTTTGGATCGGGTCTCCGCGAGAATCCGAAGACTCCCGCGTAGATCGGCGATGGCGTGGACCAATTCCAGCTGACGATGCAGCGCATGGCCGCGGAAGTAGGCGCGCGCGATGCCGGTGGTCAGCCGAAGTCGGACTTCAGCCCATTCCGCTTCTTCGGCTGCCGCATGCCCGAGCGCTGCTTCGAGCGTCGCGCGGTATTTGCCCCAGAAGTCGAACTCGTACCGAAACGTGAACGGGTTGATCATGCCGAGCAGAATGCGGCGTCCCGCGGTTTCGGCATTCAAGGCGGCGAACACTCCGTGTTGCGAGAGACGCTCGTAGGTCAGCGACGCGTCGGCTTCCAGAAAGGGAAGAAGGCGCGCGCCTTCCACACGCACCAGCCCATGCGCTGCCCGTAAGCGAGCCGAGGCCACCTTGAGCCCCGGATTGTCGCGCAGCGCCGTCTCCATCGCTTGGTTGAGCTCGGCGTCTTGGAATTGTTCCCACCACCGGTCATCGGGCCATTTGTGCAATCGGTTGGTCACTTCCTCAAGGGTTTCCTGCAACTCGGGGGGCACCATATAAGTCGCTGGCGGATCGCCCTTCGGAATCCACCAACCACAGCCGGTGACCGCGAACATGACCGACAGGCACAAGGCCGAGACGTATGGGGAGATGGTCGATTGGCCTTCAATCATGGTTGCTCCATCAGCTCTTCCGCCTGCAACTCGCGCACGGCTTCCACCTGCTTCAACACCGGCAAGCGGCTGGAATGCGCGAACCAGACCAGCGCCGCAATCCCCAGACAGAGATAGCTCGACAGGAGGAACGTGTCATTCAAGGCGAGAATGCCGGCCGCCTGCTTGATTGTCAGTTGCACCTTGCGTTCGATCATGGCGGGATCGAAACCGAGTGCCTCGAGTTTCGCCATGAACTGGTTGAGCGCGTCATACGACGCCGAGATTCTCCCGCCGAAATGGTCGCTGAGTTGCAATTGATGAAAGGGGAGGCGACGGAAGATGACGATCCCTTGCCAGGTAATCCCCATCGCGCCGGACGCGATGCGAAGAATATTGGCCGTCTCCGCCGCGCGAAGCATTTGCTCACCCGACAGGCCGTGCAACGTCAACACGGTCAACGGCGTGAAAAACGAGCCGAGGAACACTCCCTCGAGCACCATCGGCCAAAAGATCTGATCGTAGGAGTGGGGATCGTCGAAGAGGCCGATCCAATAAAACGTGGCGGCGAATCCCAAGCTGTTCAAGCAGGCCAGCCATCGGACGTCCAGCCGTTTTGCGATTTCGTGCATCACGGCGATCATCGGCATGCCCAACAGAAGCATGGGTAGGAACACCAGGCCAGCCAGCTCCGAGGAATAGCCCATCAACAGCTGCAGTTGCACGACGAAGAGGGAGAGTAATCCTTGAATCGAAAGGAAGCCCAGACCGAGACAGAGGAGGCCGATCGAAAAATTCCGATGCGCGAATAATCGAAGATCCATCGCGGGACGACGTTCTCCGAGCTCCCAGACGATCCAGACCGGGACAGCCACGATGACGATGACCAACATGCCGCATAAAAGCGGATCGTCGAACCAATCAAAGTCGTTTCCTCCGTTCAACATCGTCTGGAGGCCGCCGAAGATCACGACCAACAGGGCAAATCCAACGAGGTCGAATGGCTCATGGCGCACCTCATGACGTCTTCCATGAAACAAGGCGGCTGCCAGGGCGGCGATCAACACAGCCAGGAAGATGTTGAGGTAGAACAGAGTGCGCCAGCCCCAATGATCAGCAAGCCAACCGCCGGTGACCAGCCCAAAAGTAAAGGGCATCAACGTGAAAAGCCCCCAGATTGCCAGACCCAACGACTTGAGGTGATCGGGGTACTCCTTGATCAGCAAGGACTGGCTCAGCGGCAAGGTGACGCCGCCGGCGAGACCGAGAAGGACGCGAGCCGACACGAAGGCTTCAATGCCGCCAGCCGTCGCGCAGAATACCGATGCCACGGCGTAGGCGAGGAAGGCGGCGCTAAAGACGCGTGGTTCTCCATAGCGGTCGGAGAGCCAGCGGGCGAGAGGAAAGCCCAGAGCCAGGGCGATCATGAAATTCGTCTGCGCCCATCTCCCGAAACTGACAAACACGCCGCCCAAGCCTCCTGCCGCGTGCGGCTCCAGCGCCACGTACGATCCGGCGTTGAACAGCACCACGATGTGGGCTAGGCCCAACACGAGGTTGAGGAAGATGAAGTGCCATCCGAGGCAGCGGGTCTCTGGATAATCCCCTGTTGTCATAAAAAGATTCGGTCAACAGAACGTGGTGTGCTCGATTGATCATCTGCTGAGGTCTCCCGCACGAAGGTTATCTGTGGTGAATAAGCCAGCCTCAACATTTGTAGATGTGCATGAGCAAGGACTGCGCCTCTTCAACCACATAGTCTCAACCTAGTGAAATTTCAGGTCTATAATGGATTATCTCCCTAAATTGAAAAAGAAAATTACTGAGAACCCACGATAGATCGCGATTCATCGCGGGTTCTACTCACGACGGATCGAGGTCTTTGATGCTAAGGAGACGGAGAACATGCGTACGAGACAGAGGGACGAGCGCTTCAGTCAGCGGTCGGTCGTTTTATCACAAGGTGTTTCATCCGGCTGCGCAAGGTACTGGGCGGGATGCCGAGACGTGCTGCTGCTCCATCAGGACCTTCGATGCGCCAATCGGTCAATGTCAGAGTTTGGAGAATGTGTCGACGTTCGAAATCCTTGAGGTCGGATGACGGCAAACTGGTGAACGAGCGATCTTGCAATCCCAGGAGAAGATGGTTATCGATCCGCAAGATCGACTCGTGTGAGAGGATCAAGGCTCGCTCGATCACATTGGCCAATTCACGGACATTACCCGGCCACGAGTAGCGAACCAATCGTTCTAACGAATCAGGATCGATATCCGTGCACGAACGGCGGAGTTTTGCTGCGTAGAGTTCAAGGAAATGTCGGGCTAACGATGGAATATCTTCCGGACGCTCGCTCAGTGTGGGCAGTCGGATCGGGAACACGTTCAGGCGATACAGAAGATCCGCTCGAAATGTACCGAGCTTGACCGTTGCAGAAAGATCGCGGTTCGTGGCGGCGATGATACGGACATCAACCCGAATCGGCTGTTTCCCACCCAAACGATCAACCATCCCATCCTGTAAGACCCGCAGCAATTTCGCCTGTGTCTCCAGAGGCATTTCACCGATTTCATCCAAGAACAATGTTCCTTCATGGGCCAGTTCGAATCGTCCTTCACGGGCGCGGTCCGCTCCGGTAAATGCGCCGCGTTCGTGGCCGAATAATTCACTTTCAACCAGTCCAGCCGGAAAGGAGGCGCAATTCACGCGAACCATGGGTTTCCGATAGCGCTGACTCAAATCATGAATGGTTTGAGCGATCAATTCTTTGCCGGTTCCTGTCTCACCCATCAAGAGAACGGTCGTCGAGGTCGCGGCAACTTGTCGCGCGAGGGTTAAGACATGTTGAAAGACGGTACTTTCACCGACCAATCTGTCGATGTTTTTCGTGAGCCGCAGTTCCTCGTTCAAATATACGTTTTCTTTTGCCAGTTGGTTCCGTAACTGATCGATTTGTTCGTAGGCTTGGACGTGATCGATCGCATAGGCGATTTGCATCGCCACTTGTGTAAGGAATTCGATATCTCCGGGATCGGGATCGCCCGACTCCCGAGTGCCGATATTGAGAACACCGAGGCATTGATCTTTCACGAGCAGCGGAAGATTAATCATCCGTCCGAGGCCTTCTTGGACATATAACTTGTCTTCAGGAAAGACTTGCTCTTTCTTGAGATCAGGGCGAATGTGCAGGGTTTTGTGTTCATATACCCATCCCATCCCGCTTCCGTGGCGCGGGACGAGGGCATCGCGGTTAAGCGCGACCAGCGGGACTGTGGTCGCGAGGACATAAAACCGGAACGCATCGGCTTGAGGATCGTATAGGGTGATCGATGCGCGGGCCCATGGAATGGCCTTGGTGATCTCCACTGTAATCGCTTCCCACAAGCTGCGCATGTCACGCTGCGAGTTCAGCACGAGGGCGACGGACAAGAGTGCGCGATAGTTGCGTTCGATCTGATCCAATGATTCCATCTCCTGAATCTTTGATTCAATCACAGAAGAAACTGTCATGTCCAGGTGTTTGCGTGCGAGAGGTGATCTGAAGCAAGAGCACCGACGGCAAATTTTTGGTTTCGAAGATGCTCGCTACGCCCCAGCTTTTATAAGAGAGTCTCACGAAACATGATAATGGGTGAAGGTCGGATGCCACGGGAGGATTTTGAACGAGATACAAGCTGAAGCTGAGGCGCCCGGCAGGATTTCGCGAGGCACCTCAGTAGGTCAGGTCCCCGTCGTTACAGCACACTCAAAAATGCGGCGAGGTCGGCTTTTTCGTGATGGGTCAAACCCATGCTGAAGCGAATGTTGTAGAACTCCACTGCCTCCTTCAAGGTTGCGGCCGAGCCGTTGTGAAAATAGGGCGACCGCGCGGCCAGCCCTCGGAGGATCGAGCCTTTGAACTTCCCAATGTCGGCCCACTTTCCCGTAATTAACGCTCGGCCTGGATCTGTTGTGGACACTTCCGTTCCGCCTGTCTTGTCACGCAGAGTAATGACAGGGAGGTAAGTAACTCCCAAGGGGTTCGTCACATCAGCAATTCCGATATTCAGCGGAGCGCCTGTAGAGTGGTTACCCACATTGAATGAATTGTGACAGGTGCCACAGGTGCCTTTGATGAGCGGGAGACCGATCGCGTCGTTGAGTCCGCCTACCCCCACAATGTTGATGGGGTACGAATTGAAGAGGATTTGCCCTCGAAGGATGCTTGCCCGACGCTCCGGGTGATGCCCGTGCTGCTCATGATCGGAAGCATGGACCCAGTGATTGTTGAAGAGGGTAAAGACCACCGGTGTGAAGGGAATCTTGAAGGGATTGAGCCCCAGTGGATCGTTGATGCCGATAAAAAACGGTTGCTCCGAGAGGGTGACGGGGGACCACCGCTCGCGCCATGAACATCGAGGGCTCCCGCGTCGAAATCGATCGCCTGAGCCGTGGAGAGCGTCATTTCAAAGTCGACGATCTTTTTTTGCTGTTCTTGGGTGGGCGCCGTTGTGGCTTGTGCATGGCCGAGGACGGCATCCAGCGACTGGTGAGCGAGGTCGGAAAGCAGATCGGCGGGATTCGTGGCGAACGTGATCGGCTTCGTGCCGGCCTGTAGCGAAGATTCACGCCCATCCCACATCACGGTGCTGAGAAACCGGAGATTGGTGGACGGCAGAGGGCGTCGGTACATGGAGAGCGTGCTCGTCTCGCTGCACCCATAAGGATTCTTGACGCTCACTACCTCGAACTCGGCTCCTGTCGGGACTGCAAGCGCAATACGGATCAATCCACGAGTGCGCAGGAGGCTATAGGCTTCGCGACGGCCTTTTATTGTGGCGGTATCAATATTGTGATCGCAATTGGAGCCGTCGTTGGTCCGAAAGATCGGGTCGAGGCCATGCGACCGCTCAAATCGGTCCTCGACGTGTGCCGCCGACACAGACCAGGCATCGCCAGGCTGATGACAGCTGGCGCAGCTGCGGCCGTTGGTTCCCAGACTCTGGAAGAAAGGACCGGTCAGATCAAGCTTGCCGGTCGCGTTGAAGGTTTTCAGAATGCCTGTGGTATTGGGAAAGGGGAAGAGGTTCGGAAGAATGGTCGGCGTCTCGGAGTCCGCAGCCGCGATCGATGTAAGACCCAGCAGAAGCGCACCCGACAACCAGAGACCGGATTTTACCATAAGCGCTCCTTGTCAGCTGAATTACGAGTTTGTGCGAGACCGTATGGCCGACAGACAGGGCAGTATGTCGCCGTATCGGTCATGAAATCTGTGCGATAGACAAAGGGAGGTCACGTTTTTGACGGGACGGAGGTCTTGTGTCGATAGCTGCTCTTGAAGGACCGGGGAAGAATGCATCGTAGTAGCGGAGACTGAGATATCGGCAGGCTCTCATGCGGCTGTGCGACGGGTTTGCACCCAATAGACTCGTCTAGGATCCAATGTGACATCGGCTTGGCCTGTCCGACTTAAATAGTCGATGGCTAAGAACACTTGATTCCAAGTCAAGTCGGGACAGAGCTGCGTGACGTCGTCCAACGAACAGGCTGTGCCCTGTTCTTCCAGCACGGACCGGACACGATCAGCGATACCTGCTTCACCCATGAGTCACCTCGCTTCCTCACCTCACATCGGCGGAAGCACATTATGTGCCACTGAGTTTTTCACTTATTCTTCTCGGTGCACCAAGCGCACTGGATTCATAAAATCAAGCATGGCGAGCGGCCATATGACTAAGGACGGGTACTTAAGGAGGATTGGTTCAATTTAGTCTTGATTGTGAACTGAGCGGGATTCCAAAAGGCGCAGAGTGCGCAATCGCTCTTTAAGAGCGGAAATATAAACTCTAAACAAGGTAAGGTGTGGAAATAGGGAAAAAGGCTGTAGCAACCCTTCGTGTGACCAAACCCACCAGGTCGAGGCCCTGTCAAGAAAGAGACACCATCGACACCGGCCTTTCTTCACCTTGGACGGATTGTGATGTCTGAGTAGGTACCGTTGCCTGTTTCAGCCAGCGAGTTGGCTGCATGCACGGTATAATTTGTAACCCCTTGGCCTTGATCTTGCAGCGAATAAAAATCATAGCGCAGAGGGAGACGGCCTATGACCACGAGACATGCGGATACTGAACCGACAGAAGCTGATCGCGCTCCATCAAGTGGGTCTGAGCTGTCAAATCAGCCTGATGAACCAAGAGTGGCTCCTCGGTCAGGAGCAACACCGTGAAGAGCCGGCTGTTCAACATCGGTAACGCGCCAGCTCTATGCGAAGCGGTGTCTGGATTCTTGTGAGGGTACAATCCAGGTGCTCACCTTTTTTTGTTGTCTCGTGATGGTCAGCGCGGTCAGCTCATTTGGGCTGATGCTGTGGTTCGTAGTGCTGGGAATCATATGGTTCGTAATGCTGGGAGATGGAGAAGCGATGGAATAAGCCGACGGTGTTTAGGATCTGTATTCTTGGTTAAAATAATTCTATTCATCCGTCCTGGAGTAGGTCGTCTGGAGGAAATGTTTCTGCTCAACTCAAGATGAGATTCAAGTACTCACGTCGTGAATATGAAGGTATGGCTCTAGATGAAACGTGTCAAGGATTTGGGAGGTGCCTATGCTTCAACAGGTAGAGAAGGAAGCAAGTATGTCGGCCGCTGTGCGAATTCTTCTGACTGTCGACGAGTCCGAAAACTCCCATCGCGTGGTCCAGTATGTGGGTTCGCTGCTGAGCCGAACACCCGACGCCACCATCACACTCTTTCATGTGCTCAAGCCCATGCCGCGGAGGTTACTGGAGCATGGTGGATCGGAGAATCCGGCGGTCGAGGCGCAATTGAGCGTGCAGTTGCGTAGTGAGCAGGATGCCTGGATTCAGAAGGAACGAGAATCCGAGTGTCATGTCCTGAAGCAGGCGTGCGAGACGCTGGCACAATCCGGGTTCGACATGAACCGCGTGACGGTGAAGTATGGTCATGACGACGATATTGCCAGAAATATCCTCGAAGAGGCCAGAAGCGGGCATCACGATACCATCGCCGTGGGACGGCAGGGGATCTCGCGGATCAAACAGATCTTCGGCGGCGGCACGACCGACCATCTCCTGCACGCGGCCAAGGGATTTGCGATCTGGGTGGTGGCATGAAAACAGATGGAGACTCGTATCTTCTGCAATACCTTCAGGGACTCTCACGTCTCGCGCCTCGACTTCTAGCCTCTCAGCTTCATGCTCCTCAGAACATTTTCGCTCTCGCTGAGGATGTATGGTGAACGGAAAGCCACGCGTGGTGATTTTGGGTGGGGGGTTCGGCGGGATGTATGCCGCGCTGGAATTCGAACGCGCGCTGGGGCACGGAGCCGACTTGGACGTGACCCTCGTCAACCAGGACAACTTTTTCCTCTTCACCCCGATGCTA
>JAICWG010000089.1 GCA_025934915.1 Nitrospira sp.
GCAGCCGTCTCCTGGATAATCGTCGTCACCATCTCATCGAGCAGAGATCTTCGATATTTCACGGGAAAGACAATGTGGTAATGGATTTGCCACGCACAGTGAGCGCCCTTTCTAACTGCTTCGTCCCTCTGGTCCGCCATGCGCCAGTGGGTACCAGAAAAGATTGTCCCCGTAGCAAGCTACGGGGACTCACAGGTTGAAGGAAGAACAGAAGAAAGCGAGTTAAGGCAAATGCCCTCGGACTTCCCGTCAAACTCCTCACATCGATCGAAGCCGTTGACACCGTTGCCAACATAGCGGCTGGCCCCCACCGTTCGAGAGCGAACCGCGGTCATCAGAACTCCAACCGAACTATGGGATTGCAAGACGCGACTCCACCTCCTTTGAGAACACAAGTTTCTTGCAAACACGTACGCTCATACCGTACTCTAAAAAGAGATGAGCATTCGATCCGTGCGCCACCGGGGACTCAAGCGTCTCCTTGAGAGCGATCAAACCAGGGAGCTACGGGCCGACTTGGTGAACCGGATACGGAATATCCTGACGGCCTTGATTGTCGCCGAGGATATGCGGATGCTTCGGGAAAGTGCACCTCCTGGCTGGCGGGTGCATCAGCTCTCGGGCGAACGGAAAGGGACATGGAGCATTTCGACCTCGGGCAACTGGCGGATCACGTTTGCGGAGGAGAATGGGTGTGTGGATGGCTTGGATTTGGAGGACTGTCACTAATGGCACGAAAAGGCATGAAAATCGGCATGACGCCTTCCCATCCGGGCGGCTTCATCAAAACGGAAATCCTGGACGAGCTGGGGCTTAGCATAACTAAGGCCGCTGAAATCTTGGGCGTGCGCCGGGCTACGTTTTCCGACTTGGTGCATGAAAAGGCGGCGCTCTCTGCTGAAATGGCGTTGCGGCTGGAAAAAGCCTTTCATCTGAAGATGGAGCTGCTGCTCCAGATGCAGGCCTGGTATGACAGCAACGAGATGCGCAAGCAGGCCCGGAAAATCAAGATCGAGCCTTTTGTTCCCGCATAAAAGAACTGACTGTGCGGGAACAAGGGAAGTCCAGACTTCTTACATTTACTGAGCAGAACATCAAATAGTGCGTGTTCCAATTCTTGAAAGGCCCATGAATAGAGTCTTTTCAGAATTGCATTGCGCATTTGTTCATGACCGGATCAGTATCTAGCAGCCCCTCCCCTGTTCGAGAGCGAACCGCGGAACATCAGCACCTCAAACCGAAGTGTATGATTACAAGACACGACTCCACTCTCAGACCAATGCACAATAGTCGGGTAGACCGAGGCAGTGACCTGCCTCGGCCCCCCACAGATCCGGACGTGCGCGATGAACGCATCCGGCTCTTCAGGTCACGGATTCGCTGGGCGACGGTAGATGGAATGGACCACGATGGGCCGTGGCAGCGGATAGCGCTGCAGCAGCCGTTGGAAGCGGTCCCAGGTCATCCGAACGCGTTGCGACCGGCGACGCAGCCACTTATACCAGCGGCGTTGCACCTCATACGCGAACCGCTTGAGCGCTGCCAGGTTTCCGGTGACTCCATAATGCCCGTAGTGCCCTCGCAGTTTGAGGCTGAGGCCGCCCTGTTGCACGGCAAGCTCCTCGTGTCGGTGTTCCCGGCACCAGGCGTTCACGCGCTTCAGCGCTCGACTCAGGCAGCCTTTCGCCGTCCGCTGGCCCACGACCCACCACCCACGCCGACTCCGTCGCCAGCCATGGGTCAGGCCCAGGAAGTCGAACGATCCCGGCTCCTGGTCCACCGCCGCGCCGGTCGGCCCGGCGTGCGTGCGTGGTCGCTGGAATGGGTGCAGTCGCGTTTTCTCTGGATGCAGCGTCAGCGCGTAGTGCCCGAATCGCTTCGAGACCGCGGTCGCCACGCACCGGGCATCGTCCTCCCGCCCACACACGATGATGACGTCATCCGCATATCGGATCAGGAACGCGGGGCCTTTCAGCCGTGGCGTGACCACGTCCTCAAACCACACGTCCAGCACCTCGTGCAAGTAGATGTTCGCCAACAGCGGCGAGAGCACGCCACCCTGCGGTGTGCCCACCTCGGAGTGGGTTACCTGTCCCCGGTCGAACACGCCCGCCTTCAGCCACTTGTCAATGGTTCGTCGCAACACGCCGTCGCGCACCCGCCGGTCCAGACAGCGCCGCAGGTCGCCATGATTCAGGGTATCGAAGAATCCCTGAATATCCACCTCGTACACCCACCCACCTCCCATCGCCATCAGGCGGCGTTGCAGATCCTGCAGCGCTTGATGCGCTGACCGCCTCGGGCGGAAGCCGTAGGAGCACCGCCGGAAGTCCTGCTCGTACACGGCTTCCAGCACCATGGCAACCGCCCGTTGCAGCACCTTGTCTTCAAAGGTGGGAATCCCGATCGGCCGTGTCGAACGACCTCCCGCTTTGGGGATCATCACACGTCGCACTGGTGGCGCGACAGACGTGCCGGCTTGGAAGCGGACCAGCAGGGAGGCCAGGCGAGCGCCCAGCTGCTCCGCATACTCGTCCGCCGTCTGGCCATCCACGCCCACCGCGCCATCTTTGCGGGTCCGCCGATAGGCTTCTTGCAGCATCTCGATGTCAATATGGTGGGCCAAGGTGGTCAGCGCCACCTCCGGCATCTGCCGGGCCCGCTCTGCTATTCGCTGGAGTCGCGTTGACACGGTCTGCGAGCGCGGTGTCTCACCCATGTGTCCCTCCAGCATTCCCGTGATCCCGACGGCTCCCTTCCCTCCGGTGGGTCCTCTGGGACGAGTTCCCCACCCTCCGCGGTACTCTGGAGCCGCTCCGACGCCCCGCCGTGAATCCTGCTGCCCTTCGTTGCCTTCGGCAGCCGTACTCCTCTCGTGCTCGGCATTCGTCTCTCCACAGGCCCCGAGCACATGGCCTGTGAGCCAGGGGATGGTCTCCAGTGACCCCGATCAGGTATTCAGAGAAGACACGGTGGGGCCTCCAAGGTTCCTGGGGTTCCCCCATACGTACATGCCCTGTTCTGTGACCCCGGTGGGACCAAGACACCTGGCATCGCGGTGCCTCGATGCAGTCTTCGCTGATCTTGACGAGCTCGACTCCCACGTCGTTGGGTCCTTTCGGGGCTCAATCGCACGGCCTGCACACTCGCTGTCTACGCTTCGCAGGATGGGTTGCCCCATCGCCACGCAAGACTCGCTTCCGGCTGGATGCCCTTCCGTTGCCGGGCAGGACTGCGGTCCTGCTGGGAACCACGGACAGGTTTCCGCTCGCTGTCACCGAGCGTCCCCCTCTCCCAAGCTTTCCTGGCGCACCAAGATCCGACCCCAAGTTCTTTTCGCAGCTTGCTCACTCATCTTTCTGTCCTCGCTCCCTGTACTGCTGGATTTGGTGAGGGAGTGAATAAAGGTACTCAAGCAAGAAATCTAGAAACCGCACAATATCCTGTGCGTCCTGCGGATTCGTGGGACCTTGTGCCGGAGTTGGGATGTGCAGAATCGTTGCCTAAATCGCGAACATGATCGGACCATTCTTTCATAATTGGCGGTAAGATACCCTTTGTTGCCAAATCGTCAATTTCCTGTTTTAGATTCTTTCCAGCGGCCTTATGGTTTCTTGGTGCCAGCTGTAGAGCGCTTCGGGCCATTACCGCAGCGGCGTCCCAATTTTCATCACGTATATTCCGCTTGGCTTGGAGCCAGTACCGCCCAATTGCCTCAGGCCAGTGCTCAGGAAATTTTTCAAACTTAAGGGGCCAAGGCAGGACTTCATAGTTGTGAAGGCCACGACCGTAACCATGCTCACTAGCAGACCAGAGAACCATCACATACCCCTTGCAGTTCCCGCATTTCAAGGTATCGAAGTTCAGTGTTTTGTTCGAGTTTGGTTTTTTCTTCTCAGCATGAAATGCTGTTTTGAAATTTCCCTTTTCCATGCAAAAGGAGCAAGTGATTTGGTACACGGCAAGTTTTTCGCCATGTTGCCCATAGCCCTCTCCCAATTGCCACCCAACTATCCATGAGCACCCTTTTTTAGCTCATAACGCTGGAATTCAGCCGCCGGCAGCCCGCGCAGCGGGATGACGGTCGGCTGGAATGACTTGTTAGCTGATTCATTTTTCAACATTGACCCAGATTTTCTTACCCTCTTCCAGGTTCCAAAGATACATTTCGTTTGCTGTTAGTAATACCTTGTAGGGTGGTAGCCAGTAACTCGTATCGTATTGGTCATACTCTGGCACTGAGAGTAACATGCCATTGGCAAGCCGCAGGACAGCGCCATCCCCTAGAGCATCAACGACAGTCGTTAAGTATCCTGTCTGAGTTGCATATGGGCCGCCAACGTGTTTGACGAGAATGTCATCGCCATCAAGATACGCAACAGCCACCTGAACGATGGACCCATCGTAGATCTTTAATGGCTCGAAGACGATGATAACGTCATCGGTGACTAACGCTAGCGACGGAGATGAGAGAATCCATGATGATCCATCCAATAGGCGGATAAACGAGCCGTCTTTCTCTGCGATTGAACTAGCGATGTAGTGAACTTTCTTAAAGTCTTGAGCGGTCGCGACGCTCGGTGCGACGAGAAAGATGAAAACTAGTGCTGTGAGGAATATTCGTTTCATGATCGGTCTAGTTGGCTAACTATTGAGTATACTGACCGGTATAGTACGCCGAAACGGACCGCACTGTTGGGCGGAATTCTTGCGCGTGTTCAATCACTTGTCAACGCTCTCCATGCTGCCTCATTGGCGTGTTATGCAGAACGGCATAATTCCGTTATAGCTGCGAAGGGCTCCACCCTTGGACCAGCGCATCGACTGGACTCCGTACCCCTTTACCGCCGCGATTCAGGACGTGTGTGTAGATCATGGTCGTCCTAACGTCGGTGTGGCCCAACAGCTCCTGCACCGTGCGGATATCGTAGCTGTCTTCCAATAGGTGCGTGGCGAACGAATGCCGCAATGTATGACAGCTCGCTGGTTTGGTAATCCCAGCCTTAAGCCGTGCCTCTTTCATGACTTTCTGCATCACTGATTCGTGAAGGTGGTGACGGCGTCGTCCTCCCGTGATCCGATCAATGTAATGGCTCGATGCCGGAAACACCCACTGCCAGCCCCACTCTTTGTTTGCGTGTGGATACTTGCGTTCAAGCGCGTTGGGCAGGACCACCTGGCCAAGCCCATGCCGGAGATCGTCCTCGTGCTGCGATTTCACGGATTGGAGATGGTGTCGGAGGGGCTCTTGTGCGGCTGCCGAAAGCGTCGTATAGCGATCCTTATCGCCTTTGCCGCCCCGAACAAGGATTTGATGCGGGAGAGATCGAGATCCTTCACGCGCAGACGGCAACATTCCATCAGGCGCAGGCCGCCGCCGTATAACAGCATCGCCATCAGCCAGGGCGTGCCGCTCAAGCAACCGAGCAGTCGTCTGACTTCGTCCTTCGTCAGCACAACAGGGAGCCGTTTTCCTCGCTTCGCTCGAACGACACCCTGAATGAGGCCAATCTTTTTCTCGAAGACTTCGCGATAGAGGAACAGGAGGGCATGGAGCGCTTGGTTTTGTGTCGAGGCGCTCACCTGTTAAGCCGTCGCCAAGCTGGACAAGAACCGACCGATTTCCGGTTCGCCCATGTCGGCCACGGGCTGCAACTCATGAAAGCTCATGAAGCGCTTGATCCAGTGACAGTAGGCCTGCTCGGTATGGCAACTCAGATACCGGGCTCGGGCGGCAAGGTGTATCCGATCGAATAGCGGATGGTCTCCTGCGACAGTGGGACGGACCACCGGGACGCCGGCAGGGGCGTCATGCTGGGCGCCGTTCGGCGGACACAGCACAGGATCGACTTCCGTCGGCTCTCCCGCGAAGAGAGCCAGCAGGTGTGTGACGGCATCCTTCGTTTGAGGCACAGTCCAATGTTTTGCTTGCTGGTGCCACCGGCGACCGACAATGGTCTCGATCTTCGTCACATGATCGGGAGAATACGGAAGCTGTACGATCAGCTGTCCATCCTCCCCCGGTCTGATCTGAATCGGAGCTGACGGCATGATCAATTCTTGATCCCTTCCGTATGTCCATGCCGAACTGGAACAGGGGCGGCAGACTCTTGCGCTAAGCCTGTGGCGCTGTCAAGTAGAACGCACGTATAACCTGCTATTCGACAGACTGCCTCTTGCGCCGCAGCCTGTACGGCACCATTGAAACATCCTGTCCTTGAGCCTCTTGAACGTCATGCATGGAAATTTCAGGCTCCCCGCCAGATCGTGGAAATCGAGTTGACGGCGAGCGACTGATGCATTACAGCTTGGGAAGGTCTGATTTAATGAAGCTCCCCGCAGCAAGCTGCGGGGTATCACAGAACTCAATTCCGAAGACTTCTCGGAAGGAGAGGCCAACCCCGTAGCGAGCTACGGGGAATGTCAAGTTCAAAGTTTCGACAAATAATCAGCTCAATTCCCCGTGTTTTGAGTGCCAACTGATTAAAATCAGGAATTAATCAGACCTTCCCTTGTATGACATTTGCCTCAATGAGCAATGTTCATGTGCCTTCAACCTGTTCGCCTGGATGATGAAACTGATAAAGTTCTGAAGCAGGTGACGAAGAAAACGGGTCGGTCCGTGTCCACGATCCTCAAGCGAGAGGGGGGTATTGGTATTACGAGATGAGGTCAGTCGTCGCAATCAGCAGCCAGCGTTCGAAATTCACTGCCGGCTTGATCTGGAACCAGGTGAATATGGAATCGCGCCTTCGACAGAAACTCGACTCGGCATGCAGTCCGCGTTACGTCGAAAATCTCGCCGATGATTTGTCGATACTGCGCATTTGATCTCATGCCATTCAACAGCACGCTTGTTGGCAATCGCCCGGTTCTGGCGTAGAATCCGTGAATCAGCTATCACCAATTCATGGCTCATGTTGTTCCCATGGCACCGCTTGATCCCACACTTTTGACGCCTTTCGCACGCAAATATGTCTGGTGGATGACGCCGGAAGAAGCCGTCACCATGCCCGAGCGCGTTGTGGCTCAGGTCATGAACATCGGCGATTATGACGATGTTCAAGCCCTGGCCACGCTCGTGGGGGACGATTATCTCCGCGCTGTGTTGCGGCAGGCCGAAATCGGTCAGTTCACACCTCGCTCATGGGTCTATTGGCACTACCGGCTCGGGCTTGCCGCGCCAGACCAGGTTCCGACCATGCCCGAGCGAATCCTCGCATGATCCGCACCTTCACTCCCCGTCTCGACATCTTACCGACTGCACAACGAAAGGTATGGCTGGCTCTCAGTCACGCCTCCCAATTGGGTTTTGTGCTGTACGGCGGCACTGCTATTGCTTTGCGGCTCGGTCATCGTCCCTCCCTCGACTTCGACTTTTTCACGGATCGCCCACTGAGAAAGAATGAGCTATACGCCGCCCTTCCCTTCCTTCGCCGTTCCACTCTCCTTCAAGAAACGCCCGATACCATCACGGTCCTGTATCCAGACTCACAAACTGAGCCACACGTCAAATTATCCTTCTTTGGATCGCTGACTTTCGGACGGATTGGTGAACCTGAGATGACGAGTGATGGTATCGCGCAGGTAGCCGGACTGGATGACCTCATGGCGACGAAGCTTAAAGTGATCTTGCAGCGGATCGAAGCCAAAGACTATCAGGACATAGCGGCGATAATTCGCGCAGGCACCGGCCTCTCACGAGGACTTGCGGGCGCTCGAGCCTTGTATGGGCCCGCCTTTCAACCCAGCGAAAGCCTGAAAGCCCTGGTGTATTTTGAAGGAGGCGATCTTCATCGCCTTACGCCGGATGAACGGACCCTTCTTATCGAAGCCGCCACCTCGGTCCGTATGTTACCGGCGATCGAGATTCTGACACATTCTCTGGCCCTGCCTTGCAGCGGTTGATGCCTCTCGACGCATCAGCTCTTCCATCCCGGCGGACCGGAAAATCCACAATCATCGCGAACTCTTAACCCACATTATTATTCTTAACGATTCGTGACGAAACCGCCCCACGGCATGGATGAAACGCTTGGCGCTCATTGCGCGGCTGACGGATTGGACGACCCGCTCGCCACGTAGAGTGGCGGCGGCGTTCCAGTCTTGGGCGCTCCCCAATAAATCGTCTGATGAGGAAACGGCATCTCGATGCCCTTGGCATCGAAGGTGTTCTTGATCCGGCGATTCATCTCGCGGCCGATCCGCCATTGTTGAATCGGTTTGGTCTTGATCCGGCATTTGATGATGACGGCGGAATCGGCAAACTGATCGACCCCCGACATTTCCAGCGGCTCCAAGATGTCGCCCGCAAATTCCGCATCTTGCCGCAATTCTTCGGCAATGTCCTTCAACAAGGCCATGACCTCGTCGACGTTTTCCCGGTAGGCGACGCCGATATTGAAGACATAGTAGGAATAGAGTTGAGTCATGTTCTTTACCGTATTGATATTGCCGTTCGGAATGACATGAATGCTTCCCGCCTCATCGCGCAGCACGATGGTCCTCAGCTTCACTTCTTCCACCAAACCGCCCACCCCGGCAATCTCCACCACATCGCCGACTCGGATTGAGTCTTCGAGAAGAATGAAGAATCCCGAGATCACATCCTTGACCAAACTTTGGGCGCCGAAACCGATGGCCAGGCCGCCCAGCCCGGCTGCGGCCAGCAGGGGTTTCAAATCTACTCCGACCTCCGAGAGCACCATCATCCCCCCGACTCCAAGAATGACGATGCGAGCGAGATCCCGGATGACTTGAGTCAGCGTATCGGCCCGTTTCATTTCCGTCGGCCCGAAGAGCCGTCCTTCATAGAGACGACGAAACCGCTCCACCACCCGCTGAAGAAGCGAAAATAAGAGGAGCATCCCGACCGTAATCAAAATAATCCGTAGGCCTGACGAAGAAATCCATTCGAACGAACGTTCTAGAAATCGGCTGAAATAGGTTTCGATCATGCGCACCTCCCATTGCTCCTTGATCGCTTCAACGGCCGGAACGCCCGAGCCGACGGCTCTGCATGCCAATCCATCAGCCTTGCCCATGGAGACACTCGAGGGCAAAGCCGAGTCAATAGTCTATATGCGAACAAGGTCCGGAGATCAACAATGGATGTGTGATCAGAGAAAACGGAAGAGGAAAAGGTGACACCTAAGGGACTGACGCTCCCCTAGACGGACTGAAGATTCCCAATCCTGCGAGATATCATTTATCAACCAGCTACCTGCTGCTCCGCGTGATAGGAGCTGCGGACGAGCGGACCTGATTCTACGTGAGTGAATCCCATGGCGAGACCTTCTTCTTTCAGCAAGACGAACTCGGAAGGATCACAGAACCGGGCGATGGGCAGATGGTCTCTGGTCGGCTGGAGATATTGGCCAATCGTAATGATATCACAATCGAGCGTGCGGAGATCGCGCATGACCTCGCGCGCTTCATCAAGCGTCTCCCCCATCCCTAAGATCAAACCTGACTTTGTCTTCATTCCTTGCTGCTTCGCCTTTGCAAGGAGTTCAATCGATCGTTGGTACTTCCCTTGAGGTCTGATCGATGGGAAGAGCCGCCTCACGGTTTCAATATTGTGATTCAGAATTTCAGGCTTCTCCGCACAGACTGTCGTCAGCGCAGTAGCGTCACCTTCAAAATCCGGTATCAGGACTTCGATCGTGCAAGCTGGATTCAACCGCCTTGTCTGCCTGATCGTTTCAGCAAAGACCCAGGCTCCGCCATCTGGTAATTCGTCGCGATTCACGGAGGTGATCACGACATGGCGCAGACCGAGGGCTCGCACCGCTTCCGCGACACGACCTGGTTCCCTCTCATCCACTGGAAGCGGCCTTCCGGTCTCGACAGAACAATAGTGGCAACGCCTGGTACAGATATCGCCCAAGATTAGGAATGTCGCCGTGCGGGCGTTCCAACATTCCCATCGATTTGGACAACCTGCCTCCTCGCAGATCGTATGGAGATTGAGCCGCTCCATGGTCTGCTTGATATCGAGATAATTCGGGCCAGTCTTGGCTTGGATCTTAAACCAGGATGGAAGGCGAGGTCGGCCGATGGCCGATGGTTGATGGTTGATGGTTGATGAAGACCGGAGATGGGCTAACGGAACGAAACTCATGACTGCTCCCCATCCACCGAGCGTGGTCGGAACCAGTTCATTATTTTACCAAAGAAACCAGATTGCTCCGACTCGGCTTGTGGTGGATCCGGATATTCCACCCAAAGTTCCCGCGACCCGAGATACACGCCGTTGCGAAAACCCAATTGCGTTTTGAGTTGCCTATATCCCTGCGCATGTAATGACTGGATCAAAACGGTCAGGGCTTCGTCTTGGGTAGGATGAGTCTCGGTTGTAACGCGAACGGTCTCATACCGTAAGATGGCCCGATAGCCTTCCTCTACACGCTCAAACTCGACCGGCCTGCTGAATCCCCGTTCCCGGTTGTCCAACCCGGCGAGTTGATGCTTGTCGACTCCTCCATCCATCGCTCATTCTAAGGCTCGAAAGACAGCAACCAAATCGCTCAAAGCGATGGTCTTGTTCTTGAGCACGGCCCGCTCAGCTTGAATCGCCTCGCGCGTCTTGGTATCAGCCGCACCGGCTTTCAGACAAGATGAGCCCAGCGCCAAAATCCGGTCGCACTCTTCGGTGAGCTTCTTCTTCACGACAGGATTGACCGACAGAATCTCCATGAGCTGCCGGCGCGTTTCATCAAGATGCCCTTGGAGTTCTGAGTCCGGATAGCTCTTCCGAGCCGCTTCATCCAAACACCGATCAAGATACTGAGCTAGAAAGACATAGAGTCGGACGAGCGCCGCAGCAATGTCGGTTTGATCGTTGGCAGAAACAGGCATGTGTCACCTCGAATAAGAGTGAATGGCCGATGGCTTATAACAAAGACCGCGAATCATTCTCCTCCGAGCCATAAGCGATACGCGATATGTTATTCGCTTTTTGACGCGAGCAAAGCTCATTGTTCAAGTAATACTTTCACATCATCACCTTCAATCTTTACTTGATACGTCGCAACCTTTGCAGAAGGGTTATTCATGCAAGCCCCCGTGGTTACATTGTATTGCCATCCGTGCCAAGGGCAGGTAACAATAGTACCTTCCAACTCTCCCTCCCCTAATGGGCCATCTCGATGACAACAGGTATTGTTGATCGCATGAATCGTTCCATCCACATTAAATACGGCTAGCGTCTTTCCGTTCGCTTCAGCCACAATACCATGTCCCGGTTTTACATCTCCTATAGTTGCCACACGCACGAACTCTGCCATTCCTTCCCTCCAATGCGAGACTGCTCAATTGGTGTTGAACGGTTGCTTGATCTTTTTGAGCAAACTATCGATAGATGGGCCGGCTTTCCCGGTACCGCCTAGCTCTTTCATGATTTTCTTTGCAATATCCCGAAACGCCGCTGCCTGAGGGGATGCCGGATCGGCGACGACGATCGGATGGCCGGTATCTCCACCATCCCTGATAGCCGGATCGATTGGAATTCGTCCCAAAAATGGCACATTCAGCTTGGCTGCGGCCCGCTCCCCTCCTCCATGCGAAAAGATCTCCGTCCGCTCACCGCAGTGACCGCAGACAAAGTAACTCATGTTTTCGATGATACCCAGGAGCGGAACATTCACCTTCTGGAACATCGCCATGCCCTTACGAACGTCGTAGAGTGCGACTTCTTGAGGCGTGGTCACCGTAATCGCCCCGGCCAACGGAACCATCTGCGACAAAGAAAGCTGCACATCACCGGTACCGGGTGGCAAGTCGATGAGTAAGTAGTCCAAGTCTCCCCAGATCACATCGCGGAAGAACGCTTGCAGATACTGATGGACCATCGGACCTCGCCACACAAGCGGAGCTTCCTCCGGCACCAGAAACGCCATGGAAATCAGCTTCACCCCGTAATTCTCGACCGGAAGAATCTTGCCGTCTTTCTGTTCCGGCCCGGTCGTGCTCCCCATCATCATGGGGATGTTGGGACCGTAGAGGTCGGCATCCAATAGCCCAACCTTTGCACCAGCCACGGCTAACGCACAGGCCAGGTTCGCCGCAACGGTTGATTTTCCAACCCCTCCTTTTCCGCTGCTGACCGCGATGACCTGCTTCACTCCAGGGATCAAATTATCTTTTGCCTGGGGCTGCTGTGCCCCATGACCATGTTCATCAGCCATACCTATTCCCCCATCCAATTGTGCTCGACCGTCACCGTACCCTCGAATACCATAGTCGAGTCGCCGTTACGTGTGATGCATCATCATAATAAGCGATGCCATACGCGAAATGATATGGGTCGGTCGGGCCATCATCCACGTACCGACCGGGGAAGTCTTGGACGATGACCATCAGACATCCGAGAGGTATACTGAATTCATACGGAGCGCATGACTCGCAGGACTAACGATGACATCGTCTTCTTCATTGGAACCATCCATTCGCTTGATCGGCGAACAACTGGCCCAGCTCTCAGCCGGTCTTTCACCGTCGATCTTTGACAGCCGCTGGTGGTCTCATTCTGCGATCAATTTGGCGATGAAGGATGCGTCGTTCAAGACACGGTTGTTCCATTTCATCGATGTCCTTCCGGTCATTCAGGATGATGAACGAGTCGTCTCGCTCGCAGAAGAGTATTTCGGCCGCGAGAGCAGCGAGTTGTTCGGACTTCAGTGGGGATTGAAGGCACTGGCTTCAACGAGCATGGGAGCCCGTCTCACCGGAAAATCCATCAGGAAGCAAATCGAACAGATGGCCAAGACTTTTATTGCCGGTGCGTCGATTGAAGAAGCAGTTCCGGCCTTGTCGCAGTTATGGAAAGACGGACGAGCCTGGTCTGTCGATCTTTTGGGTGAGGCCACCATCAGCGAACAGGAAGCCGACCGCTATCGCGACCAATGTCTGAACGCCTTGAATGAGCTCGATCGAGCCACCAAGACATGGCCTTCTACTCCTCTGCTCCAACAAGACCACTTGGGACCAATCCCACGTGTACAGCTCTCGCTCAAAATTTCGGCCCTCTCATCCCGACTGGACCCGATTGATCCCGATGGAAGTTACGAGTCGGTCGCCGCGCGTCTCCGTCCGCTGGTGGATCTGGCACAGTCGCTGGCGGCTGGATTGATTTTCGATATGGAGCAGGCGGAGACAAAAGACTTGATCCTGCATATTTTCAAGCAACTCTTCGCGGAGCCGGCCTATCGAACCTATTCCTATGCCGGGCTCGCGCTGCAGGCCTACCACCGAGAAACCGAACGAGACGTTCAAGACTTGGTGGCCTGGGTGCGAACACGCCATGCGCCGATCACGATCCGACTGGTCAAAGGCGCGTATTGGGATTCAGACACTGTCCGATATCGGCAAGCAGGCTGGCCAACTCCGCTTTTTGAGCGCAAGGTGGACACCGACATGTACTACGAGCGGTTGATTCCGGTGCTGTTTGAACATTCCGATCTCATCCGCCCCGCGTTCGGCACGCACAATCTTCGCACATTAGCCGCCATCGAAGCCCATGCGGAATCGCGAGGTCTGACACCTGATGCGCGCGAGTACCAAATGATCTTCGGTATGGCGGAGCCTTTCCAGCAAGCCCTGGTCAAATTAGGACGTCGTGTACGCTTATACAGTCCGATTGGTCGGCTGCTCCCCGGTATGGCTTATTTGGTTCGGCGGCTCTTGGAAAATACCTCGAATGAGTCGTTCCTCCAAAAAGAGTACGTGGAGTCCCAACCATTGGCTCGGCTCCTCGCTCCACCGACAACGCCGACCCAGCTCCAACACACCACAACGAGCGGCGGAAAGAGTTTCAGCAACGAACCGCACAGCGACTTTTCACGGGCAGAGGTTCGGGAGGCCATGCGGGCGAGTATTGGAGCGGTTCAATCTCAGCTGGGCCGACAATGGCACGGTGCGGCATCCGGTAGCAGGCTGACCGGCCCATGGTTGGAATCCCACAATCCTTGTAGGCCGAATGAGGTCGTGGCCAAGGCGCAGAGCGCAGCAGTGTCCGACCTGGGCCCCATCATCGAACAGGCGCTCAAACAATCGGACCCTTGGCGGCGGAAAGCTCCGGAAGCGCGATCTAAAATCCTGCGAAATGCCGCATCGGAAATGTCTCGTCGCCGGTACGAGCTGGCAGCGTGGGAGATCGTTGAGGTCGGTAAACCCTGGCGTGAGGCCGATGCCGATGTGGCGGAAGCGATCGACTTTCTCCGCTACTATGCCGATGAGATGGATCGTCTGGCTCGACCGGTGCGATTAGGCCACCGTCCAGGTGAACTCAACCAGCGCTTCTATGAACCGCGCGGCGTGACGGCAGTCATCGCGCCATGGAATTTTCCGCTCGCCATCCCCACCGGAATGGTGTCAGCGGCTCTCGTGACCGGAAATCCAGTCCTGTTCAAACCGTCAGAACGCTCGCCCATCTTAGGGACTCTGCTCACTGACATCTTGATCCAGGCCGGTGTACCGGCCGGCTGTTTAACCTGTCTTCCAGGTGGACCGGAGGTCGGCCAAGCACTCGTCGCGCATCCCCATGTCGTGACAATCGCGTTTACTGGATCGAAGACCGTGGGGCTCCGCATGTTAGCCGAAGCAACGCGCGTGGGTCCAGGACAACCTATGGTCAAGCGGGTGATTGCCGAGATGGGTGGGAAGAATGCCATCATCGTCGATGAGACGGCGGATCTCGACGAAGCGATTACCGGTGTCGTCGCATCGTTCGCCGGCTATGCGGGGCAGAAGTGCTCGGCTTGTTCCCGAGTCATCGTCCATCGCACCGTCTACGACTCCTTCGTTTCCCGCCTACGTGAGGCAGTGTTGAGCTTGGAGGTCGGCGATCCCATGCACCCGTCCACTAGGGTAGGACCGGTGATCGATGCCCGAGCCCAAGCGAGCATACAACGCTATATTTCACTCGGTCTCGATGAAGGCCGGCTTCTCGTGCAACGATCCGTGGATCAGACCGGGTATTTCGTCGGACCGACGGTGTTTATCGACATCCAACCCCATCACCGTCTGGCACAGGAGGAAATCTTTGGGCCGGTATTAGCCGTCATGAAAGCAGACAGTATTGTCGAGGCGATCCGCTTGGCAAACGGGACCAACTATGCCTTGACGGGAGGGATTTATGCCAGAAGTCCCGCCAATCTTGCGATGGCCCGTGAGCAATTCGATGTAGGAAATCTGTACTTGAATCGACCCATCACCGGCGCCTTCGTCTCTCGCCAGCCCTTCGGTGGGCACCGTTTCTCAGGAGTAGGCGCGAAAGCGGGTGGAGAAGATTACCTGACCCAGTTCATGACCGTCCGAGTCGTCAGCGAGAACACCCTTCGCCGGGGATTCGAATCGACTCAATGAGGCTTGGGCGCTTTGATCTCGTAGTCTTCAAGTTCTTCTGTGATTTCCGTGATCACGCCACGGTCCTCTTTGATAGCGGATAATTCCTGCCGCTCTGAATACTTTACGAGACCGACCCCCTTGGCGAACCAAGCCGTCATCACATCGATTCCGGAGACGGTGTGACGGCTTCCTGACAAGTGGATCTTCATGTTCATCCGTGCTTCAACCTTGATGGCATCCTGAAACGTCCCGGCCGGGACGGTAATGGTTTCTCGACCGATCACCTTACTCCACCCCTGGGTATCGACCTTCTCATCTGTTTGGTCACGAT
This sequence comes from Nitrospira sp., assembly GCA_025934915.1. Classification (GTDB taxonomy): domain Bacteria; phylum Nitrospirota; class Nitrospiria; order Nitrospirales; family Nitrospiraceae; genus Nitrospira_D. Next base: position 15,680 of record JAICWG010000089.1, read on the forward strand.
CCATATCGCTGCCGAAATCAACCCCCATTCGGTCAAACTGCTGGAAGGAGGACGGGATTCTCAGCGGAAATCGGAAAATCTGGTAGGGCGTAATCTGTTTCTCCAACGGTGTTCCCGGATCCGATCCATAATAGACAATGCCGACCACGTCGCGTCGATAAAAACTATCCGACGGTCCGTGATTTCCCGGGTTCGTATCATGGAACACCGTCACGGTGACACCGTTCATCGTCTTGGCTCCCGAGACCGTCGACACATTCGTGAAAAGCTTCAGTTCGACGGATTGGAGCGGTCCCTCGTTGATCTGGCCACGATAGGTCCAATGGCTCCCGACCGTATCAGGGAAATACTCCTCGGACTTTGAAACCGTAACCGGCTCCTCAGCACCGAGCACTACAGACCATGAGTGTAGTCCGAAGAGCAAACACAGTCCTACCGTCAATCCCAGTTGCATACCCAGTTGCATAGAAAATTTACGCATCACCATTATTCCAACTCCAGATATAAGAATTTTACGGTATCATACGAGTCCCGAGGGCGGCAAGCCGATAGATATTGTACTGAGTTTCGATACGTGCTTGTCTTGGCCCTCTTCTCACCGCATAATCCTCTCCAATATGGAACCTCTCATCTCATCAACACCTTCTGAGAAGGATCGATCGACAAAACCACCTGATCGCCCGGCAGTCCTCATTACCGGTGCTTCCGGAGGCATCGGTCGCGCTATCGGCCAAGCGTTCGGGAAAATCGGATGGTACGTGGGGGTCCATTACTATCGGAACAAACCGGCGGCTGAAGCGACCTTGGATCGTGTTCGAGAGGGCGGTGGAATCGGCGACTCC
>JAICWG010000244.1 GCA_025934915.1 Nitrospira sp.
ACAATCAGCTGTTGGATGCTGCATCCTACCATGGCGTTTTTTGGAGCGGCAACCGCAGAGCGGGAGAGAAACTAATCTTCGACAAGGCCCTCACCTTGATTCAGCATATCCTCGAGCTGTCCCTTGGTCCCCCCCTCAAATCGAACGAACTCCAGCCCAAATCGATCACCATTCTTCCAACGGACGATGGCGAGGGCGATGATGATCGGAGGCCGAGCCTCTGGAGCCTGTACACGGAGGCTCAGGCCGGCCCCGATGGGGAGTTGGACATGGCTCTTGATTTCACATCCGGCAATCGTGAGATTAGTCACCGTTCCCTGGCCTGATCCTTCATCTCCCGTGAGTAAAGCAGGATAGTCGACCTGTATTCGGCGTCTACCTCGTGGCTGCAGGGCCTTCTGATCGTCTTTCTTTGGAGGCGTCATGTCTTCCGGTACAGAACGAGTTCAGCGCGCTGATTCGAACAGGCCTAACTGAAGCTCTTCCGCGCGGGTAAATGGGATAGGATAGCGTTCGGTAAAACAGGCCGTACAGTACTGGTCTGGCGTCCTAGGAGCGGATTTCAACATGCCGTCAAGACTGAGATACGTCAAACTGTCGGCTGTGATGTACTTGCGGATCTCTTCCGTCGAGTGATCGGAGGCAATCAGCTCTTTTTTCGTCGGTGTGTCGATTCCGTAAAAACAGGGCGAGATGATTGGAGGGGAGCTGATCCGCATGTGGACTTCTTTCGCCCCAGCTTGTCGGATCATCTTGACGATTTTACGGCTCGTCGTGCCACGAACCAACGAGTCGTCGATGACGACGACCCGTTTCCCATCCAAGACTTCGGGAACGGCATTCAATTTCACCTTGACCCCGAAATGGCGAATCGACTGTTCGGGTTCAATGAACGTTCGCCCGACATAGTGGTTGCGGATCAAACCGGTTTCAAACCGGATCCCTGCTCCTTCGGCATAGCCGAGCGCCGCCGGCACGCCGGAGTCAGGAACGGGAATAACGACATCCGCCGACACCCATGACTCTTGGGCCAACTGGCGACCCAATGCCTTGCGCGTGGCATACACGGCGTTAGCCCCAAAGATGCGACTGTCAGGCCTCGCAAAATAGACGTACTCGAACACACACATGGCTTGATTCTTCTTGGGAAACGGATGGTGGCTGTCGAGTCCTTGATCGCTGATGACGATCAATTCGCCCGGTTCCACCTCTCGAACATACTCGGCATCGAGCAAGTCAAACGCACAGGTCTCGGACGCCACAATCCAGCCGCTGCGCAGACGCCCGATGCACAGCGGTCTGAGCCCATAGGGATCACGAGCGGCGATAAGACCGTTGTCGGTCATCAATACAACCGAGAACGCGCCTCGCACCTGACTCAGAGCATCAATGACCCGCGCGAGAAACGAGCCTGCCCGCGAGTGTGCGATGAGGTGGATAATGACCTCGCTATCTGATGTGGACTGGAAGATCGCCCCGTAGGCTTCAAGTTCGTGTCGAAGCATCTGGGCATTGATGAGATTGCCGTTGTGAGCCAAGGCCAAATTACCGAGTGCGAAATTCACGGTCAACGGCTGCACATTCTTCAGATCGTGGCCACCCGTGGTGGAGTAGCGATTGTGCCCGATGGCCATATGACCCGGGAGCTTCTCCAGCACCGATTTGTGAAAAATATCGGCGACGAGGCCCATGCCTTTCTGCATGAAGAATTGGTCGCCATCTCCCGCAACAATCCCAGAGGCTTCTTGCCCGCGGTGCTGCAACGCGTACAGTCCAAGGTACGTCAGATTAGCGGCTTCTTCGTGGCCGTAGACACCGAAGACGGCGCATTCGTCGTGGAACTTATCGGGAGATACAATCGGTAGTTCTTTGTTCATGACCCTTAGCAATTCACAAGACTAGACTGGATTCAGCGCTCGCTCCAAAGAAAACCCCCATCGATCGTGCAGCATCGCCACTGATTGATCGATCACGGGTTCCGCCGAACCCTCATTTCCCATGGACACGATCAACCGTTCGTCGGTAACGGTCCCCATCAGTTCAACCGGGACACCAAAACGTCTCGCGTGATCGAGAATGGGCTGTCGATGGACCGGCTTTGCAGAAACTACCACCCTCGACTGACTTTCGCCGAAGAGAATGGCGTCTTTTCGAAGTCGACCTCTGATCAATCTTACCACAGCACCCATTGTCCGTTCGGGTCCGGAGATACAGCTTTCTGCCAATGCGACTGCAACGCCACCTTCCGAGCAATCATGCGCGGACTGCAGAAGCCCATCACGAATCAGCGATAGCACGCAATCATGGAGAGCCTTTTCTGTATTCAGGTTCAAATAGGGCGGTGAGCCCTGTTCGCGCGCATGAACGATCTTGAGATACTCCGATCCACCCAAATCCTCGCGAGAGGAGCCCAGCAAGATAATATCGTCGCCTTCCTGCTTAAACCACTGGGTCATCGACCGTTCAGCGTCATCGATCAGCCCGACCATGCCCAGCATGGGGGTCGGATAAATGGAGAGTCCATTGGTTTCGTTGTAAAAGCTGACGTTCCCGCTCACGATGGGGATTTGGAAATGCTCGCAGGCATCTTTCATCCCTTCGATCGCCATGGCGAACTGCCACATGATATCGGGTCGCTCCGGATTGCCGAAATTGAGACAATCCGTCAGGCCGATCGGCACAGCACCGGAACAGACGAGATTTCGCGCCGCCTCGGCCACGGCCAGCCGGGCTCCTTCATAGGGATTCAACAGGCAATAGCGGCTGTTGCAATCCACCGTCATCGCCACAGCTTTTTTCGTGCCCTTGATGCGCACCACCGCCGCATCAGACCCAGGTCGAACCATGGTGTTCGTCCGCACCATATGATCGTACTGTTCGTACACCCACCGCTTGCTGGCGATCGTCGGCGACTCTAACAAGGCCAGCAATGCCATATCCGCATCTTTCACATCTGGAATGGCATCGTAGTTCAGGTTCGTCAGCATATCTTGATAAGCCGGCGGCTGGTAGGGCCGTTCATATCGAGGCCCGTCGTCAGCCAACGCTTTGGCCGAGATTTCCGCCACGACCTTTCCCTGATCCATGACGCGCAAGATTCCGTCGGCGGTCACCCTTCCGACCACGGCGACATCCAGATCCCACTTTCGGCAAATCTCGATGCATTCGTCTTCCTTGCCGGCTTTCGCCACCATCAACATACGTTCTTGAGATTCAGACAGCATGATCTCATAGGGCGTCATACCAGACTCGCGCCGTGGGACCACGGTGAGGTCCAACTCGATTCCGTTGCCGGCACGTGAGGCCATTTCGCAGGAAGAACTCGTCAGCCCCGCAGCGCCCATGTCTTGAATCCCGACGAGTAGATCGCGTTCCATCAGTTCGAGACAGGCTTCCAGCAGCAATTTTTCTGTAAAAGGATCACCAACTTGGATGGTTGGACGCTTCTGCTCCGATTGATCGTCGAACGAATCGGAGGCCATCGTCGCCCCATGAATCCCATCGCGGCCCGTTTTGGACCCGAAATAGATCACAGGATTCCCGACGCCCGCCGCAGTGCCTCGGAAGATCTTGTCCTGGTGGGCAAGACCGAGACAAAACACATTGACCAATGGATTGAGAGAGTAAATGTCGTTGAAGACGATCTCACCTCCCACAGTCGGGACTCCCATGCAGTTGCCGTAACCCGCAATGCCGGAGACGACCCCTTTTATGAGATGGCGATTCTTCGGCTGGTGCAATTCTCCAAACCGCAGCGAATCGAGCAGCGCGATCGGTCTCGCCCCCATGGTAAAGATGTCACGCAAGATTCCACCAACCCCCGTGGCAGCGCCCTGATAGGGCTCGATAAACGACGGATGGTTGTGCGACTCCATCTTGAAGACCACGCAGAGCCCGTCACCGATATCGACTGCCCCCGCATTTTCACCCGGTCCTTGCACGACACGAGGCCCGGTCGTCGGAAGCTTTTTCAAGTGCACCCGAGAACTTTTGTATGAGCAGTGCTCGGACCACATCACAGAGAACATGCCAAGCTCTGTCAGATTGGGGTCACGCCCCAGGATCTCGACGATTTTTTGGTATTCATCGCCCGTGAAGTTGTGCTGAGCGATAAGATCTTTGGTAATAAGCGGCATGCCGGCCTGTATCACGACCTAGCAGTCAGAGCGACAATGGCTTCCATAGAATACTCCGACCTACCGAGAACTCAGCCCAAGATATGCCTGTCACAGCCGCAAGTGTTGCACCGCGTGACCGGCGAAGCGCACATCCGGCGCCTCGCCGAGTCGGCCTAGGTGATCAACGAACCCCAATCCTGTTCTACTGCACTTCCACCTTCACAGCTGATTCAGCGGCTAAGGTTTCATGATCCTTATCTGCCGCAACGAGCTTGATCTCACGAGTCCCGGGTGACATTCCCTTGACCATCCCTTTCCATCCCTTCTGATATTCCCCATCCACGAAACAATGGACGTGCGTCGCCTTGCTGCCCTTTGTCAGTTCATACTTGATTTCAACATCGCCACCCTTTACGACGGCCCCCTGTGTCGGACTGACTATCTTTACCTGACTGCCGTCATCTGCCGCAGCCCAAACATTGACACCTGCACCCAAGGTCAACAGACCAACTGCCGCCAATACTGCACCTACACGCCTCATCGCAACCCTCCTCATTTATATGAAAGAAATGTAAGACTGATGTGCACGAACCGACTCAATACTTTACCGCGACCATTTTCTATCTTCAATCCTCAGGAAACCGGTTCTGCTAGATCGTCAATACTATCGGCTTTTCAAAATGTCGCGCTCACTACACTTTTACTAGGGCGTGTCGTCAATTAGCGGCCTGAGCGTTTTCCGGATTCACACAGGAAGCGTATTGTGCTTCACTGTTCACAAGCCGATGGAGGGGCTTCTGAATGGTGCGACGCTATGGGCTGCGGGACGATCAATGGGAGCGG
>JAICWG010000311.1 GCA_025934915.1 Nitrospira sp.
GCCACACCGGAACTTCTCTGGAAAGTGCTGACGGCTAAACGCTGGCAATTGCTGAAAGCCATGTGCGGAGCCGGCCCTCTGTCTATTCGCGAAATAGCGCGCCGTGTGGGGCGAGATGTGAAGGCCGTCCACACGGATGTGACGGCGCTGTTGAACACCGGAGTGCTCGATCGTGGCAAGGATGGTCGAGTGATTTTTCCGTTCGACTCAGTGAAAGTCGAGTTCCTTCTCCACGCCGCATAAATCGTCGCTGCTGCGGGAAGCACCGGCCGTCTGGCGCCGTGAAGCAGCTCCTGAAGATTGCCGAGCGCCATTCTGATGGTCTCGTTGAAGTAGCGGCGTGAACAGCAAAGGTGGTCTCCATATGCGGACGCACGACCGGTTCAAATGGAGACACGATCAAGGACAGAGTATTGGGGGTCATTAAAAAGTTATGCGCTTCCATATGACAGCCTCATAGCGGTATTGGTTGACTTGACATCCCACTGGATCTTAAGAAAACTCTCTGTCGACCCAGACATTGGGCCACGCTAATCAACAGTTAGCCGCGAGGATTCGGGCAGTGGATTCCGCGATAGCAGAGCTTGCGAAGAGTCCCCTCGCGGTGTCTCTAATCTCGTTGGTCGTCGGGTCGTTTCTGACCTTACTCCTTACGAATCTCCGCAACAAATCTGGCGTACTGGGATATACCGTTGTTTGGCATCGGATCGGAATATCAGCGAACGATAGCATCCACGGTGAAGTGCGTGTTCTGTGGCAGAACCACCAGGTCCGCAACCTTTTCGTCTATACGATCGATGTCGAGAACCTCTCATCTCTTGACTATGACAACATTGAGCTTCGCTTTTATTCGGGAGCTGACACGATCATCCTGACCGAGCAGAGTCGGGTCGTTGATCAGCCGAATATTGTCCCCTGGTCAACCCGACTTCCGAACTCGTCTTGCGATTCCTGATGGTCAGACGGCGTCACAGCAGCAGATTGATGAGTACAACCACAACCGTGAATATCTCGTTCCAGTCCTCAATCGTCGGCAGAAGCTCAATTTCGCATTCCTGTGCACAAAGCCAAATGACGACACTGAACCGGGTATCTTTGTGAGCACATCATCCAAGGGGGTGCGGCTCAAGTGGCTAAAGCCTCCTTTCGTCATTCTGAATCCGATCTTCGGCGTCCCAATTCCTGTTACTCTTATACGGGCAATCGGCCTCGCCGTAGTTATAGTCGTCCTATGCGGGATGTTTGTCGAAAGCATCTGGGTTGCCTCGCTCGTTTCTATGATTTTTGGTCCAGCAGGCCAAGTCTTCGGAGCGATTCTTTATCGGGTCGAGCGCTTCCTCCGGGATCTTGTTACACGCTGAGCGACCCGTCGCTCAACCGGCGCGCGCAGGAGACAGCAAAGATACCGGGAGTCATTTTTTAGCGATGACCAATCTTGAAAACAGAGGATTCCACATCCTGCTAGAATTGTGCACCCCCCGCTGACAGGTATGGCTCATAGGCCTTGGTCTTGAGGATGGAGTGGATGGCCTGCATCGTGGCATCAATCTCGTCATCGGCAGTATAGAAGTGCGGCGCGATTCGAATACCGACGCCGGGCCGAAAGTCCACAAGGATGTCGCGGCGGGCCAACTCATGCACGACGGCGGCCGC
>JAICWG010000217.1 GCA_025934915.1 Nitrospira sp.
CAGCTTGTTGAACGACTCAGGCGACTCCGCTCTGAACTTGCTGAGGAAGAGGGCGTCGCGCCGTTCCTCATTTTTCACGATCGAACGTTGAAAGCCATTGCCGGTTACAAGCCGGGGACGCCAGCCGCCTTGTTAGAGATTCCAGGCATCGGCGAGATGAAAGCAGAACGGTATGGTCGTCGGGTGTTGGCTGTGGTCAACGAACATCAATAGCCCAGTGACTTTCATAAGGATGTGAAAGAATCCTCTCTCCGTGGTTGCTCACCTGACGATAGGATCAATCGCTTTTTGAAGTCTCTGGTGCCGCTCAAGCCTACGGCCCCACTCACCGACTAGGCTGCTTCGACCGGCCGAACCTCTTTTTTCGCCAAAGCCAAGCGTGTCGCGAGCCGGTTGGCTCTCCGAGCGGGTCGCACCATCCGATTATGATGGATCAACGAGTCCTCGATATTGCCGCATGTCATACACCGTAGTCCGCGCACCCACATCGACTGATAACTTTCTTGCATATCCAGTAAATGGTCCACGACCATGAGTCCGCTGCATCTAGTACATGTCATAGGAATCCCTCCTTAGTAAACAGTCGTCATCACTAAGCCTATTTGCGATCCGTCGACTCGTTGCTTCAGTGCATAAGCAATGCTGGTGCCACCAGGAAATCGACGATGACGTGTCATGGCTGACGGCAATCAATGTGGAATCTGAGCGTCTTTCCATGGTTTTCTTCATCGGGCACTCGAAAGGATTCCATGTGGGGATCGTATCTCAAACGATACGCTCAACAAGACAAAATGATACAGGACTACTTACGTAGAAACCGAAGACAGTAGAATAGCGCGCAATCTATCGAAACGGTCTTGCTATCTTGAGCACAGCGCTTGCACCACGCTTGCACCAATGGATTCGGATTCACGGATCGTCATTAACCGGTGTATGTGGAAAGTTTAAGTAAGCTTGGATTCAGTCAGATTACGATGCCTCCCATTTGATGAAGTTTCTCTGGATCGATGCAGCCTGCGCGATTGAGGCCACCGGGAAAGTCTTTATTGGACGTTAGAAATGAAAGGAGGATCACCATGAGGTACGAGATCTATCGTGAATGTCTTCTCCTCATTGCTTGTTTCATGATCGTGGGATGGCTTGCTTCACCCTCCTGGGCTACCCCGCCTACTCCGCCCGCCGCTATCGCCATGGAGGACGCGCAACTTACGAAGTTGGAGCCCCGTGACGGGGTCTTTATTCTACCGCTGCGGATACGGATCCGTGATGAGATCAAAGGACTAACCGTACACTGACGTCTGGTCGAGACAGGCGGCTTGGAACGGAAAGCTCTGAAAGAGGGCAAGGTCGCTCTGGATCCCAAAGCACAACGCGGTGAGCAACGTGTGGAGGTCCGGGTTCCTGCATTGACCAAGCGAGGCCGTTATCGAATGGAACTTGAGCTCGCAGGATACATAGGCGATAGGCCGGCGATCGTGGATCGTCTCGTGCTGTATCAAGTGCTGGAGGGCGGCAAATCGTCGTTGGTTACGGCACCGGAGCTTCGCAGGCGAGACAGCCTGCAACGCAAAGAGGCCTTTCGCAACCAGCTGGAAAAATTTCCTGATCGTCCCGATGTCCGGTTGCTGTCGCCGGCCACAAGCGCGGTCCCGGAAAGTCTGGCGGAGGAGGCGAAGGCTATGAAGGACAGGCCTCAATTACAGGTTCGTGGCGACGGACCCCCGACCTCGATTCGACGCCACGTGGTAGACCATGTGAAAGACAGTTGGAGTCGGAACGATCCCATCACGGTTCGTGGCCGGATTGTGTTCCAAGACTTTGAAGGAACCTGGCGCCCGCTTGTCAATGTGAGCGTGAATCTCTACGACGACGACACATTCGGCGACGAACATCTCGGCACGACCGTCACCGACTGGAACGGCAATTGGTCGTTTACGGTGAATAACGATGATGGGTTCTTACAGAACGGCCGCGACATTTATTATGAATTCCATCTCGGCAATACCCGGTGGAATGTGCGGGACGGTGGCGGAGATGATTATATCTGGCAATCCGCAGTACACGATGACCTGTCGGACGGCGCCGTGGTCGATTTCGGGAATGAAACGGGAAGCACCGATCCGGAAGCCATGCAGGTGTTCGCCGTCTTCAATCTTGGTTGGAGTCACATTACGACCACCGGCGGCCAGGACCCTGGGATGATTGAGACACGGTATCCGACCTCCGGCAGCTTTTTCTCGCCCTCCGTTGAAACAGTGAACATCGACACAGCCGATAACGACGGTCCTGACACCATTCTTCATGAATACGGACATGCGTTAATGCATAAGGCGTTCGGCGGCACAAGCATCAGTCCCGGAGGGGCTCATGGTTTCGACGACGATTCGCAGGACCCTGGGCTAGCGTACAGCGAAGGGTGGGGGACGGGTTTCATGCTCTCCGTTTGTCCGGACGGCATGTACAACTGGCATGAAGGCAACACGGAGAGCGCCGGCGAATGGCCGGCTTGCACGGTCCAAAACGACGGCGGCCGGGAAATCGAACAATTCGCCGACGCCGGCAACCGCATTGGTGAGCGTAATGAAGGTCGAGTAGCGGCTGCCATCAACGATTTCCTCGACCAGCCGGATGATACGAACGGAAGCAGTGAGGACCGTGGGCGGAACAGTGAATCCGACGCCAACTCGGGAAATCGGGTCTCGTTGGCAACCATCTTCCGAGAGTCGATGTGGGGATTCGTCCACAACGATTTCTTGGAATTCTGGACTTCGTTTGCCGGAAACCTCGGCGGAGCCACACGCTCTGAAGCCGACAATATTATGCAATACAACTGGATGTCGTTGCCTGTCGATCTGAGCTGCATGGCATCCAAGGTCACGGTTGCGGAACGAAAAGACGCCCCAATTCTATTGGAAGGCTTGCGCGCCTTTCGGGATAAGGGGATCAAGCCGCTCCAGGTCGGCTGGCGATAGATCCAAACTTACTATAGCCATAGTCCGGAGCTGGCGATGTTGCTTATTCGTGATGCCGAGGCGCGGAAGGCGGCCATAGAGATTATTGAGCATTTTGCGGAACTTGTGAAGGCCTTCGCCCATCATAGAACGTTGGAACGGATGCTGACTACCAATTCCCAGGTGCTGCCAAAGACGGTGGAGAGCGCGATTCAGCGAGTCCTTCGCGCAATTGAAAAGGAGGGAAGTCCGGAACTCCGGCGTGAAGTGGAGCCTATTCGCGAGACTCTTCGACCATTTCAAGGGCTGACACTCGCAGAAGCAATGAGGCTGATTGAAACCATGACCCCTGCGGAAAAGGGCGGAGCGATGTCCGTCATGCGTCCAAGCGCGCTGTCGCCGGCGAGTCGCAAGGCGGACTGGTCATTGATTCGCAAACACCTGCCGCCCTCAGAGGGGATTCGAGAGGTTACAGGCCATTAAGGCGAACGAAGGATCTCGAATGCGGGCTAGGTCGGCGCTCCCGACCTGGCTCGCTTCCATCCGAATATAAGTCTTCTCGTCTCACTCGTGTCTACCACCAGTTGACAAGGTTCTAATTCACCGTCGAGAATCACTTCAGATATGACATCTAAAGAAATCCCAATCGTCGGCCAGCCGGCTGCGGCTCAGAACGATAGAGATGACGAACCCACGTTTCCGCCCTATGCTGGTCCGGCGTTCTTGTCGTATGGATTCCGTCCGTTCTTTCTGGGTGCCGCGCTGTTCGCCGGCTTGGCGGTCCTCATTTGGATTGCTTTGTTTGCTGGGAAGGCGCAAGCGGAGTTTCTCTATCCCCCGCGCGAATGGCATGTCCATGAGATGCTGTTTGGGTTCATACCGGCGTTGATTGCGGGATTTTTGCTGACGTCGATGCCCAACTGGACCGACCGTATACCGTTGAGAGGCGTGCCGTTGCTGTTCTTGTTTCTCGTATGGCTGGCAGGACGATTGCTTACGGCTGTTGGGTCTGCGTTCTCAGCCGTGGTCGACGGAGCCTTTTTGGTCTTGCTGGCGGTCTACGTCTGGCGAGAGATTATCGCAGCAGGTTGTTGGGACAGGACGCCGATCGGTGTGTTGGTCAGTTTCTATGCCGGCGCCAATATCCTCTTCCACCTATCGGCGTTGCGTGCCGTGCCGACGGATCTACCCGAACGCCTAGCGCTATCGGTCATGACACTGATGCTGACGATCATCGGTGGACGCCTCACGCCTACCTTTACCCGCGAGTTCTTGGCTGACAGAAACATTGCGAAGGTGCCGGAAGTATTTTCTCTAATAGATGGCACCGCCATCGTTCTGGTCCTGGTGGGAGTCATCACGTGGGTTCTCCAGCCGGAAAGTGCGTGGGCAGGAGTTATGCTGGTCGTAGCCGGTCTGGCGAGCATGGTGCGCTTGTTGCGCTGGAGGGGATGGCGAACCTGGCGCGAACCGTTGGTGATGATCCTGCACGTGGGTTATGGATGGATCGGACTGTTTTTGCTGGCCCTCGGTGCCTCGATTCTAGGAATCGGCTTCTCTTCCGAAAATGCGGTTCATTTCCTCACCACCGGAGCGATGGGCGCGATGACGTTGGCGGTGATGACCCGCGCGAGCCTCGGCCACACGGGGCGACCACGCCATGCAGATCGACTCACCGTGGCAATCTATCTACTGGTCAACGTCGGGGCGTTATTGCGAATCGTTGCTCCGCATTCCGAGACCCCCACGGACCTCATTTATACAATACTTGGTCTATCGGCACTCTGCTGGAGTGGAGCGTATCTGCTCTTCGCGTTCCACTATGGGCCATACCTCGTCCGTCCGAGCCTCGATGAGTAGAGACTTCAAGTGAATAGTGATCGGCAATTTTCGAGAAGCGGCAGACAGTGGCGTCCCATTGACCTATGCAGTATGATGAGCATCTATAGACAGTTGGACAGGCCAGTATTAATGTCTCATCGTGGCAGGTTGTTCAAAATGGTCGTCCAGCAAGGTCGCAGCGAGCGAGATGCCGAAGCGTACTTCTCAGTACGTTGAGGCGTTGAGCGAAGCGAGGACGCAGCTGGTGGTCATTTTCAACAATCTGAACAAAGGGGGCGACCGGTTTCGACGGGGATACTGAGGTCACTGTCGCGTGTCGAGCTCTCGGGGACTCGTAACCCTCCGAGAAAATGCAACTGCCAATCAAGAACTGGCACTCGCAGCTTAATTAACTGCGACGTTCTTCCATCTGATGCCCGCGGGGGTGGAAGAGCGCGATGCAGCGGGCTGGTCCCAAGCCGGTGCTCAGCGGCCGAGGACGAGAACTTTCTGGGCTAGCGGCTGTTCTAAGCCTGCCGACGGGCGTGGATGGCTGCGAAGCTTAAATTGTCGGCTACACATGTAGACACAGTGCACTGACGATCTTCGGACAGGGGTTCAACTCCCCTCGCCTCCACCACGTTTATTTTTACCGGTGACTAGTCGATACAACCCTGCATAGTCACCGGATACTTCGGATGTCAGATAGCGATTCGACCCGTCCGACGTAGGTGCAAAACGATCTGCTGCCCCATCAAATCTCGCAAGATGCTCCGTGCCTTATCGACGTTGTGCTGAGTCACTGTCGTCAAGTCCTTCAAGGCAGCCTTGAACCGGCCGATGGTATCCGGCAGGAAATTGGCCACTTGGTTGGTTTTAGATTAAGTACGCTCTAGAGTTTCCTCTAGTTGCTGCTGTTCCCCTTCGATTTTCACCAGTTCAGCTTTCGTGCTTGACGTGACGACACCCTGTTTATGGGCCTCAATCATATGAGCAATCTCCTGCTCCACTTTCGCCAGCCGAGCCTTGGTTTTGGTAAGGCCTGGTCCCTGACGGCGTCGCCGTTCGACCAGGAGCCTGGCAACTTCTTGTCTGACAACGGCGAACCCCTCCTCGGTGAACAGGTCGTTTTGAATCGCATCCAATAGTCGTGACTCAACCACCTGCCGTGATACCTTGACCGTATTCTGACAGACTGACAGCCCTCGATTTATCCCAGCCAGCGCGAAACCCGGATGGTAGAGCCCTATGGCATGCCGACAGAATCCGAGAGAGGTTAGGATGGAAGCCTGGTATTGCGAACGGCAGAGGCATGAAACCGAAGGGCATGCACTGGCGAACCTTTGAGCGACTATATGCCGAGCACAATGCCTTGGAGCCATGGTGAATCGAATTAGATGCAGGTCAAACCGAAGCGGTTTGCAGCAAAAGTCATTAGCATGGGTATTTCCAAGAAGAATAGTTGATTAGTAATAGAACATAAGCCGGAATCGTCAAGCATCGATCTTGCTGAGCACCCGTAGAGTTAGAGGCAGTGAGAGATGAGTAGGCTTACTCTGATACGAAGATGGGTAAGCCTCACGCCTGCACCCGAGGCGACCAGCCATGGGATGGTGTGATAGCAACTTGGCACGTCCTGAACATCGATTGACCAGCAAATCGCTTATAACCTACGGGATTGAGTAGGATCTGAAATGCCGCTGGAGCAACGGAGTGATGGGGAGAAAAGGCTGAAAAAGGGGATAACTTCATGGCCCATATAAGCGCAATTAGAATGCAGGTATGTGTGCTGATTCTCTTAGGGTCCAAACTCAATTGAGCCACCAGTAGACGATAGAGATCAGGCAGATGGCGTTGAGGTAGGTTTTGGCGGATTTGTCGTACCGCGTGGCGATGCGGGGTGCATCTTTCAGGCGGCAGAACAGGCGTTCGATTGTATTGCGCTGGCGATAGCGGCGTTTCTTGAATGGAGAGAGGGGGTAATGCGGTCTTTCTTGTTGTGGATGACGGCTTCGGTCTTGCGTGTGTTCAACCATGCCCGCAGATC
>JAICWG010000039.1 GCA_025934915.1 Nitrospira sp.
AACGGGCAAACTGGCAGACCGTCGAACGGTATGTGCAGCGGCAAGGGCAGCCTCACGACGATCTCCGGCAGCTCCGAATGTTTTAGTTCTGTGATACCCCGCAGCTTGCTGCGGGGAGCTTCATTGTCGGACAGAAGAGATTCGCAATTTCACTCGTCACATCTCAATCACGATGAGCACACCGATCAACAATCTGAGTTCCGGGTCTCCTTATCAAAATGATCTCCCGGCGGCTCAGAATGCCTTCGCCACCTTACAGGCAGGACGACACAAACATCATCACCATCATCAGGGGAATCCGCAGCCTGACCCTTCAGCAACCGGATCTTCTCAAACAAGTACTACATCGGAGGCGAGTAACAAAATCGACCTTGCAGCATAGAGAATCACCGCACATTTGATAGGTTGCTCTGAACTGGGCCGATGGAGGGCTCTGCCGTCTCTGCATTGCCCTCCACTGTGCCCGCAAGCGGCTCTGCGCTCTATTGTCTTCCCCTATGTTTTTTCCTAGTATGGAACTCCTCCTAGCCTTCGCTATGATTCCACGAGCTAGCTCCACCTTCTTGAGACACTGGAGGAGAACGATATTATGCGCAGCGGAAATCTTAGCGATGAGAAAGTTATAGCTTTTGTGGCTGGAGCATTGATCGGAGCCGGTGTTGCCCTGCTCTTTGCTCCTCAACACGGTACAGAGCTGCGCGGCAGATTAAGCAACTACGCCAATCGCGCGAAGGATGATCTGTTTGAGAAGGGGCAAGAGGCATGGGATACCGCAGTGGAGCGAGGCAGAGAATATTATGACAAGGGAGAAGAAATCATCCGGGATGCCGGACGGTCGGCAAAGTCCTTTGCCAAACCAACCCAAGACGTGGCCGAAGGAAGAGAACGATGAAAATCAGGAACACTTGCGCATACATCAGCGGTCTAGGGTCACAATTGATTGCATTCGTTCTAGGCCGCGACCGCAACCCTGCGTCATTCAAAGCGCAGCATCGACGGCAACCATGGTAGGGTCCCCCTCGCCTCCACCAAACCGCACTTCATGCATACCGCTGGTCTCTTCATCGTTTCTTCGTAATTGAGGCCAGCGGATAAAAACCTTCAGTTATCTTACCAGTTTGACCTGGAACTATCCGATGGTTCCAGGCGACGGGAGAGAACACCTCCGGTGATTTCATGTGATTTCATGAACAACGGCTACTCGTTTGCCGGACTTTCAACTGCGTCATGAGCTATCGAATCCTTCCTGGACTGCTTGCAGAAATAGCCGTTTCTCAAAGAAACGGAAGGTGGCTTCTATACAAAGATGATGAGGTTTTCCGAGACGCAGCGAAAAAGGATCGACTGCTCGCCGATGGGACGAGTCCTACAGCACGTCGCTCCATGGAGGACTGACGGCGAAGGTCGCGTTGATCGAGCCGACGTGTGAGTAGGCCTGTGGGAAGTTACCCAGCTGGGCATTCAGGACGACCTCATTTGATTTCTCCGTGAAAGTAAACTACCTTGTTTCCATGAGACTCTTGCAACTCTCACGTCGGTTCGTTCTCCCGTTGGCGATCGTGTTGGGAGTGATCGCGTACGGGGTGATCCCGCTCGTCGACTCGTTTCAATTGAAATGGTTCGTCCGGGACCTCGACATGCGGTCAAAACTCATGATCAATACGATGGAGGCGCCGCTCGCGGACCTTTTAGTAACCAATTCAAAGGACAAGATTCTTGCCTATTTCACACACATTCTTCAGGATGAACGATTGTACGCCCTGGGATTTTGTGATCTCGACCAGCATCTGCTCTATGAAACCCAGGCCTACCCGCAGGATGTCACCTGTAAAGAGACACTCGACCTTGCATCCGACTCGTCCACCGTTCGATCATTCAGTAGCGGGCCGCTCCATATCACGTCAGCCTCGATCGAATCTAACGGGCGCAGGCTGGGCCGTCTTCTGCTCATTCACGACATGAGTTTTATTCAACAACGGAGCAGCGATACAAAATGGTACGTCTTCTATCTGTTCGCAGGGCTGACGGCCGTCATCTCGCTGGTCACCGTGTTGGTCGCTCATTTCAGTTGGAAAGGATGGGTGGCCGGGGTTCGGGCCATGTTGAAGGGTGAAAGGCTTCTGACCCCGTTAACGCAGGAGCAGCACGCGCCGGAACTCCAACCGTTGGCGAAGGACTTGCGCTCGTTGGTGCAGGCTCTAGAATCTGATCGCCGCATGCGTGATGAGAGCCAAATTTCGTGGACTCCGGCCAGCCTCAAGACGATCCTTCACGAGCAACTCGCGGGCGACCAGGTGTTGATTGTGTCCAACCGGCAGCCCTATGCTCACTTTTGGAAGGATCGAAACATCGTCGTACAGGTTCCGGCGAGCGGGCTCGTGTCGGCGCTCGAGCCGGTGATGCGCGCCTGCTCCGGCATATGGGTTGCGCATGGGAACGGAACCGCGGACCGGGAAGTGGTGGACAATCGAGACCATGTCGGCGTGCCGCCGTCGAATCCCACGTATGAAATTCGCCGGGTGTGGCTCACCGGGGAAGAAGAGGCCGGGTACTATTACGGATTTGCCAACGAGGGATTGTGGCCTCTCTGCCATATCGCCCATGTCCGGCCCACGTTTCGTTCATCGGATTGGAAATACTATGTGGCCATCAACGAGCGGTTTGCTCAGGCCGTCTATGAGGAGGCCACCAGCGACAATCCGGTCGTTCTCGTTCAGGATTACCATTTTGCGCTGCTTCCGAAGCTGATTCGAGATAAATTGCCGACCGCGACGATCATCATGTTCTGGCACATTCCATGGCCGAACGCGGAAAGCTTCGGCATCTGCCCTTGGCGCGAAGAAATTCTGGAAGGACTGCTCGGAAGCAGTATTCTGGGATTCCACACCAGAGTTCATTGCAACAATTTCATCGACAGTGTCGATCGGTTGCTCGAGGCGCGGATCGATCGAAACAGTTCAACGGTCTCCTATGGGGGCAAGATGACGGCGGTCAATCCTTATCCGATTTCCATCGAGTGGCCGTTGCAATGGCTCCATGACCAACGGTCGGTTTCGGAATGCCGGACCAGACTTCGAGAGTTATACGGGATGTCCCCCGATCGCCTGGTCGGCCTTGGAGTGGAACGTCTGGATTATACCAAGGGGATCCTGGAACGGTTCATGGCGGTGGAACGGTTGTTGGAACTCCAGCCCGAATGGATCGGGAAGTTTACATTTCTGCAGATCGCCGCTCCCAGCCGTTCCATGATCGAGCAGTACCACCATTTTACCGATCAGGTCTCTACATTGGCCGAGCAGATCAACAAGCGGTTTGGGCGGGACGGTTATGAACCAATCTGCTTGCGGATTCAACATCACGAGGCGTCTCAGGTCTGTGAATGTTACCGCGGAGCGGACCTGTGCGTGGTCAGCAGTCTCCATGACGGCATGAATTTGGTCGCCAAAGAGTTTGTCGGCGCCAGGGACGACGAGCAGGGAGTGTTGATTCTGAGTCAATTCACCGGAGCCGCGCGTGAACTGACGGAGGCGGTTGTGATCAATCCCTACGACATCGATCAATTTGCGGCTGCGCTCCACCTTGGCCTGACGATGCCGAAGGTGGAACAGCGGGCCAGGATGCAGAGCATGCGCGGCCTGATCCAGGAGTTCAACGTGTATCGCTGGGCCGGTCGTATGCTCATCGATGCGGCCCGCATGAGACAAAAAGAGCGAGTCATGAAACAGGTGCGGCGTCCGAGCCTGTTGAGTTGATGGACGGACGATGGACTATTTATTAGCTGAAGAAGGAAAAAGTGATCTTGGAGCGCTCCTGAAGAGTCGTTCTCTGTATGCATTTGATTTTGACGGGACCTTGGCGAAAATTGTCCGAGATCATCAGGCCGCCAGGCTGGCTCGACCCATCCGTTTCTGGCTCGAGAAACTCGCGAATCGCGCGCCCACCGCCATCATCTCGGGACGCTCCGTGGAGGACTTGCGCTCACGTGTCGGGACCGCCGTGCCCCACTTGATCGGGAACCATGGTTCAGAAGGTCCTCATACACGTCGAGAGGATATGCAGCAAGTCCGAGAGACCAGTTCCGGATGGCTGCAATTGGTCAACGAGCGATTTCAGGATGAGCTGACTCGAAGTGGTGTGGTCATCGAGAATAAATCCTATTCGCTCTCATTCCATTATCGAACCGCGGATCAACGAGACGAGGCGCGGGCGCTGATCTCTCGAATCGTTGCCGAATTGTCTCCTCCTCCTCGCATTGTCCTTGGAAAATCAGTCGTCAACGTAATGCCGCCGACGGCGTCGCACAAAGGTACAGCGTTGCTGGAGTACATGCGCCGACTTGACTGTAGCACGGCTCTCTATGTGGGAGACGACGAAACCGACGAAGATGTCTTTGCGCTACGAGATGCCCGCATTCTCACCGTGAGGATCGGCAAGAAGAAGGGTTCCTCCGCCCGGTATTTCCTAAAAAGACAGGCGGAGATCGCCGAGGCGCTTCGGCTTCTTGTCGAGGTCGGCGACCAAAGCATTCACACCTGGAGCGGCTGCCATGAACAGGGAGTCCCACTACCTGCTCAGCATCCCAACGAATAGAGCCCGAGATCCATTTTGTTAATCGAGTGAGGAAGCTAGAATGCCACCAGTTCAGCTACCTTGCTGAACCTTGATGCGCCACTCGGCAAGACTTGAGCAGCCCATTCGAAATTTCGACGACATGTGCTAATCAGCACGCCACTCCGAAATCTTATCCTCCCAGTAGCGCTGTAACTGAGACGCGGTCCAATTTGTCATGGTAACTCTGGTTGCTATAGTCCTTTAGGCATTCGTAGCAAGCCTTCTCACAGTCGCAATCGGCACAGATTTCAAGAGCTTTCTTCACCACTGCTTGCCAATTGTCGAACCCTTCTTTTACAAACCCCGCACCTCCCGGAGTACGGTCATAGAGAATCACCTCTGCTCCTGCGCCGTCACTGCGTTTCGCCACCCATCGCCATGAGACACCAATATCGGTTGATTCGAGTTCTAGCTGGCGACATAACCCCTTTTGTAGGGCAAAGGCCAGTGATTCAATGGACGAAACTGCAGTGACGGGACGAGCTATGAGGGAGAAAGTTTCGAACTCGTGGCCAAACGCTAAAGGCTTGTTGGAGTTCCCCCACAATGAGTCGTTCTCGCATTGAATGGAACCAGAAAGAACTCGCAGTTTTCTGTGCCTTTTGTCGACCTTAAATGCACTTAGGGGTTCACTACAGCCACACCTTGGACACAACGTGAAACCTTTATTTCCTGGGCCGAGGTTGTAACGAAACAGTCTTCCCTTTTCTTTTAGAGCAACACGAAAAAGACCAAAGTCATGAAGGCTGTCAGGTTCAACATAATCAATAAAATGGGTGAGGGATTGTCGCTGGCGAACGAGCGTGCCTCTTCGATGCCTGGCTACACCTTTAGCTCCTTTTTCGATTCTCACACTGAATGCCTCCGGCTTAACAAAAGGCCTAATGTCTTGCCTCGTGATTGCCTGATGGCAGACGGCGCACTCCACTGCAAGCTGATCGACAGTGGCACCTGTTCTGATCTGCTCGCATCCCCGGCACTTGGAGAACCATAGACGTTGAGGCTCGTCCGTCTTGCTGACAACATACAATCCTGCGCTGGTAAAGACTTTTTTGTGGGCGATCACTTGAGCTCCCGGCGCAAACTCGGCAATGACAAGACTACGGTCTCGGCTTAGTTCTACATCAACATCTCGAGACCAGCGCGACCAGCCAGTTTCCAAGGTCACTAGATCCAAAGGGAACGCATACCGCGGGAGAAATCCCCGCTTTGCCAGCATGTCGATGACGTTGCTGTCTAATACATCTTTGATAGCTTTTTCGATTTCGTAGGTACTTCCGCCCTCTCCGAAGAGTTTCTCTCGTTCGGTCATCAAGGCTCGCAACTCGCTGGCAATTGCGTCGAGAACAGTCTTGTAGGATTCAAACGCAACCATTCTTCCATTCTCAAATCCCTCAATGGCGGTCACTATGGAGCGCCCTGGTGTCGTCTGGAAAACGCTCGCTTCGCTTTGGCCACTGAGCCATTCCCGGAAATCCAGGAATATGTCAGGTGATGGAAGCTTGAGCCATTTGGGAGGAATACCCTTCCTCGAATCCAAGGGAAGAAAGCCTTCCAACCTGATACTTTGTTGAATATCACCAAGGACTCCTTCGTCTTTGATTTTGGCCCTCAAAAACTGTGCGAAGACTGTCGCATTAAAATGCCGCCGTGCGATGACGGGGTTTTTCGTAAAGACGGTAGGTGGATGAACTTCGCCCGACATGAGTCTGGGCGGATTGATCCAGGCATCGGCATCATATTTGGTCCGTCGACAAAGTGTTACACAAATAGCATTCTTGTCCTCTCCGCGACCTGAGCGGCCGACTCGTTGGACATAATTGGCGCTGGTGGGAGGAGCGTTGCGCAGGAGGATCTTTTGCAAATCGCCAATATTGATTCCCATCTCGAAGGTCGTGGTGCTGCTGAGCAGGTTCACTCCTGCAGCGCGAAAGTCTTCCTCTATTATTTTGGCAACGTCCTTGTTTATCTGCGCCGTATGCTCTTCAGATTTGAGGGTCGTGAACCTGGAAGTATGGGTTCCTGCAACCCAGCGAGCAATGATATTGGCTTGTGTCGGGTCAAAGGGGCGATGCTCTAATTTGCCTTCGCACTCTTTTCGGGGACAAACTTGGCAAGCCGAATATGGGGTAATAATTCCACATCGGCTGCACACATAGCGCCATGCTGGTTTCGTGACGAACAGACGCTCGTGATCTAACTTCCAATTTCCTTTTTCTTCGTGCAATACGGCCAAGGACCTATCGGCTAAGTAGTCCCAGATTCGCTCCGCTAAAGACAGTGTCTGTTCCGGTGTGAGGCCGAACAAGCGTCTCAGAAAGTCTGTAATGACGTTATGTCGATAGCTACCATCCTTGTTCTTATGGGGGAGCCAGCCTTCAGTATTTCTAATCCCTTCTCTCCGCTTAACGAAACCAATATCAGCGGAGATTCGTCCGAAGGCTAGTGCATGAGGTTCGACACGCCCCTTAGGTAGCGTAAAGGCCTTCCTATGGCGCATAAATGCAGCTAAGGTTTGCAGAGCTGCATCGGCATCTGAGAAACTGAGGTCTGCTATACCGAGCACCCGTTGAAAGGCAGCCCTTTCATTGTCCTTAAGGCGGTACTCCACTGCGACAAGTCCCAAATCTTCAGCCGATTCCCGAGCTGAATCAGGGATGCCAAAATAGGCAAAAGTTTCCGCTACCCAGAGATCACGCTTTCCTTTTGCATCGAGTTCTTCATCGGGGAAACGGGATACAGGCAGGAAGAAATCGGGGTCAAACTTGTCGGAGGATGAGTCAGAGACTTCGGCTAGCTGCTCACCAAGTTTGACCAGATCCACAGGCCGACCGCCTTCCCAGACGATCCTAACAATGTGGCGACCCATGTCGTGCGAAAAGGTTTCCTCTTCAAGCAAAGACGGGAACGCTGCGGCACGTTGGCGATTATCCGTAAAGCACAACAGCTTCCGAGGTAGTCTCGCCTGGTCGTTGCGAGGGGTGACTTGGAAGTGAGCAAGGGGAATGGCGAGCGCGATTCCAGTTTCGTCGTCAGATTCTTGAAATCGCCGCAGCGGTTCTAGCCCTGAGCTGTTCCGAGCACCACAATTGGGGCAGGACGTTAAGGGCCTCTTCTCTGGGTTGGTCAAGTTGTCACGGTCCTTTGGCTTTCCTGAGTGAGGGCACTGCCGATGGAAGACTTTGATCTCTCTCAGGTGCGGCTGGAGGCACCCACATGTGTCTCCAGCACCTTTGTCGTTCCTTTTTCCGCATAAGACGCACCAGTTCAGACGAGCTGGGTTAAGAAAGAGGTCGGTCTGATCTTCCTCCTCTTCGTCAAGCTTCGGTTGAGAGGGATATGGTAATTCCTCCTCCACGCTGAAATACGCCCAGTAGGAATCTGACGCCCAACCGAGTTCTGTGCTGAAGGAATCAAAATCGATTTCCGATCTATCTCCTTCGCTGTCTGGGTTTTGAGCGTGTCGGGGTCCTAAATCCTGCAAGGCACCGAACAGATAGCCGCACTTTCGGCAGGTCACAACTTCGACCAGCTTCGACGTCCTGTTCGTGCGATAGCAAGCTGGACAGTTGCCCTCTGGAACATCAGAGGCAGTTTGTCTCGACACGAAAAAGGCAGCCTCCTTGCCACGCCGATCAGGACACTCCTTGTGAAGGCAAACATGCAACCCGTCCTGTGCCCTGACGAAATAATGTAACCGTGTGGGAAACAGATCATCATGCGAGGCGTTCTTTTGGGCCAATCCGACAATCTGCAAAAGAGCCTGCAGGCCACCCTCAGCTTTTGAGTCATCTGGCCACAGCGTTGCTACAGCCTTGTCGAGGCGAGTCGCTGTTGTTAATGTCGCCCGAAGGCGATAGAGGTTTTCGTCATGAGCGAGTAAATCGGCCAGCTGCTTCTCTGGAAGTGTGACCCCAAACACTGGTCGTACGTCTGTCGCGGGATTGTTTCGCAATACCTCGGCCACTTGAGTGTACTGGCCTGGAGTTGGCCTAAACGAAGGTTTAGCTAGGACCGGTTCCATAGCCTCTCCGTAAATGGGGTTATTGTCCCCAAACGGTTCGTGAAACAGATCGCCCGCAAACTGCCGCACTTTCCTTCTGCTGTCTGTGTTGCCCTTTTCCCCAAGAGTTGCCGATGTCGCAACGCACGTGAGTTTCTCCAAAGCCAGCCGATCTTTAAGCCGCCGAATCAAGAAGGCAATCTCAGTGGCCTGAACACCTCGGTAGGCATGAGCTTCATCCAAAACCAAGAATTTGAGACGCGTGTTCTCAAAGATCGGTGCGTCAACAGGACGCTCAAGAAGATACTCCAGCATTGAAAAATTCGTGATGAGAATGTTCGGCGGGTTAGCACGGATAGCCACGCGATGGTTGAGTCTATTAGGAGA
This sequence comes from Nitrospira sp., assembly GCA_025934915.1. Taxonomy (GTDB): domain Bacteria; phylum Nitrospirota; class Nitrospiria; order Nitrospirales; family Nitrospiraceae; genus Nitrospira_D. The sequence continues at coordinate 9,002 of JAICWG010000039.1, forward strand.
GTCTGCTTTGATCTGCTGCTGTACGCGGCGCTCTACCTCCTGATCTAGTTGTTGCCGGGTGAACTTTTCATCCCCAAGTTGCCTGCGAAAGCTGTCCCTGAGGCGTGATACATACTCAAGCTGCGAATCAGGGGTTTGGCCGGTGAAGCGGGCAAAGGTGATCTGTGGATGGCCTTGAAGAATCCGCTCCCATTCAGCAAGTTGATCATTCACCAGGGCATTGAGAGGATAGATGATGACGGCCCGAAGCCCTTCCGATGGATTGCGGATTAAGTCGTCCAGAATAGGGATTTGATAGCATAGCGTTTTGCCGCTGCTTGTGCCTGTTGCAATTACTGCATTGTTTCCGGTCAAGAGTAGTTTCAGCGCGTCAGTTTGGTGTTTCCATAAGTTTGACCGAAAGCTTCGAATCGTCTTGACCGTGCTTGTGTGGAGTGGGAGCGATTCGAAAGGCTCCCCAGGTGCATAAATGTGTGCCTTTTCTAGATAGGGTCCGTTGACCAACTCCTGCTCAGTGAGTTTTGCCTCCCATATCTGCCGGGCATGTTGGAATGCTGGATGAATCCGGTACTGCGCCTTAAGGAGCTCAAGATAGGGCAGGAACACTTCCTTGTGAAAACGAGCGGTTAATGATTCCATAGCGAATGCCTTATAGATACGCCTTTCTTTCGCAAGTAGTCCTCAATGGGTGATTTCCAATTGTGATCCCAGATTGTCTGAAGGTAGGGGATTTCACCTCGCCTGTTTATGACTTTTATCATAGGAAGTCTGCACCCAGATATATAAGACATGCGCCGGTATAATCCCCACAAGATTGAAGGATTGCCACAATATTGGAGCAGGTACTCATCACCTTTGATGGTGGACAATGTTGCACGAGACTCGGCGATTATCCAGCGTCGTCCTTTTTGGATGAGCAGGCCTTCCTTCTCGCACTTTCGAAGCAGGTAAGCCGAAAGCCGAAGAGCAGGCGCGATGATCTCATGAGCCAGCATCAGATCATCCCATTTCATCCCTTCGTGCGATTGACACAGAAGGAACCAGGGAAGAAAGGCGCCGGGAAGCTCTTTCCAACACTCATCCATTCCGTGCTTCGGGTGGTCCAAATAGACGTTATAGGTGACTGAAAACTCCGGTGATTGGATTGATAAGACCCTGTCGCCTTTAAGATCGGGCGAACCGAGATAATGATCGAGTTCTTTGAAACTCTTCAAAATCCCGGACCGCTTCTTTTGAAGCAATGGACGCTTGTGCCAATTCCAGACAAAGTATTCTCGCTCCTCGCTCAACTGCGCCTCACTCTTTTCCCATTTCCCGAAAGCAGGCTGGTCATCGACTAAGACACGAAACTTCTCGTTCAATGCGGTTTGGACATCTTCGAAATATCCGAATGGCATTGCGAGACATAAGACAGGAAGGTGTTCTATCTTAAGCTTGTCCGGAGCGATGCGATCGAAGTTTGCAGCTCTGTGCGCTCTGCCCACGAAGAAGCGAGATTCAATTCTCGAATAGGGGCGGAACCGAAGCTTTCTTACATGCTCCCCATCAGCTAAGGACAGTTCGGCAAACTTTCTATTCGGCCAAAGATATGTGACGAAACAAACCATGCCATCGGCTAATTGAAACGGGTCATTGGCAGGATTGTCCGTTTCTTCGAATCCCTTACGGTCAATGAGTTCGATCTTTTGGGGAGAGACCAGTATGTAGCTGTGCAATGGAAGCTGTTCACGGACTGAGCTAACAAGTCGCCCTCCGCTGTCTAGATCAAAGAGTCCCCACGGCTTAATACCCTGGAGCTCTTGATCTCTGCATGAATGCCCGAGACCAGCCTCAGGTTTACCAAGGGTTGGAAGGCGGAAGAATCCAGAATCAGCTCACGCGGGGTTGTTGCGGCGGATTGAATTTTCTTATCGACGCGCCAGGTGGCTGGCAACTTATCTGCTGCCACTCCTGGTAGCCGCAGGCGGATGTGGTCATCACTCCATACGAGCTGTCCACGATCACGGAGAAGGGACTCCGGATCTTTCGGACGAAGAAACTCGGCTGTTTCAGGCACCTCGTCAAAGTACTCTTTCCGAAGGAAACAGGCCTGAGACAGATCTGATAAGGAGAGATTTGGGTCAGCTGACAGAATTTCCCTTGCTTCCAGAAGCTCTTTAATGAGGGCGGTGGTGGTTTCTCGGTTATCGATCAGAAACTTCTTCAGTCTGGTTTGACCACCCATCCGCTTCTCAACAACCTGCGCCCAATCCTCGTCGCTGAGAGCGCTCCAACTGTTTTGCCATGAGGCCCACTCACATATTTCTAGGAAACCATCCCAGAAGGAGAGAGGGATACCGACCTGATAAACTGCTGAGCTGACATAGGAGGTTCTGCTGTCTTCGACGGGAAGATCGAGTTGAAGGAGATGGACTGTTCGGTGTGTAACCTTGTGGAGAATTTTAAAGCCAAGACGTTCGGCTATCTGTGAAAATGATTGGTTGATTTCAACCTGATGATTCGGGGGAATTGAGTGCTTGCCTATTGCTTTGGCGAAATGACGCCAAAACACGCGTTCATCGTATTCATAGAAAGCCAGGCCTCCGTAAAGGACGACTAAGCATGCAGGATATCTACTGAGGTCATGCTCCCAAGCACCCCACTCTGATTGTAGGGTTGCCACAAACCTGGTCCATTCTTCGCGATCCGGTATAAGAGGTAATAATGCGCCAGCTTTGTGTCGAGTGGGAGCGTCGAGGCTTTCTAGCTTTTCCTCGAAAGACACTTCCCAATTTTCGAGCTGATATCCCATTGCCACACCTGCGGCATTATGGAGAAGGGCAAATGGTTTCAAACCCTCTGTTCGATTACGTCGGCTCTGATCGTGTAAGTAGAGCTTGCTTAGTTTGATACGCTGAATCGCTCAGGGAATCAACGCATTTCGACTAAAAGGCAAGTGGACCTATCGCTTCCGGTGATCCTCATTGTGCAGCCACCCTCGCGCCTTCATCATTCCACCAACCGTGAGCGTTCCCTTCCAAGGAGCAGATCGTAGGGGGCGAAATCGTCGCTCAAGACGACGCCGGGTGGCCAGGGCTCGGTCCGACGAGTATTCAACAGCGCGATCGCTTCCATCGGTAGGCGCTGATTCATCGCCATGTCCGTGATCTTCGCCATGAGACTGTCCGGCGATTCGTGCTCAATGAGACGGCCTCCAAAGAAGATCAGATTCTTCGCCGGGGTCATTCCTGTCTTCCACGGCCCCTCGACGGCGAATGTGGTGAGGACCGGAAAGGCCTGACGCATGGTTTGGACGACCGCTGCGGCTCGAGCCAGATCACCTTCTTTGCCGGACGACGCTAGATTGACCGCGACGATTCCCTCCGGGTTCAGGTGCGTTCGTACTAAGGAGTAAAATTCCGCCGTGGTGAGGTGAAAAGGGATCATGTCCCGCGCGAACGCATCGATCCAGATGACGTCGTATGTGTGATCCGTCGCGTTGAGAAAGGCTCGACCGTCCTTCACAAAAACGTGATGATCGGCCGGTGGGCGATAATCAAAATACTCCTCGGCCATTCGGACAACGACCGGGTCGAATTCCACGATATCCAGCTCCAACGCAGGCCAGTGCCTGGCCAACCACTTCGCCAACGAACCGCCCCCATGACCGAGAATGAGGCCGCGCTTCGGTTCGGCCACCAGCGCCAGCGATGACACCATCATTTGGCTGTAGGGGAGGAAGAGATACATGGGGTCGGCTTTCCACATGGTGGCGTGAAACGTACGATCCAACACGAGATACCGGAAGAGATCATCTTCGCGAATACGGACTTGTTGGTACGGACTTTCCTCTTGATAGACGGGGGTCTTCAGTCGTTGGAGCGGGTTGAGAGCCATAGTTCCCAGCAGAGCGACGGAGCTAAAGGTCATCAGTAATACCGATGGGCGAGCCGATGTTCCTTTCATCAGCCATAGAATCCCCAGTCCGACCTGAATGCCACCCAGCCAGGCCATCAACGATCGGCTTCCGAGCCACGATAAGAGAAAGAATGCAGTGCCCCAGGTGCCCACTAGACTTCCGACGGTCGACAAGGCGATCATACGGCCCGTCTGTCGACCAAGATGTTCCATGTCCGCTACCGCCAAGCGCAACATGGCTGGCAGGACGCCGCTGAGCCCGAACGCGGAGGGAGCGAGCAGTGCGGTTGCGGCAAGGCAAGGCCCCCAGCGAGGGTCTTGCACCATCTTCTCGATCTCAAGCAAAATGGGTTGGTTCCCCCAGGCGACGAGAAACGTCCAGCCTCCTGAAAACAAAAGCAAAGCTGCCAACACACGACCACCGGTATAACGATCGGAGACCCACCCACCAAATGCGTACCCGCTGCTCATGGCAGCCAGGATGACGCCGATCAACGCGCCCCAGACAAACAACGAACTTCCAAATACGGGGGCCAACAGCCGACTGCCGAGGATTTCCAATGCCATCACCACCGCACCGGTCACGAGGGCGGTCAAAAGCAAAAACCAGCGGGGAATTCGTGGAGGATGAGCGGTCATTGATTGAAGGGAGGGGAGGGCTCCTTGTCAGGTCTCAAACGGCGTTGGATTGTACTCACCATATTTTCCGAGAGTCAATGAAACCGGGGCACGCAATGGCTACAAGCGATCCTGGAATTCGTTGCCGGACAGGATTCAGGTTGCTATACTTTCGGACAAATTACCTAGGCGATGAGGAGGGCTCATGCACATCAGTGTAATAGGAAGCGGTTACGTCGGACTCGTCACTGGAGCATGTTTTGCCGAGTTCGGCGTCCACGTCACCTGCATGGACAGCGACAGCCGAAGAATCGAGAAGCTTGAGAAGGGCGAGATCCCGTTTTATGAGCCGGGGCTTGGGGAATTGGTCACCAAAGGGGTCAGGGAAGGCAGGTTGAGTTTTACCACGGACATCGCCAAGGCTGTCGATAAGGCTCTCGTCATCTTTATTGCCGTTGGGACACCGCCGAGGGGTGACGGCTCTGCCGACCTCTCGTATGTCGAAGAGGTGGGTAAAGGGATTGCGCGTCATATGACCGGATACAAGGTTATCGTGACCAAGTCTACAGTCCCCGTAGGCACCGGCTCAACACTTCGTGAGGTCATCACCAACGCTCAGACGAATGCCTTTCGGTTCGATATGGTGTCGAACCCGGAATTTCTCCGAGAGGGGTCGGCCATCGAGGACTTCATGCGACCCAATCGCGTCGTGATCGGGGCGGACAGCGATCAGGCGATCGCCATCATGAAGGATCTCTATCGTCCACTCTATCTGATCGAAACACCGATTGTCGTGACGGATGTTCCAACTGCCGAGCTCATCAAGTACGCGTCCAATGCGTTCTTGGCCACCAAGATTTCGTTTATCAACGAGATCGCCAATCTTTGCGAAAAAGTCGGGGCCAATGTCCAAATGGTGGCGAAGGGCATGGGGCTGGATCATCGAATCGGGGCGAAGTTCCTTCATGCGGGTCCGGGTTTCGGAGGATCTTGCTTTCCCAAGGATCTCGCCGCGCTCATCCAGACCGGCGAGCGCCATGGCTATCCCATGCAGATTGCCTCCGCCGCCTCACGAGTGAACGACAGTCAACGAGGACGGATGATCGAGAAGATCCGGGAGGCGTTGGGGGGAGTGAAAGGAAAGACGCTGGCGATGCTCGGCCTCTCGTTCAAGCCGAACACCAACGATCTCAGAGAAGCCCCGGCTTTGGCGATCGGTCGAGTACTCCTCGCCGATGGTGCAAGCATCCGGGCATACGATCCAGAGGCGCTTATGGAAGCTTGTCGGATGTTGCCTGAACTCCAGCCTTGTCGAGACACCTACCATGCAGCCGAAGGAGCTGATGCTCTGATGATTATGACCGAGTGGAATGTGTTTCGAAACCTGGATTTTGAAAAGCTGAAGTCTGTCATGCGGGTTCCCGTCTTGCTTGATCTCCGAAACGTCTATGATCCCGAACGCGTCGCGGCTGCCGGCTTCAAACATGTATCGGTGGGGCGTGCGGCGCAGACTCCCTAACAGGCTGATGAAAAAGTCCGCCAGCTGCGTTCTCGCATCACTCAGAGGTTCAACATACCGAAGCGTACGCCTCACCTCTTCGCTCGCTGCGGCCTTGCTGGACGGCCTTTTTGACCAGCCTGTGGGTTTTGGGTTGGTTAGGCCAGCCTCGGCAACTCGGCCTTAGGCTGCTCTTTGGTTTTCGGCTTGTACCCCATTCGATCCAGCACCTTCATGATTCGAGTCTTCAATCGGTCATCGGCGTCGGTCAATGCCGTGGCCAGCGGTTCGACGGCCGGTTTGCCGATCTTCCGAAGAATTTCGGTTGCGGATTGACGAATTTCGTCCTCTTCGGACACCAGGAGCGGAATGAGCGAGGGTACGGAGGGGCCACCGAGTTTGATCAACGAATCATAGGCCCGTTGCCGCACGTCACCGACTTCGTCGTTCAACGCCGCCACCAAGGGATCGACGGCGCGGGGATCTTTCAACTCGCCCAAGACCTCCGCCGCGTATTTCCGATTCAGCCAGTGCGTATCTCTCAGGTCGAGCAACATGGCGTCGGCCTTGGCGGCGTTTGGATCTTTGGGACGAACCTTAAAACTCTTCGCGACCCGCTTGCCGTTTTCTTCCACCACTCGGATCGTGGCGCCGTCTCCCACCTTGATCTTTTTGAGGTCCTCCAGTGTCTCCTCGTCCACGTCCAACACGACCGTCTTGCCGTCATAAGCCAGGAGTTCGACTTCGAGCTGCCTGCTCTCAGGGTTGATCGCCACCACACGCTCTGTCACCAAGTTGAAACCGTCTTTCTTCTCTCCCCCTTTCGGAGCGATCTGAATCAACTTCGGGGCTTCATCCGCCATGGGTATGTATCCTCTATTGGTTTGAGTTTTGCGGTTCGGGTGTCCAGCCGAGACTGGCCAGCACGGCCTCAACGGTTTCCTGAACCATGGTATTCTCGTCTTCGCGTAGCGTCAGCAGAGGCTGAATGGCTTCTTTTGCGCCGAGGCGCGCGAGTGATTCGGCGGCATTGCGTCTGACCAGCCAGTCCTCATCTTTCAGCGAGTCGATCAATGGGCTGACTCCTCGGCGATCGCCGATCCTGCCCAGCGCCTCTGCCGCATGGCGGCGAACCATCCAATTGGAGCCTAGGAGACCGTCGATCAGCGCCTCGACCGCCCGCACGTCGCCGATCTTCTTCAACACCCGAGCCGCGTCCTCGCGCAGGGCGCTGTCCATGAGTGCTTCGATGAGCCCAGGCACTGCTTGGGGATCGCCGATCCGCTCAAGCGCCCAGACGGCCGCCGTCCGCACCGCGCCGTCTCGATCCTTAATCGCTCGGACGAGCGGATCGACGGCGCGCTTGTCCCGTAACTTGCCGAGTGCCGAGGCGGCCTGTTCTCGGATCGCCCAGGAATCATCTTGCAAAGCGTCGATCATCGGGTCGACGACGGAGGGGCCTATCCGCACGACCGCACTGGTCGCCGCCTCCCGAATCACCACATCTTCATCGGCCATCAGATCGATCAACCGGGGAAGTGCCTGTGGGCCGGTCTGGCCGAGGCTCGCGATGGCATGCTCACGCAACGCTTCGTTTTCGTCGTGCAAGGCTCGTATGAGTTGCTCGATTCGATCGGATTCACCCTGTTCAGTCATGCTCGTGGTCCTCTTCGCTGGATTGGCTTTCCATGGCCGTGATGGCCTCGAGCTTGTCGGCGATCAAACCGGCATTATAGGCCACGAGGCCGTCACGATCCGTTCGGAGTCGGTCAAAGAGTTCCTTGTGTGGGCGCAAGACTCCCACTTCCTTGATCTTGGCCAATGCCTCCATGGCATACACCCGCAGTGGCCGGATAGGAATGGCGTCCAGATAGAGCCGGGAGGGGCGCGCATCGCCGATCAGTCCAAGGGCTTTGATCGCCAACTCTTTGACTCCGGTATCCTTGTCCTGTTCCAGTCGCTTCATTAATGGTTTCACGGCTCGCACATCGCCGATTTTCCCCAGTAAGTCAGCCGCTGCCTCGCGCACGAGCCAGTCGTCGTCTTCCAGATACTCGATGAGAATTTCCACGCTCGGGCGCCCGATCCCGAGCAGGTCGATGACCGTCGCCATCCGCGCTTCCTCGCGCTCGCCGGCCCCTTCGACCTCCCGCAACGCATTGAACGTCCCATCGATTCGTTCACGAATTGCGCTCAGTTTCTTCAATGTTCCGACGGCGATGTCCCGCACGGCCGGCTGGCCCATAGCATCAATGAATGCATCAATGGAGCGGGGATCCAACAATTGATCCAACATCAATGCGGCTGCAACCTGCGCATCCTCGTCTCGATGTTTGAGCATTTCGCATAGGGGAAGGACGGATGTGGGAATCGCCCCGATCAAGTGAGTCAGGACCTCCCGCGTCGCTCCCTCCGATATTCTCGGCAGCAACGAAACCAGCGCACGCGCCGTGTCGGTGTCGAGTACCCCCGCCATCTGTTCAAGGGCCGCTGCTCCCGCATTTCGGACGGCCTCCTCATCATTTTCGAGAAGTTCGACCAAGGCTACTCCCGCATGTGGGTCCTTGATTCGAGCCAGCATCGCCGCCGCTTCTTTTTTCAGTTCGCTAGGCCCTGACCGTAAAGCCTCAATGAGCGCCTGAACCGAACGAGGACCGCCGGCCACACAGGCGGCCGTCGCTCGCATACGGCGCCAATCCTCTTCATGGATCAGTTCAGAGACCAGCGTCTCAATCGTTTCCTTCGGCATGACATTAGTAGCGAAATAGTCTATATCCGCCTAGGTCTCCATCCTGCCGACGCCAATGTCTCGCGGACGTGAAACAGAAGATTTTCATCGCGAGGCTCGTTCAACAGTGGAAGCAGGAGTGGAATGACCTTCGACCCGAATTGGGCTAGCGCCGCCGCCGCTTCAGTTCTCGTAAAGGTCTGGCTCAGCGCCGCGACGAGCGAAGGGATCGCCTTTTCATCGCCGATCGCGCCGAGCGCTCGCGCCGCCGCGCTTTGCGTCATGACTTCTTCATTCCACTGGTCCCCGCAGCCGGCCACCGTCCTCGTCGCTTGCGGGGGACTGGTTCCCGAGAGGACGTCGATCAGCACTGGAACTGCGCGTGGATCACCGATCCGACCGAGCGCTTCGACCGCCAATGTCCGTAATCCGAGCTCACGCATTGCCGTGAACAAATACTCGACCGCCTGTGGGTCACCGATCTCGCCCAAGGCCCGTACTGCATCTTCACGAACCGCCGAATCACGATCGTTGAACAACACTGACAGCAGCGGCTCCACAGCCCGTTTCGATTGAGCTTTCCCCAACGATTCCACCGCATGGAGACGAACAAGCCAGTCCTCATGCTGCAACGTCTTCAAAAGGGATGGAATCGCGGCATCACCGATCGCGGCCAGAGAGGCAGCCGCTTCCTCACGAACTGCTTTGACCTTGTCTTGAAGCAGTGGAATGAGCGGCACAACCGCATCTGCATTCCGTATCCGTCCCAGCGCCTTGGCCACGTGCATCCGAACGATCCAGTCGCCGCTGTGCAGCGCCTTGATGAGTGGAGCAAGCACCCGCTCGTCGGCAATGGTGACCAAGATGGCCGAGGCTGATTCCTGGATTGAGAGATCTGGATCAGTGAGACAGGTTCCCACCGTCTCGACGGCCGCTGTTCCGATCGCGCGCAACGCTTCAATAGCCGCCTCTCGCACGGAACGGTCCTCGTCGCGAAGGAGCGAAACCAGGGGACCCACCGCACGTGGATCTTTGATTGTACCGAGCATGCCGGCCGCTTCACCACGGATGGACCAATCCTCGTCCTTGAGTGCCGCGATCTGTTCCGCCACTGCGTCGATCATGCTGTTGCCCGGCTCTTATGAAGAATAGTGGCTCAGGTCGGACGCAGTACTCGTTGTCGTCATCGAAGAGGAATGGATCCCGCATGCTTGTCCGGACGTGATCACGCGAGGTCGCCTGACGGGCCAAAGCGCCCGGTTTGCCCTAACGGTCGATCGACGCGCAGATTGTCGGCCTGGCTTGAGCTGATTTCCACCACTTCATCCGGAGGCGTCCAGCCCAGTTTTTCCAACGTATCGAGGGCGATCTGCTTCAAGGCGTCTTTTGCCGTCAGCCGAACGGATGCGTACGAAAGCACGCGTTCCTTTTCAGCCTCGACCTCAGACGCTTTGGGGTCGTAGAGGAAGGCAATCAACGGTTCGATGGCCGCGTCCCCGATCACCGCCAGAGCCGCCGCGGCCTTTTCCCGCAAGACCCCGTCTTTCAGCAACATGATCAAATCCGGAATCACACGAGGATTGCGAAACTGACCGAGGGCAGTGGCGGCGGCTTCCTTGATGAACGCATCTTCACTGACGATGCACCCGGGTGTCGGCGAGCCCTCCTGCTTGATGCCTTTGCCCCTCAAGGCGTCCAACACGGCTGGGAGCGCGCGCGAATCGCCGATCATGCCGAGTGAGGCAATGGCATGGCGCTTCACCGCTCCGTCTTTCATGGCTTCGATCAGCGCATCAATCGCTCGAGCGTCACCGATCATGCCTAACGCGATCGTCGCGTCTTCGCGAACGGCTCGGTCAGGGTCCTTCAAGGCGGCGATCAAAACGTCCACGACCTTTGCGTCCCGTACCCAGGACCTTCCGATTTGATAGTCGGTGGTCATCCCACCCAACGCGCGAGCCGCATGACATCGAACCACAAAATCTTTGTCCTTGAGACTTTCGATCAATGGATCGACCGAGGGGTGTCCGATGTAGACCAGCGCCGTTCCGGCCGTCTCACGCACGATTTTAGAAGAATCTCGAAACAGCTTGATCAGGGCTGGGATGGCTTTTGGATCGGCGATTCTGCCCAAAGCTTCCGCCGCTGCGCTCTTGACGGCCCCGTCCCGGTCGCGACAGGCGCCGATCAGCGTGTCGACGGCTCTTGAGTCCTTGATCTTGCCGGCCGCCTTGGCGGCGTGTTCACGTACACGCCAACGCTCGTCCTTCATGGCAGCCACCAGGCGATCGAGCACGATCGGACCCATCTTCACTGCGGCCTCGACCGCCTGATCGCGAACTTCCATGATGGAATCGTTGAACAGGCCGATCAGGGCTTCGACTGCTTTCGGCCCGCCGATTTTGGCGACGCCGCAGCCGGCATGGACCCGGACGGACCAGAAATCATCGTTGCAGGCTTCGATCAGCGCGTCCAAGGTAGTCGGATCACCCATGTCGGCGAGCATCCTTGCCGCCTCCTCACGGGTGGCATCGTCCACATCTTCAAGCGCCTCTAAAAGATCTTCGAGTACGTCAGCCATCGTTCGGTTTCTGATCGTAATAGGCGTCGCGTTGCCCGCTATGCGGGTACGTACGTTTGCACAACACCACCAAAGTCTGTGTTCCGCGGCCTTCGACACATTGATCCAAGGATTTTGAAAAGTCGAGCGTGCCGTTGAGGGTCACCGTAAAGGGGAAATCGAACGTAAAGCTGATGAATTTGTACTTGCCCGGCCGTAACTGCAACTCGCGAAGCTCCGATGTCTTGGGGGCATCAAGTGAGTCGAGGTCGGAATTCCAGATCGAGGGCGTTATCCCCGGCACCTGCCACCATGAAGTAGGAACCAGTTTCGTTGCATCGATAGTAATCCTGTGTTCTCTCAAATGAGCGGCCGGCGGGTCTCCCGCGAATCCTTCCCTGGCGCCTGCCATAGCCAACAGGCTGGTCAGCGCACACCCGAATATCAGGAAGGACCAGCGTTGTATGAGAGCAGCGTAGAACATGATCAGCGTTTCTTGAGGGGCCGTACGGTTGGGGTGGCCGCTGCGGTTTGGAAGATTTCTTCCACAGCCTTACTCTCCCATTCCGTGTGAGTCTCCAGACCCAGGATTTTCATCACGGTGGCTCCGGTATCGATGATAGACACCGGCTGACGAATGAGTTGGCCATGTTTGATTCCGGCTCCCGAGACGATCCAGGGAACGACCGGCGAATCAGTCGTAGGGGCCTCGGCGCCGGGATTGGTCCCTTTTTCGCTGAGAGCGGTGACGACTATGGCGGTTCGGTCTATGAGCGAGTATCCCTTGAAGAGGTCCAGGACCGACTTCATCGCGCCATCGACTGTTTGCAGCGCCTCGCGATACTCTTTAGAGTTCCAGCCGTGGGTCACTCCGGCCCTCCCTGCTTCCGGAAGGTGCACCACCAGCAAATGAGGCAAGGAGAGAATCGCGTGCCCATATCCATGTCCGCTGGTCGCCTTTTGAAGATATTGCTGGATGTAGGCGACGAGTTTCTGAGAGCCGCACTCCGGCCGCAATGCCCCGCAGAGTTGATAGTCGGTGTAGGGTTCCGGCTTGGCGAGCTGATACAGGGACTCATCCATATAAAAGATGGCGCTGTCGCGGCCTCCGCTTAGATCCAGATAGTCGAATAGACTGGGAGCGCGAGGATAGCCTCGGCTGAATTCGAAGAAATTCCAGGTAATCCCATGCTTCTCCACCGGCATGCCGGTCACCAGTGATGCCATGGTGGGCAACCGTAGGGCTGGCTTGACCCCCCTCGCGGACCAGGTCACTGACCCTTCCTTGATGAGCTTGCTCAGGACCGGCATCGCGCCGCCCTTGAGCGACTCTTGACCAAATCCCTCTAGGACAAAAAGGATGACATGTTCAGTTCCAGAACCGGAGGGAGCGGTTTCCTTCCCAAGCAGAGGAGCTGCATCGACGGGCGCTTGGGCTCCGGTTTCAAGCAAGATGGTTAGAAGACCGACAAGGATCGAGTGAAGGAGACGTGAAGGATGTGTCATAACGAAATATCACCCGCATGTGTCCTGAAAAGTAAGAAGTGGTACCCTAACATGCAGATTTTCCGGAAGGCAAGGTGGGGGAGGCACCCGGCGATTGCTGGCAGAACCGCCTTCCGAGTGCTATGCTGAAACCGCTGACCGTTTCCATCCGAACGCAGGGGTGAGAAGAGGGAAGCCATGCCTGGTCGATTATTCCATCAACCACCTTTCCCCCTGTTCATGCTGTTTCATAAATCGTATGGAGCCATTACCCTTTTTTCCGCGCTCGCGGCGTTCATGGCCGATTCCTCTGTACTCGCTGAAATCAGGGTCGTCAATGCCCAAGGTGAATATCGCATGGGGGATCGCGACACCAGGGAAGACGCGATCAGGCTTGCCACCGAGGCAGCCAAACGGAACGCACTCGAACAAGTTGCCACGTATCTCGAGAGCGTCACGGTTGTTCATGATATGGATGTCACCAAAGACGAAATCCGGTCCTATACGGCCGGGTTGGTGCTTGTGCTCAATCAACAGACCGCCACGACATTGGACGGCGATGTCGTGGTCGTGACAGTGAATCTTCTCGCACAGATGGATACGGACGAAGTAGCGAAGGCGATCGCGGCGCTTCGCGAAAACGAAGATGCTCGTGTTCAGCTGGCCACGCTGAGGCAAGAAAATGAACAGCTGCAAGAGGAACTGAAAGTCGCCAATCAGGCGCTGGGTAATGCGGCAACAACGGAGCAGGTTCAACAGGCGGCCCAAAAGCGGCAGGAAATTCTCAATCGTGTGCAATCGAACGCGATGGTGTCGCAAGCCTGGACGAATTGGGTCCTTGTCTCGCCGGTCGGCATTCCTCAAGGTCTGTTGAACAACGCGAGTGGCCTTTCTCCGACCAACCCGCACATCGCAATCGCGCGGCAGATTATCACGTACAGGCAGCCACCGACTCCTACCCAGCCGCCTGCGCCTGGAAACATAAAGCCTCAGATGCCACGGCATGAGCTTGTTCCGCCTCCTGGATTGTCGGGCGTCCCACGGACGTCGAATGAGATCATTCATAGAGCACCAGGGGGAGGTCATAGATCCGGAGGAGGGAAGCAGTGAGGGGATTGATCAAGATGGCCATCGCAGTGGGTTTCTGCCTTATCGAAGGACTGGTCGTCACCAGCGTACAGGCGACTGACACGGGGGATGTCAGGACAAGGGCCGAACGATCGTTCGATCAGCTCAAGAACCACCAGGAGGGGAAAGCAGCGGACACGTCTTCATCGGTCAAGCATTCAGCCGAAGTTGGCCACGGTGCGTACTCCTCAGATCACTATTGGATTGGTAACGGCCGAGGAGATTTGACCAAGGGTAAGGTTGTCTGTCAGCGTGTGTCGGAGCTTTCAGCTCGGACGGATCTGGCCAAACAAATTCGCGTGTTGGTCAAGGAACACATGGTCGATCGTGTCCGTGAACGATCAGGGCGCGAGAGCGAGCAGGATATCGAGCTGACCCGTGAGGAAATCGTTCAGGAATATTTGCAAGATGTGAAGATCATCGACCGCCGGATCGACGAAGAGAACAAGATTTGTACGGCGACAGCGGTCATGCCGAAGCAGGACATTGCTCCTAAGCCACTTATAGACGCTCCATAACCCCCCACGACAGTATCAGGTCACTCCTCCTACTATTTTCATTTCATTGCCTGATGCGACAGCGCAGGACTCTGTCATCCGGAGAACAAATTGGGATGACGATAAGTGGATCAAGGAGTATATTGCCCATCGCTGTGCCGGTCAGCGACCTACACTGTGGGAGTGCCGTTAGTGATTAGCCCGCACGTCCAGCTAAGGCGATTCTGGACTTGGACTGTCAGAATTGTAAAAACGAGTGGTGCCACATGACGCAGCCAGTCGGTCTCTCCCGCAACCGCTCCATCCGCGTCTTCGTCTCCTCGACCTTTCGGGACATGGTGGAGGAGCGCAACGAATTGATGTCGCACACCTGGCCCGCCCTGCGCCGGTTGTGCCGAGAGCGCCAGGTGGAGTTCGTCGAGGTGGACCTCCGCTGGGGCATCCCTGAAGCGGTCACGGCCGATCTTCGGGAAGAGCAGCCCTAGCTGGCCGGGCTGCTGGGCAAGAGCGTCACCGAACTGGAAATCCTCCACGGCGTGCTGAACAATCCTGAGATGGCTGGGCGCGCGTTTTTCTATCTGCGAGATCCCGCCTATGCCCAGGCGCGAGGTTCAGACTGTCTCTCCGAAAGCGCCGAAGCGGCCGTGCAGCAAACTAACCTCAAGGCCGCGATCCGGAAGGCTTGCGCCGCGCACCCGATCCCGCTACGGGAGAACTACCCTGACCCTCGGCGGTTAGCGGAATTGATGGTGGAGGATCTCCAAGCCGCCATCGAAAACGACTACCCCAAGGAAGCCATCCCCGATGCGCTCACTCGCGAGGCGCGGGAGCACGAGGCCTTTGCCGAGATCCGTCGCCGCACCTATATTGGACGACCGGACTATTTCGAGAGGCTCGACCGCCATGCGATGGACGACGGCGGGCCGCTTGTCCTGCTGGGTGACTCCGGTGGTGGCAAGTCCGCCCTGCTGGCCAACTGGGCGGCGCGCTGGCGAGAGCAGCATCCTCAGGATCTCATCATCCAGCATTACATCGGCAGCACCCCCGACAGCGCCGACCATTGGCGGCTCATGCGACGCGTGATCGAAGAAATCAAACGCTGGACCGATGATCCAGAAGAAGTCCCCCACTCGCACGACGACCTGCTCAAGACCCCTTCCCGGTCTGGCTGGCCAAGGTTCGGAGCAAGGCGGAGCAGACCGACAGACGCTGCATCCTCGTCTTGGACGCCCTCAATCAACTGGCGGACCAGGATCGAGCGCGACAGCTCGGTTGGCTACTGACACATTCCTTCACCGGTCCGCTCCGTTTGATGACCTCGACCCTGCCGGGCGAAACGTGGCAAGCCGTGGAATTACGAAAATGGGCCACAGTGATGGTCGAGCCGCTCACTGGAGACGAGCGCCGCCGCATGATCGCGGCGTATCTGAAACGCTTCAGCAAGCAGCTGGATCATCCGCGCATCGAACGTTTGGCCGAGGCACCCGCCACAGCCAATCCGCTCTACCTCAAGATCCTGCTGGATGAACTCCGCGTCACGGGTACACACGACCAACTCGACGACCGGTTGAACGGTTATCTAAAAGCTCCAGATATCCCGGCGCTGCTGCAACGTGTGCTGACTCGATATCAGCGCGACTATAAGCGCGACCGGCCTGGATTGATCGGCGAGGCGCTGGGGTGATCTGGGCGGCCAGACGCGGGCTGTCGGAAACGGAGTTGCGGGAACTGCTGAGACCGGCGGATCAGCCGCAATTGCCGCAGGCCCTCTGGGCGCCGTTGCGTCACGCCATGGAAGACCTGCTGGTGGATCGCGGCGGGATTCTCAACTTCGCCCATGAGTACCTCCGGAGTGCCGTCGAGTCGGCCTTCGTGCGGGATCAAGACCGGCAGGACACATTCCAGATTCAGCTGGCCGATTACTTCGAAGCCCAGTCGCTCTCTGAGAGAAATTCCGACGAGCTGCCCTGGCTCCTGTGGCAGACGGAATCGTTCATGCGCCTCCGTGTCTGCCTGCTGGATGTTGATCGGTTCCTCGAAATTCACCGCCGTGACCAAGAAGAACCGGTGCGATATTGGGTTGCACTGGGCGAAGAGCGGACGATGGGCCAGCCCTACCTCGAATCCTTCGATTCCTGGGCCGGAAGAGTGATCAACGAGGAAACGCAGATCGCTTTTGTCGCAAGCGCGCTTGCCTACTTTCTCACCGCCGCCGCCTTGTATTCAGGGGCGGAGCCGCTGATGCGGCGGGCCTTGGTGATCGATGAGGCGAGCTATGGGGCGGAGCATCCTAACGTAGCCATCGATCTCAACAATCTGGCGCGGCTGCTCCAGGCCACGAATCGGCTGGGGGAGGCGGAACCCTTGATGCGCCAAATGGTGG
>JAICWG010000150.1 GCA_025934915.1 Nitrospira sp.
AGGACGCGATCGACAACACCATTGCGATGACGCATATCACCGTCGGCCGCAACAATGCCTTCACCCTGCCGGCGCTGAACTTTGCCGGCTCGCCGGCCGGCATCGATATCCGGAAGGTCATTGATACCGGCAATGAAGCTCCCCGCAGCAAGCTGCGGGGTATCACAGAACTCAATTCCGAAGACTTCTCGGAAGGAGAGGCCAACCCCGTAGCGAGCTACGGGGAATGTCAAGTTCAATCGCTCTCGGGAGGCAACGTGCAACGCGCCGTCTTAGCTCGTGAGCTGTCGGCGGAGGTCGAGATTCTGATCATCGCCAACCCCTGTTTCGGGCTGGACTTTTTGGCCATGGAGGAAATTCGGCTGCAAATTGTCGCCGCGCGCAATCGCGGGACGGCAGTGCTTCTGATCAGCGAAGATCTCGACGAGATCCTGGAACTGTCCGACCGCACGGTGGTCATGTTCAACGGTCAACTCGTCTATGAAACCACGTCGTCCGACCTGGCGATCATTGGGCGACACATGACAGGACATACGACATGAATACCGTCATCGCCTCTCCGTATCCTTATCCATTACCGACGAAAGACTCAGGCAATCAAGTGGCGTTGGTGATCATCGATATGCAGCGCGACTTCGTCGAGCCGGGCGGATTCGGCGCGGCGCTTGGAAATACGGTCGAGCATCTGCAGAAAATCGTGCCGACCGTCGCGAGGCTCCTCAAGACATTCCGCGAATTACGGTTGCCGGTGATTCACACGAGGGAGGGCCATCGTCCCGATCTCTCGGATTGCCCGCCGGCCAAGATACGGCGCGGAGATTCCACGCTCCGTATCGGCGATCCCGGTCCGATGGGACGCATTCTGGTCTCGGGAGAGCCTGGAAATGATATCATCCCTGAGCTGCACCCCGAGGCCGGCGAACTCGTCATCGACAAGCCGAGCAAGGGGGCATTCTACGCCACCAATTTACAGGAAAACCTAAAGACACTCGGTGTCACCCATCTGATATTTACAGGAGTCACCACCGAAGTCTGTGTCCAAACCAGCATGAGAGAAGCTAACGACCGGGGCTTTGAATGTCTCCTGGTCGAGGACGGAACCGAAAGCTATTTCCCCGAGTTTAAACAGGCGACGATCCGTATGATCCAATCGCAGGGCGGCATCGTCGGCTGGGTCACGACGGCCGATCGTCTCATCGCATCGCTTCGGCAAACCTACGCAGGGAACGCCCATGAACCAGAGTGACGTGCTGCTCGCGGTCAACGGCACGCTGATGCGGGGACTCGAGCTCAACCCCAACATGGTGGCGGCCAAGGCGACGTTCGTCCGTGAGACGATGACCGAGCCCACGTATCGTCTCTGGACGATCAACGATGAGCATCCTGCGATGCTGCGTGTCACTGATGGAACGGGCGTCGAGGTGACGGTCGAAGTCTGGTCGATGCCCGCCGAAGGGTTGGTGAGAATCCTGCTGAACGAGCCTCCCAGTCTATGCATCGGAAAGGTGCGACTGGAGGACGGAAGCATCGTCCTGGGCGTGTTAGGCGAACTGGCTCTTGTCGAAGGGCATCGAGAGATCACCGCATACGGTGGCTGGCGCAGTTATTTGGCGCAGCGTCTTACCGCGTCCTGACATGACCCCTATCGTTTTCATATAACAGCGGGGCGGAGGTCAAGGGAGGCGCACCTCCACCCCGCGCTGGTCCGAGAGAGGAGGCAACCAACCTCGGACCGATCATTCTTTGATGAGTCAATCGCGTGTGAGCGGGAGGAATGTAGTCCCTCGCTCACGGTACCGCGCTACGCTAAAAGAGTCCTAATGTCACACCTCCATAGATCGCTCGTCCGTAGCCGGCATAGAAGATCTGTCGACCTGCGGCGTCGGCGTGCGTTTCGCCGGTGATCACTTGCCCTGAGGCGGCATATTTCGTATCTGCGATGTTGTCAACTTGGATAAAGAGCTTCGCAAATCGGAACCAGGAAGATTGTGACAGCTCGATATTCTTGTGCACATTGACATTCCCAATCACGTAAGAGGGAAATCCGAACGTATTGTTGTTGTTCAAGAAATAGCTATTGGAATAATTCCCTTCGACCCACGCACCCCATCCAGTCGACACATGATAGTACTCCAGCTTGCCGTTCAAGATATCGGTCGGCACATTGGGCACGTGTTTGCCGTCACGTATAATGAATCCGGCCGCGCTCCGATCGGAAAAGTTGATGTACTCCGCATTGATGTGGGTATAGGCGCCGGATACCCGCAGACCTGACACCGGTCGCCAATCGGCGAATACTTCGACACCGCGATACCGCGAAGAATCTGCATTGACCGATGCGGTGTTATTCCCTGAAATCACCTGCGTGATAATTTCATCTTTAAAGAAGGTATAGAATCCAACCACTTGGACGAACAGCGTCGGATGCAGGCTCACCTCCGTGCCGATTTCCAGATTGAGGTTCTTTTGCGGCTTCAGATTGAAGTTGGTTCCAGGTTCCCCCGTAATAGGATTTCGCAGGAGATTGGCGAACTGCGGAATACCATACCCAGTCGAAGCTCGGATCCAATGACGACGGTCCTCCGATGGTTTCCAAATCAGCGCGCCTTCCGGCGCCCAGTTTGAAAAGGTGCGATTGGCGCTGGCACGATTGGCAAGCGCACCGGCATCTGGACCACCTGGACCTGGAATATCATTTGGAACATAGTTCGTCGCCTGCACATTGATGCGCGACTGTTCGAAGCCGAGCCCGACCGCCAAGATCCAGTTCGGGTAAAATTCCAGTTCCTCACGGAACCGGCCCCCGATATTGAAAATAGTTCCACGGCTGTTCTGGAGCAATGTCCCTTTCGTTCCGAAGCCATCCGCCAGATTCTGGAAGGTGTTACCGTTCTGCTCCATCTGATTGACGAAGAAACCGACGTAGCTTTTCAACGGCAGCGTTCCCAGCCGACCATCGTGGCGTAAATCGGCATAGCTCTTGTAATTGGGATTCGTGTTCTCGAAAATCTGCGAAAATGATTGCTGGATGTCTTTGAGGTCGTAGTCGGCTTCCACCGTCAAAACGGTGTTCGCATCGATCTGCCGTTCGTATATCCCTCCGATAATCGTGCGACGATCAACCCGGCTTTGATCCAGCAACAGCGCATTGGCACAGCCGCCGTTGTAGGTGCCAGGCGTACAAAGCGTCTGCGCACCACCGGCTTGCCGCTCATTGCCAAAAAATTGGCCCTGCGTAAGCCGAGTGGGCACTTTGGTATTGAGCCAGTTGGTGATGGCTTTGAAATAGAAATTTTGCCGATCATCCAGTTTGTAACGAACATTGAAGTTGATCGTTTGCGTGTTGTAGTTGCTGTGCTGGATAAACCCATCTGCCGCCATCTGACTGCCGAACATCGCAATGTCGAACTTGTCCGTTTCCTGGCCGATGGCGACCCCATACTTCTGATACCCAAATGATCCTCCCGAGAAGAAGGTTTCCAATCCGCGAATGTCGCGTCCTCGCCTGGTTCGGAAGTGCACCATTCCACCCAATGCATAGTTGTCGTACAAGGACGAGGACGCGCCGCGAATAACTTCGGTACTGCGCATGAACCATGGATCTTGTATATCCAACCGTGAAAGGCCGTCGGACTGAGTCTGAGAAATTCCGTCTTCATACACCTTGATGTCCCGGATCGCAAAGGCCGTCTTGGCCCCCAGTCCACGAATCATGATGCTGAAATCACGAGGTCCATTGGCCTGTCGCAACACAATTCCCGGGACCGCTTCCAGCGATTCCTTCATCGTTCTAGTCGGCTGGGACTGCGTTTCGGCGGGAACCGTTGCCGAAAACGACATCCCTTCCGATCGCTTCTGAAAGCGCTCGCTGACGATGCTCATGTCGCTCATGTCGAAATCCGTTTTTGCATCAGATGCGGGTTCAGTTGCAGCTTCCGGTGAGGTAGGCTCGGCTTTCTCCTTAATAATCGTCGGGCGCTCCGCTTCGGGCTTCTCACTCTCTTTCTTCTGCTGCAACTCATCCAGTTCCTGGAGAATATTCTTGAGTTGATCGCGCAGCGCTCTCTCGCGCGGTGACGCGGATGTATCAGAGGAAGGTGTATCCTGCGCAAGCGCTTTGCCGTTCCCTGCCGCACACATCACAAACAGTCCTACAGCAATCGCATATCCCCATCGAGAAACACGCACCAATTCACACATGATCGCCGACTCCTCGCTCGAGCAGATTGTTGAAGGGCACAGTCCGACACACAGCCTCATCGGCTGCTAAGCCGGTACCCGCATACGACCGATACGGATCTAGAAAAGGATCACTGAGGGGGAGCCCGAGAACGAGAAACCGATGGCATGAAGTAGAGTTGTGGTGCCGCACCAACCAACCGCTGCGTCGCTACGACGACGAAGAACGCGAGGAGAGGCGCTGCAGCCTGGATGCTGACCGTCGGGTTAATCTGACAAACCCAAGCGCAGAGCGAGGAGTGAGCTGCATGAGATGGAGCGTGGTGAGCATGGCCAGACCCTTCTGTCTGCATCACGAGACAGCTTGCTGCGCTGACTGCCAGAGTGGCGTAGAGCAGGACCATCCCCGCGACGAAGGGCGCGAACCAACGCTTCATTTCATTCCTTCAAGAACATGTCGCACCAACGCGACCGACTCCTCACCATCCCAGGCTCGCGGCCCGACCGCACGACCGACGGC
The DNA here is from genome assembly GCA_025934915.1 of Nitrospira sp. Taxonomy (GTDB): domain Bacteria; phylum Nitrospirota; class Nitrospiria; order Nitrospirales; family Nitrospiraceae; genus Nitrospira_D. The sequence goes on from JAICWG010000150.1 coordinate 4,700, forward strand.
TCGACCGTCTTGCGTAATGAGCACGGTCGTCGGCAGACCCCTGACCATAAAGGACCTCGACACATCTTCATTCTCATCGAACAGTACGGGGAGTCGGATGCCCAGATGATCGAGAAACTGTTTGATCCCTTGTGGATGCATATCCGTCGTGACGGTCACCACCTGGAACTGCGTGGAATCGAACTGCGATTGGAGTCTGGCCAACGATGGCATTTCTTCTTTGCACGGTCCGCACCAGGTCGCCCAAAAATTAAGGAGGATGACCTTTCCAGCCAATTCCTTTGAGCGAACCGTCCTGCCGTCAAGCTCTTTCAGGTCGAACGATGCGATCGGAGAACCGCTTACGACTCGGCTGACTCGGAGCGCGGCAAAGGGATCGCTCACCGCGGCAGCTGTACGGTGCGGAAGATCGACAGCGCCAAGCATGATCACACATCCGATGAGCAACAGACCGTTCAGGGTCTTACCGTCCATGGCCTCCGATCCTCTCAGCCATCACGTTCTGCATCGGGAATTGCAAGGTCTGAATCACGAGCCGATGAGCCGGCATCGCATGCTCCTTCCAGCCCATCACAACCGTTCCATGCTGATTGACCGCCACGGTCGGCGTTTGTCCGTTTTTCTCGTTCAGTTTGATCGGGGCGTTAAACGACCGGCCGCGATCGAGCGAATAGCTGACCACGACTTCTCGACGGACAGGTGATTGTTCTTCCCAGATCACGGCAATCCTCCCTGCCGGATCGACCGCCATCTGCGGATGGTCTGGGAAGGTCCCTTTTGACCGGTTCAATTGCTTTTTGGTCGAAAACGTCTTCCCTTGGTCATCGGAGTAGGCCAGATAAACTGCGGGCATCTCGTCGGCGCTCTCCGTGTACCAGACGACATACAGTCGCCCTTGACGATCGACGCCGAGGGACGCCGGACGATGGGGACAGGCAGGATAGACCCACCGATCGTGACCGACGACTACAGGGGAAGAAAATGTTTGGCCGCCGTCCAACGATCGAGACACAACCGTCTCCCGAATATCGCCGTCAAAAATCTTTCGCCATGCGACATAGACGACTCCGTCGGCGGACGTCGCCACGGCCGTCCTGCAACAGACGCACGTATCGTCGTCGATCTTGAAGTTCTGCGCGATCGTGCGGCCATGATCCGTCGATCTCGCCACGAACGTCCCCGGTTCTTTCTTGCCTTCGCGGCCGTCGATCCATGCCATGTGTACCGCGCCGTCCGGAGCGATCTGCATCGAATCAAATGCATGCTGGATGACTTGGCCATCATCGTTCACCAAGATGGACGGCATGAATGATCGTCCACCGTCCATGGATTTGCTGAGCCTCAGTTCGCCGGAAAACGGCTTATCGGGCGTGATCTTTGGATGGGTCTGCGACCACGTGACAAAGACTTCATTGCCATGAACGGCTAAGGCCGGAGATTCCTGGCGATAATAGACATTCTCGGTCGGTTGGTTCACAGAGACGGGCCTTCCGAGCGGCCCACCTGGTTGTTCAGATCTCGCAAAGAGGATGGTGCGGGTTTCTTTGTCTTCCTCCACCCAGGCAGATGAAACAATCCCCTGCTCGTCGATCTGCACCGACGGCCCGACCACGCTCTTTACCTGATGAACCGTCGTCCACTTCGGACCCATGGTTGTGACCGACTCAGGGATCTCAGCCCACACTGAGAACGACACCAACAGTGACAACACCACGACGAATCCGGCAGTCCGCCTTCGCATCGATGCACCTCCCGGCTCTTGCATTTGTTCATGTTCCGACAACATGCACCGTCCCTCGCGGCTTAGTTGGCCAAGCTATACACGATCGGAAGACTCACGACGATTTGTGGCTTTCCGATGGCGTGTTTCATATGCAGTGGACAGGCCAGTTTCACCGCCTCGATCGCTGCGGCATCGAGCACGCTGTGCCCTGAACTTTTCTGAACGAAGACATCCGCCAGCTGTCCATCCGATCGGATGACGGCTTTCAAGACCACTTTCCCCTCTTGGCCGTTCATGCGGGCCGAATTCGGATACCGTTTGAGTTCCGCCACCCGCCGCCAGAGCGATTCGGCCAACCATCGATGATCTATTTTCGCTTCCGAAGCGGATGCCGGAGCCCTGGCCACCTCCATCGGCGCAGGATCCATGGGAGCTTCTTGTGACGGGGATGCTGCCGGTGCCTCTTGTTGGGCCGCAACCGCTCCTTGCTCAGGTTGCGCAGGTGGAGCCGCAACAGGTTCAGGCTCCTTCGTCTCTACGGCCGGTTCGGCCTTTGGCTCAACGGTCTCGACCATGCGCTGTTCCATCGGCTCTTCGCGTGGCTGAGGGTTTTCCACTTTCTGCTCGATCTTTTGTGCCGATTCGATCGTCGGTGGCGGCGGCACGATGTTCTGCTCCAACGGCTTTACCGCCTGGGATACCTCCGTCGCTCGTTTGGGACGTGGCTGCGACAAGATCTTCGCCGACAGCTGTTCTGAAGGCACGACTGACGGCGCTTGTTCCGATATGGATTCCTGCTTCGCCGCTTCCACCAACGCCACATCCCACTGGAATAGGTTCTCCTGCAAGATGGGTTTGACCTGCGCGGTAAAAGCCAGTGCTAAGGCAACCACCGCACCATGAAGGGTCAGCGAAATTCCCCAGGCGGGAAAAAAGAAACGGGTTTCATCCGTCGATGTCATATTGTCTTCTGCCTTTCCACTTGCTGCCTCTATTCACAGTTCTACGACTCACAAGTGAGCCGTAGACAGAACAAGACACGGCTTTAGGTCGGTACCGATAGAAACTAAAGAGAAAAGGGTGGCGGAGCGCGGCTGGAAGAAACGCGAGACGGTTCAGAGATTGCTTTACTTAAACGAAGGATCGGAATAACAGCAACGGGGCTGCGTTCGGCCTGAATCAACACGACATCACTGTCGATCACCGTGCCGGCGGCGCACATCCAGGAACAGAGCAGCGTCCCGTGTGTTGCCGATTGATGCTGAGCATGGTGTCCGGCGTGCTCAGCTGCTTGAGCTTGAGCCAGTCCGCCGACGATGAGAACACAAAGTACTAGTGAGATTGAAAGAAACTTGCGGAAAGCGTCATCCATCGAAGGCACTGCTCGCAAGACCGAGGCAACAAATAGATATAGAAACAACGGCTACAGATACTAGGTGAGCAGGACAACACCTGTCAAGCCGCCGTCACGACGGCGGAGAGTCAAGTAGGATTCATGGGAAAGATGCTGTATACTGCGAAATTATTCCTAATTTTAGGAATTCACTCTCACTAAAAAGGCGACACGCATCACCTGATCCTATGGTTACGCAAGTACTCAATCTGATCTTCGGCAGTAAAAACGACCGTGAAATCAAGTCTCTTCGACCGATCGTAGAGCAGATCAACGGCTTGGAGGACGGGCTCACGCCACTCTCCGATCAAGCCCTTGCCGACAAGACTCAGGACTTCAAGAAGCAGCTTGAGGCAGGCCGGACGCTCGACGATATCTTACCGGAAGCGTTTGCCGTCTGTCGGGAAATGTCTCGCCGCAAACTCAACATGCGGCATTTCGACGTGCAACTGATCGGCGGCATGATTCTCCACCGTGGCCGCATCGCCGAAATGAAAACCGGCGAAGGGAAAACTCTGGTCGCGACATTGCCTATCTACTTAAATGCTTTGGAAGGCAAGGGCGTCCATCTCGTCACCGTCAACGATTATCTCGCCAAACGTGACGCTCAATGGATGAGCCAGCTCTATCATGCGCTGGGCCTATCCACGGGAATCATTCAGCATGACGCGTCGTTCATCTATGATCCCACTTACGATGCGTCCGATAAACGACTGCAACACCTTCGCCCCTGCACAAGACCCGAAGCGTATCGCGCCGACATTACGTACGGCACCAACAACGAATATGGATTCGACTATCTCCGCGACAACCTCGTCGTCACCGATTTGAATCAATGTGTGCAGCGCGAATTGAACTTCGCCATCGTCGACGAAGTCGACAGCATTTTGATCGATGAAGCGCGGACGCCGTTGATCATCTCAGGCCCCACGGACCAGACCACCGACCTCTATTACCGAATCAACGCGATCATTCCGCAACTCAAAGCTGAAACGGACTACACCATCGAAGAAAAGACCAAAACCGCTGCGCTCACCGACGACGGCAACGCGCGCGTTGAAAAACTGCTCGGTGTCGACAATCTGTACGATCCGGCCCACATGGACATGGTCCATCACGTGGTGAAAGCCTTGCAAGCCTACACGCTCTATAAACGAGACGTGGACTATGTCGTGAAGGACGGCGAAGTCATCATCGTGGACGAATTTACCGGTCGCTTAATGCCGGGCCGACGGTGGAGCGACGGACTCCATCAAGCCGTCGAGGCCAAAGAGGGCGTGAGGATCGCCAACGAGAATCAGACGCTCGCGTCGGTGACCTTTCAAAACTTTTTCCGCATGTACAAGAAACTCAGCGGCATGACCGGGACCGCTGACACGGAAGCCGCTGAATTCGCCAAGATCTATAATCTCGACGTCAACGTCGTGCCGACCAATCGTCAAATGATTCGACAGGATTATGCCGACGTCGTGTATCGGACGGAGAAAGAAAAGTTCGAGGCGATCGTCGAGGAAATCAAAGAATGTCACGAGCGTGGCCAACCGGTGTTGGTCGGAACCATTTCGATCGAAAAGTCGGAGAAGCTCGCCGGACTCTTGAATCGCAACGGCGTGAAGCACAACGTCCTCAACGCCAAGCAACACGAACGCGAAGCCGAAATCGTCGCGCAAGCCGGAGGCAAAGGCGCGGTCACGATTGCCACGAACATGGCGGGGCGAGGCACCGACATCCTGCTGGGCGGCAACCCCGACTTCATGTACAAACAGGTGCTGTATCGAGACGAGAACATCCCGGAGAGCCGCAAGCTTGAACTCTACGAGGGCATTCGATCCGATTGCGACAAGAACAAGCAGGAAGTCCTCGCGGCCGGTGGCCTCCATATCCTCGGCACGGAACGGCACGAGAGCCGCCGCATCGACAACCAGCTTCGCGGCCGGGCCGGCCGCCAGGGAGATCCAGGGACGTCGAGATTCTACCTGTCGCTGGAAGACGACCTGATGCGGATCTTCGCTTCGGAACGGGTGTCACAGCTGATGCTCAAGCTCGGCATGGAGGAAGGCATCCCCATCGAACATGGGATGGTGACTCGCGCGATCGCGAACGCCCAAAAGAAAGTTGAGGCGCATAACTTCGAAATCCGCAAACAACTGCTCGAATACGACGACGTCATGAACAAGCAGCGCGAAGTGATCTATCGACACCGTCGGGCCGTGCTGAACGGAGACAACCTCACAAACGATCTTCATGACATGATGGACGGTTCCGTGGATTCGTCCCTCACTGTGTACTGCCCCCCCGATCAATACCCGGAAGAATGGGACGTTAAAGGTTTAACTGAGGTCATGCAGAGTCAGTTTGGTTTGGATATTACCCAGGGTAAGCACGACGGGGGAGACTCGCTGCGCGACGTCGGACGTGACGCATTACAGGAAGACCTTCGAGCCCACGTGCGGGACGCCTATACTAGAAAAGAACAAGAACTAAGCTCGGACCTGATGCGTTTTCTTGAGAAGACGTTTATGCTCCAGGTGATCGATCATCATTGGAAAGACCATCTGCTTGCGATGGACCACCTGCGCGACGGGATCGGTCTCCGCGGCTACGGACAGAAAGATCCGCTGATTGAATATAAACGCGAAGGGTTTGATCTCTTCGCCGACATGATGGAACGGATCAAATCCGATACGCTCGATCGCCTGTTTCATGTGCAGGCGGTTCGCCACGAAGGAGAACAACCGGCGCCTCCATCCCAACCGATCATCTCACGTCCACAGCCCAGGCTGACGTTGAACCGCGGCGACGAGCCGGCGGCTGCGCCGGCTCCCGTACACCGCGCCGACAACAAGGTCGGCCGCAATGATCCCTGCCCCTGCGGCAGCGGAAAGAAATAC
>JAICWG010000303.1 GCA_025934915.1 Nitrospira sp.
ATCCCGCGCGCCGAAAGAGTCTCTCCGGAGGGCGTGAAGGTCAGGCTCCTGGACGACGCCTCGACCTTCGTCAAGGATGCGATTTCAGACGTACTCCACGAAATGCTGATCGCCGGCATGCTGGTCGGCCTCATCGTGCTGTTGTTGCTCGGTTCCTGGCGAGCCACGGTCATCGTGTGGGTCTCGATCCCGCTGTCCATCTTGACCTCGATCATCTGCCTGCATTGGCTCGAGGAGTCGATCAACGTCATGACTTTGGGCGGGTTGGCGCTGGCCGTCGGCATTCTGGTCGATGACGCAACTGTGATGATCGAGAATATCGATCGCCATCTCGAAATGGGCAAAGAACTGGAGCAGGCCATCATCGACGCCGCCAATCAGATCGTCGTCCCGACGCTCGTCGCCACCCTCTGCATCGCGATCGCCTGGTTCCCGCTCTTCGATCTCAGCGGCGTCGCCGGCTACCTGTTCAAACCCATGGCGGAGGCCGTCATGATCGCGATGATCGCCTCCTTTATCTTCTCGCGCACACTGGTGCCGACCATGGCGAAATATATGATGAAGAGTCACCATGACCAACCACATGAACACCAACAGCACGGACAGCCCGGCACGGAGCCGTCGCGGAATGTCTTCGTTCGTTTTCAGCAGGGGTTCGAGCGCCGCTTCAACCAGTTCCGCGAGGGCTACAGTGCACTGCTCCAACGGATGATCGATCGTCGCCGCGCATTCGTCACCGTTTCGCTCGCCGTCGCGGTAGGTTCGATGGGCCTGTTTTTCTTCCTCGGTCGCGACTATTTCCCGGAAATCCGGTCGGGGATCATTCAGATGCACATGCGTGCGCCGCTTGGAACGCGCATTGAGGTGTCAGGACGCATTACCACGCTCGTCGCCACCAGCATTGAGGAGTTACTGCCCGATCAAGTCGAAAACATCGTCAGTAATTGCGGTCTGCCGGTCGGGCCGCACAATCTCGCGTTCATTCCGACGCCGACGATCGGCTCTCAGGATTGTGACATGACGATTCTCCTACATGATGAAAAATCGCCGGTGTGGGATATCCGGAAAACTCTCCGCAAGGGCTTGAAAGAGCGGTACCCGGGGACCGAATTCACGTTTCAGCCGTCCGATCTGACCGCCAAGATTCTCAACTTCGGCGCGCCAGCGCCGATCGACGTGCGGGTCAACGGCCCGGACACGGACCTCAGCTACGACTTCACCCTCAAATTGGCCGACAAGTTTCGAGAAATCCCCGGCGCGAAGGACGTCGTGATCCACCAGACGATGCGTACGCCGACCATGATGGTCGAAGGCGACCGCACGTTCGGACTCGGTGTCGACAGAACCCTGAAGGACATGGCCGATAATCTCCTCATGACGACCGCCGGAAGCCAACAAATCGATCAGATCTATTGGCTCGACCCCAGTACCGGCATGTCCTACCTGATCAATGTCTATACGCCGCAGGCGTTCATCAATAGTGTCAATAGCCTCAAGACCGTCCCGGTCGACTCCTCAAACAGCCTTGCGGGTGAGGTCCAGTTGCTCGGTAATTTGTCCACCCTGGTACCGGAGGGAACGCCGGGCGTGATCACACACGGCAACATCATGCCGCTGTTCGACATCTATGTCTCCGTTGAAGATCGCGACCTCGGTGGGGTGCTGGCGGAAGTCCAGAAGACTGTCAAGAGCATGGAGGATCAGAAGCCTCGCAGCGCGGAGGTCGAAATCCATGGCCAGGCCTCATTGATGTACGAGGCGTATGCCGAGCTGATTTTCGGGCTGCTCGTCGCGATCATGCTGATCTATCTGCTGATCGTCGTCAATTTCCAATCCTGGCTTGATCCCTTCATCATCATCACGGCCTTGCCCGGCGCGCTGGCGGGCATTGCCTGGGCCTTGTTCCTGACTCATACGCGTCTGTCGGAACCTGCGTTGACGGGCGCCATTATGTGCATGGGCACAGCGACCGCCAATTCAATCCTCGTGGTGTCCTATGCGCGCGAGATGCTTCAAGAGCACGGCGACGCATTGCGGGCCGCGTTCGAAGCAGGAACGACCCGCTTCCGTCCGGTGCTCATGACTGCCGCGGCCATGATTTTCGGGATGATCCCCATGGCCACGGGCTATTCACAGAACGCGCCGCTGGGGCGCGCCGTCATCGGCGGCTTGCTCATGGCCACGCTCTTCACCCTGCTTTTTGTGCCCTGTGTGTATGCCATCATGTACACCCGGCGTACGGCTCAGCAACCGAAGGAGATCTCATGATCGCGACACTTGTTCGATCGCGTATCGCCATTATTGCCGTCATTCTGTGTGGACTCTATCTCGGCTATCGGGTGCACGAGGCCAAAAGCGATGCCGCCTTGCTGCACGACAAGACGCTCGAAGAGGCCGTCCCCACCGTCGCGGTCGTTGCTCCCAAGCCGCTTCCGGCGACCGAGACCATTACGCTCCCCGGCAATATCGTGGGCTGGTACGAAGCGCCGATCTACGCGCGGGTCACGGGCTATGTGAAGATGTGGTACAAACGCTACGGAGACGAAGTGAAAAAGGGCGACATCCTCGCCGAAATCAACACGCCGGATCTCGATGCCGAATATC
>JAICWG010000223.1 GCA_025934915.1 Nitrospira sp.
ACGGGAAAGACAATGTGGTAATGGATTTGCCACGCACAGTGAGCGCCCTTTCTAACTGCTTCGTCCCTCTGGTCCGCCATACGCCAGAGGGTACCAGAAAAGATTGTCCCCGTAGCAAGCTACGGGGAATCACAAGTTGAATTTTACAAGAAGGCCTTCCATGCCGTGGAGTTGGGCAAGGTACCCGGGCCAGAAGGAAAACTCCTCCATGCCGTGATCCGAATCGGTGATTCCCCCGTCATGCTCGTCGATGAATTTCCCAGTCACAACTCATTCGGACCGAAGTCGCTCAAAGGATCGCCCGTCACCATCCATCTTTATGTCCAGAATGTGGAGGCGGTCTTCAACCAAGCTGTCGCAGCCGGCGCGAAAATCATGATGCCGGTCGCCGACATGTTCTGGGGAGATCGTTACGGCCTGCTGGAAGACCCCTTTGGGCACCACTGGTTGATCGCCACGCACGTTCGAGACGTCAACCCGGAAGAAATTGAAGGAGGCGGCACGAAAGGCCTGCGGCTGACGGTTCGACTGTTATCAGAATGCAGCCTCATTCACAGTCCACGCGCGAGGAGGAAGGGGCACAATGCCTATTCTATAACGAATTGCAACGAATTGCGCCTTGTCTTTGGTTCGACGACCAAGCCGAAGAGGCGGCAAAGTTCTAGCGGCGACATCGCATTTTTCGCGCTGTATCAAAGTAGAACGCTCGGGAAATTTCCAGGTGGCCTCATACGCACACATCTGGTAGCGTGATGAGTAACCCAGCATCATAGTCTGGAACCGATCGCTTGCTCTCGCGTATCCATCCTGCGACCCTTCCAGTCTACAGACAAACCACTTCTCACAGGAGGTACCTATGAGACGCTCGTACATATTTCAAGCACTCTGTGGTTGGTGCACAATTCTCTTGCTCTCGGCAGTTGTTGCATCAGCCGGCGATCTGAAGAAAGGAGCCTCACCGATGACCGTTTCGAATGGGAAACAAGTGACCTTGGAATACACCATGAAATTGGACGATCAATCAGTCCTCGATACCAACGTCGGCGGGGAGCCGTTGAAAGTCACCCAGGGCAGTCACGAAGTCATTCCTGGGGTTGAGAAGGGACTCTCTGGGATGACGGTCGGAGAAAAAAAACAGTTTACGATCGCCCCAGCCGATGGATATGGCACCGTCGATCCGAAAGCGTTTCAAGAAGTGGACAAGGATATGGTGCCGGCCGATTCCCAAAAGGTCGGAACGCAGCTGGAGGGAAAAACCGCAGATGGCCGAACGGTCTTTCCGAGAATTTCCGAGGTGAAGAACCAGACGGTCGTGCTCGACTTCAACCATCCGCTGGCCGGAAAGACACTCTACTTCGACGTCAAAGTCCTGGATGTCGCGCAAGCATCGCCGAGGTGATTCTGTCCTCCTCATGCGGGGCGATCACCGCCCCGCATGAGTGGCCACCTCGCATTTCTCGCGCTGCATCGAAGTTGAACGATCGATAAATTTCCGGGTAGCATCACAGGTACTCATATGGTAGCGTGAGCAATAACCCAGCACCATAGTCTGGAACCGATCGCCCGCCGTCGCGCAGCGCTCCGCGACCCATTCCAGTCTACAGACGAACTATTTCTCACCGGAGGTTACCTATGAGACGCACATATCTATTCTTTGCACTGTCTGCTTGGAGCGCAGTGCTATTGTTCTTAACTGTGGCTGCATGCGCCGGAAACCAGAAGAAAGGAGCATCAGCAATGACAGTCTCGAACGGAAAACAAGTGAGCCTGGAGTACACCCTGAAACTGGACGATCAATTAGTCGTTGATACCAACGTCGGTCGGAAACCTTTAAAAGTAACTCAGGGCAGTCACCAAATTATTCCCGGTGTCGAGAAGGCACTGGAGGGCATGGCGGTAGGAGAGAACAAAAAGGTGACCGTCGCCCCGACGGAGGGCTATGGCACCGTCGATCCGAAAGCATTTCAGGAGATCGACAAAAAGATGGTCCCTGCGGAGGCTCAGAAGGTTGGAACGCAGCTGGAGGGGAAAACCGAAGATGGCCGAACGGTCTTTCCGCGTATTTCCGAGGTGAAAAACGATACGGTCGTCCTGGATTTCAACCATCCGTTGGCCGGCAAAACACTCTACTTCGACGTCAAAGTCCTGGACGTCGCGTACGACCCAGCAAAGTGATCCACCGCTCGTGCGGGGCGATGATCGCCCCGCACGAGACGCTTACAGGTTGTCGTCAGAATTCTTCCCCGACTGCACGATCAGTTTCGCCGTGGCTTGACCATAATGTTGATAGGCCCCCCACGTGGACCCGCTGGTGAGGATGGCCTCTCTCGCCTTTGATAAAGAACTTCCAAGCTCATTGCCGGACAGCGTTTCGCTGTAGAAAATCTTCGCGAACTCCAAGGCCGCGGCATCATTCACCGGCCACCCGGTTCCGACGTAGTTCTGAACGCCTCGCTCAAAGAAGGCTTGGGCCAGACCGGCAAGGTTTCGATTCGATTCCTGCAAAGTAAAAGGCTTCCCCGATCGAACAACGCCGGAGAAGCAGGCATTGGCAAAGATCAGGCGCGGCACCAGCCGCGCACGAAAGATATCCCGAGCCGAAAGAATGTTCTCCTTGCCGAAAATCCAGCCACTCCTGGCGGGATTCTTCTCGTCGAAGTCACCATGCCCGGAGTAATGAATCCGGTCGAACTCCTCGCTCAGGATCAACGCGAGCAGTTCGACCGGATCGCATTCATTCACCCCGATACGTTGCTCGATTGTGATATTCAGTCCCTGTCCTTCCTTCATGTTCTGCATGATGCGTACAACCGCGCGCCTCTCTTCTCGCGCGCCCGGCAATTGCAGCTCAGCCTCCGGAGCCGGATCGGCGATGACCAGCACGCGCAGTCGTTCGACAGTCATCGGCGCAGTAAGTCCCGGCGGACTGGACAAGATGGTTCGGAATTGTCGCGTCAGTTGCCGCCCAGGCCCGTAGAAAATGGTCTTCCCATGCTGCTCGAACGCCGCCATTTCCCAGGGGAACGCCGCTGTCGAACGATCAACCATGAGCGTGAGCGGTGTGACATCGATCATGTCTTGAAAGTCCTTCGGCATGAGGTAGCTGTGTAAAAGTTTCCCATACTTCTGCTGATCCTCCATACTTCGCGATTCCTTCAACAGTTCGGCCGCTCCTTCCGCATAGGAGGATTGAACCGTAATCTCTCGAACGGGAATCACCGCCTGCTCCCTGATGGCGGAGAACCGGAATACGTCACGATCCCGCTCAATCGTAATACGGCTCCCCTTCATTGCGTCCAGGTGCTCCGGCTTCGACGGTTTCCTACGATGGGTTCGCTTCGAGAGTTCCCGCGTCGTGAGCCGTACTGTCAGCGAGCCATCGCCATTGTTCTTGATCTTCTCCAAGACCTTCAGAATGGCCTTGAAGCGGTCTTTGTCATACTCAACAATTTGCAGGGTCTCGAGGTGTCCTTGGTCCTTGAGCCGTCTGAGCGCAGATCCTACCCCCACCAGCATACCCTCGATCGCCTGATCCAATGAGAGATTCCCTTCTCCAGACCCGACGACCACCGTTGAGAATTCACGCCACCCAAGCGCGGTGACGCCATAGGTGACATTGGCGAACAAGAGATCGAGGTCTTCCCGGTTGAAACGTCCATATTCTCCCATCCCGGCGAGAATAACGGTGCTGGCGGCAATGGACTTTTGCGTGTTGGGAATGAGAAACACTTCGCCAAGCCCGCCTCCGATCATGCCGCGCTTGACCGCCTTCGAAATCCAGAACTCCAGCGCCTGATCGAGCGCCCCAACGGCTCGCACCGGGGGCAAACCTCTATAGTGTCCCACCACCACCGCCGACGTCTTGATATCGCGAATATCGCCATGGACCACCTCAACATTCAGCGTGATAGGCATTTGCATCGGCCTTTGTTTCATCCCCTCTCCATATGCCGTCGCCTGCGCCGAATCGGTCACCGCCCTGGATGCAGGGGGGGCCTGCGTCATGATGGCTTGTCTGAGTAAATCTTCGGCCAGACGGCGCTCGGCAGGAGTGCTTCGGTTGGCCTCTGTCTCTTCGGCGATCCGGCGGATCTGCTCGGCATCCTCGCGATCTTGAACGGCGCGGACGCGCGCCGATACCACTGAGCGAACTGCACGGGCGGCGACCGGTTCCGTCGCCAGCGCCACCGTCTTGCCGGTTCGTAAGATTTCATCGACGCCTTCGAGAACCTGCTCATTCTTCTGGAGATCACCATGGATCTCGTCGATATAGTACGTCGGCACACTGGGCAGTAACCCAAGCGCATGCGTCACCCGTCCATCACCTTTCAAGGTCACGTCGAATTTAAACATACCGGGCGCATCAATCGTCACCCCGTTCAAGGTTTCCTGATTACAGCCGGCGATGTAGGTCATCCGCTCCGGATCGGTCGTGGCCGGCACATCGAGATCCATGTGGAACTTTCGCGCGCGATTGAGATGGGACCCAACGATAGGGTAACGGCCCCATGTGGCGACGTTATAGAGACCTTGCTCCGAGGCTGGGAGCTTGGCGGGAGAAGGAAGCAGTTGATAACTCCCCACGAATCCATTCAGAACATCGAGCACTTCCTCCAAATCGTGTCGCAGGTCTGCCGCCGCCAACCACTTCACAAGTTTGTCCTTGGCCACCATCGCTTGCGCAATGGCATAGGATCCGTAGTTCGTCGTGCCGAGCATAATGAGTCGGCCGCCCTGCACTTTCTTCGGCTCCGACATGGCCTTCCAGACTTTGGGATATAGCCGAATAAAATTACGGGACACGAGGCCTCCCATGGAATGGGCGACCAGGTGGACCGGTTGGTCCTTGAACTTGGCTTGCACGAGGTCTTTCAAGCCTTCCGCAGCACGATCCAGATCTTTCCGCCAGTCGTAGGCGAACGGTTCGACATTCCAGTAGGCCTTCAACCAGAGAATCGCCTCTGCGTAGCTGTCCTTATCGAGTCCGCTTGGCTGTACTCGTAGCTTTGAATCTGCTTCCTGCGCTCCATCGTTGGCGAGCCGGAGTTTGTTGATGCCTCCCCAGATCAGTTTGAGAAAACTGATCCACACCACGTCGTCATCGCCATCCTCAGTCACGGTCAATTCGGAACCCATGATACCGGGAATGAAAATAATGTTGCCCCGCAGCGGCTCGCGCTTCTGCCGTACCGATCGCACACGTTCCGCCAGCCGTTGGAGCCGTTCAAGCTTCGCAGGCCCAAAGTGGTCTCTCAAGGTCTGGTCCGAGGCGGCTCGTGATTTTCCCCCGCGCGCAGAACGGGAAAGCTGCGCCTCAAACTCGTCCCACTCCATGTCGCGGATCACACGGTCCGGATCCCGAGGTTTGGTCTCTCTCTGTTTCCTACTCATCGGCAAATCCTGCCTTTAGAGAATTGCTTAGAGGAACACGATGGACAACTAAGCAACTCTTGAATGAACTCCCTTCAATCCACGGCAATTCTCTCGCCTACTCCTTCTCTCAGGGCCGTAGCGAATGCTCCTCTAGCTAAGAAATAGGCGATCGAACGAGGCGCGCTGTCCTTCTAATTGGGGCACCTGATCAAAATCGTTCCGCTTCAGTTTCGCGACGGTCCCCTGATGGAGCTCTTGATAGGTCAGTTTGCCCTCAGCTTCTTTGATCGATTTGACGAGGTAGTAGGTCAAGGCCCCGTTATAGGTCCCTCCGATATCGGCATCGGCGGACGTTTGGGTATCCCGACAGCCGGTGATCAGCAGCTCTTGAATGTCGGCATAGACGATATCGCTCTTTCTCTTCCGTCCTCGGGGAGCTTTTCCCAGCTGACCACGAAGCGTTCCTCGCAGTTTCCTGCCGGACTCGGCAGCCATCAGATCGAGCGGGCAAGGAAGGAACCGTTCTCGTATGGGAGCATCCGGCGGAGTGATGGCGCGGGTGTTTGTTCCTGAGTGACAGCAGTCCATAATCACCGTGAGGCTCACCCCTGATCGCAGTTTGTTGAAGGTCTTCCGAAGCCAATCGTCGCGGAATGGATCCTTCCAATCCAGATCGGTCGGACACAAGATCTCGTCTCGCTTATCCGCTTCATCGCCATCATCATCCGGCACGTTCGATCCATGCCCGGAATAATGGAGCAACAACACATCGCCCTTCTTCCCGCTCGCAATCAGTTTCTTGATCGCGCGTTCCATCGCCTTTTTCGTCGCCTAGGCATCCGTAAGGGTCGTGATGTCCTTATCCGTAAAACCGTAATGAGTCTTCAGCGCGCTACTAAGATTCTTCACGTCATTCACGCACCCATTCAGATCTGACCCGGGAATCTGATACTTGTTGATCCCGATGAGCACCGTTCGTTTAGCCATACGCACTCCTTTCTGTGAGTGAATAGATACAAGTCGGACCAGGACCACATTCGCGATACGTGCCGACCTGTGACTAGGGTCTGATGACATTTAGAGTTCCCCTCTGCAGGGTACGTTGTATGGCATGAATCAAACCCCAAGGGAGGAGGGAATGGCAAGACGCGAGCTCCGGGACGCTCAATGGACGCCCATCAAGGAGTTGTTGCCTGGGACAGCGAGCGATCCCGGGCGGACGGCAACAGCTACCCGAACATGTGTGGATGCGGTGCGCTGGATCGCACGGGACCGGGGCGCACTGGCGCGAGCT
>JAICWG010000122.1 GCA_025934915.1 Nitrospira sp.
AAAAGAGTCACGGTGAGGGGATAACACAGGAGGGTACAAGAAACAACGGCAGGCTACAAACCGCTTGATAGGCTTGCACCTGCCGTTGTCTGGGGTGTCCTCGCATTACCTGTAGTTTCTACCTAAATCAGCTTTGGGAGCAGGATGTCGGAGGTTCAAATCCTCTCGCCCCGACCAAACCTCGCTTGCGCGTACCGCAGCGAAATAGAATAGAACGATTCGTGCTGCTGCTAGAGTTGTTCGACGCGAGCCGGGAGAGTTAATAGACTTCATCCCGGCTCGTATCCAACCCAGTGTCTCACGATCATAACCTCTATGGGGAGGGACAACGTGAGCCGCTTCACTCCGATTACTCGCGGTCTGAGCCAATCGCGGCATATATCAAACCTACTACGGCACTGATCAATAACACTTCTATCATCAACACCATCATAGCAGTGCACCTCCTTTCATGTAGCGTTCGTCGCAATACTCTCTCCACCCGTCATGCTTTACGCATGAGCATCGCCAACATCATCACTGCGAAAATTATCGCACCCGAGATCGTCAACATGGCCATCTCATCACTCATCATATCTGTACCCTTCCTTTCTATATTTCCATCGTGATTCGTTCACGTGAAGGTCGAGTGTGACTCGAAATCCGATGATGGAGTTCGTTCCACGTTGAACTGTTCTGCATCGAGGATCCTCCAGCCTTCCTTCATGACAAGCACTATGCATTTGTTAAGCCACACAGGATCAAAATCTAACTCGTGGTATTTTCAGCGCCTACGCAGATGTACTCATAGTGTGGCGGCTTGCCCTTGAATCAGAATGGATTCCAGGCTGGATCTAATTGGATGCGGCTAATTCGAAGAAAAGGATAGGCGATGTTGTTTGCAGCTGTTCGGAGAGACCGAGCTACGAGACGAAAACCTTTTGAGGAGTGCCGCCCATTCCTTCAATCCAAGGGAGTAGGCGGTTTGCCTGGAATCTGCTTCTGCCGGAGTAATTTGGTCAAGTAGGTCCGTTGCAGACCGAGTTCGGCCGCCGCCTTTGTCTGATTCCATCCATTCCGACGTAAGGCAGCCTCAATCAGTTTCTGGCTATATGCGTCCATGCTCTGATGATATGAGAAAAACAGCACATCGATGTTGGGCTCCTGATTAATCGAGGGAGTGGAGGGAATTGAAGTCGTGAGAGCGGTCAAGGAGAGGTGTTCTGGTCCGATCATGTCGCCGGGGCACAAGATCAATGCACGAGTGAGGACGTTTTCTAATTCCCACACGTTGCCAGGCCAGGTGTAGTGTTGCAGCGCTTGGAATGCCTCATCGCTGAGGGTCAAGCGTTTACACAGGCCGACGTTGCTGGGCCGGTTGAGGAAATGGTCGACAAGAGTGGAAAGATCCTCCATCCGTTCACGCAACGGGGGCAGAGCGATGGTAATCACGGCAAGGCGAAAGTACAGGTCTTCGCGAAATGTTCCTCGACGAATCGCCTGGTTCAGATCTCTGTTCGTGGCGGCAATAAAACGTACGTCGGTCCGTACCTCTTGAGTTCCCCCGACACGGTAGAATGTCCGATCTTGAAGCACCCGCAAGAGATGGCTTTGCATGCTGAGCGGCATGTCGCCGATTTCGTCGAGGAACAACGTCCCTCCTTCGGCGATCTCGATCTTGCCGGGCTCCCGCTTGGCGGCTCCGGTGAATGCGCCCTTTTCGTGTCCGAAGAGCTCGTTCTCCAGAAGATTTTCAGGGAAGGCGGCGCAATTGACGGCAATAAACGGTTTCGTGCAGCGAGGGCTCCAACGATGAATGGCGCGGGCCACAACTTCTTTCCCGGTACCCGTTTCGCCGAGCAACAAGACGGTCGCAGAGGAAGCCGCTGCCTGTTTGGCCACAGTCAGTTGGTCGTTCATCTGCTTGCTGGTTGTCACGACGGGTTCGAACTGAGCATCGACTTCTTTGCGGAGGGTTGCGACTTCACGGTGAAGGGCGACCGTGTCGAGAGCTTTGTTGATCACGACGGAGAGGTGGTCTGCAGTGAACGGCTTCGGCACAAAGTCAAACGCGCCAAGTTGCATGGCCTGCACCGCGCGTTCGATCGTCCCGTACGCTGTAGGCATCACGATCAGCGGAGTCGTATAGGTTGCTGAAGCCCGGAGCGTCCCTTCATCTTCTTGATCGTGGCGAACTGACGTCTCGCTGACTTGTTTTAAGACATCAAGTCCTGACAGCAACGGAAGTTCGAGATCCAACAAGACAAGATCCGGCTCCTCCTCCTGAATCAAGCGCAGAGCGTCCTTCCCGTTCATGGCAATCAGCGGTTCATGTCTCATCCATGTGACACGATTCTCTAAACTTAGGAGGATATCGCGGTCGTCGTCGACGATGAGAATTTTAGCGCGCATAGGATCGTTCTCCTTTCAAAGCAGACAACGTTGCAGTCCTGTTCCATCGAAAGGTCGCAAACTCGTTATGTTCCTCGGCTTGCTTCATCCTGTAACTCGGCGATTGGAAGCGCAAAATAAAACCGAGACCCGACTCCCGGTTGGCTCTCTACCCAAATCCGGCCTTGGTGCATGGTGACAAGGGTCTTGGCGATGCAGAGGCCAAGTTGAGCGCCTTGTGATGCCGGCATGGGCGACGGCACTCTGGAAAACTCATCAAAAATGTTTGGGAGGTGAGATGAATCGATCCCGCAGCCGGTATCGGCGACGCACGTCTGTACGAGTCCAGGGGGAGATTCGCAACACTCCACCGTTATTCGACCGCCGGGAGCGGTGAACTTGATCGCATTTCCGAGGAGATTCACGAGAATCTGCTCCAACTTGTCGCGGTCGCCATGGATGGTTGGAAGCGACTCGATCGGGTCGATCACGAGAGACAGGTTCTTCTCGGATGCCACCATCTGCAAACTGTCTGCGGCGATTGTTGCGATTTGATGGATACAGACTGCTTCCACGCGAAGCTCGACTCTCTTGGTGTCGAGCCGTGACCAATCGAGCAGTTGGACGATGATTCTTGCAAGCCGTGAAACGTTATGCTGGATACGGGTGAGATAGGTGTGTTGGAGTTCGGTCAGTGAGCCAGTGACTCCGTCGAGCATGTTTTCCGCAAAGCTCCGAATTGCCGTCATGGGGGTCCGCAACTCGTGTGAGACGACGGAGAGAAACGTTGACTGACGTCGGTCATGGTCCTGGAGTTGTGCATTGGCGCGAGACAGTTCCTCTGTCCGCTGTTCGATGCGATCTTCAAGATGCTGGGTCAGCTCGGTCAGATCGGAGTAGGCCTTGGCATTATCGATAGCAGCCGCCACGTGGCTTGCAATAGTGAGTAAGATATCAAGATCCTCATCGCTGCATGGACGTGAGCGCCGGTCGGCCGATAAAAATCCGAGGATTTTGGTATGGCTCTGGAGCGGTACGGCGACGAACGACCGTATTCCGGATCGGCGCAGCAGCTCAAACAGCGGTGGAAATATACGCTGGGGGATGGTTTCGATGTCATGGATGAGCAATGGCTTTCTGTGAATGAGCAAATCAGCCGCGATGCCGCTCTCCACGATCGGCAATTCAAGCCTGTAAGCTACCTCCACGAGCTCCGGCGAAACACCAATGATACGAGCGAATGAGGCGCAGTTCTTTTTCGGGTGGTGAAGCATGACCGCCATCCGAGAAAAACCGAGATTCTCGACCAGCAACTGGAGCACCGTTTCAAGTAACTGATCCATGTCGAACATATTGGCGCCTGCGATTGCGGCGCTGGCTTGGTGCACGGTGGTTAATTGCGTGATCTGCCGCCGGATCGTCTCAAGATTCATGGTGATGGCCTGATTGCGATCATGCAGAGACTCAATCATGATATTGAACACACGTGTCAACTCACCGACCTCGTCGTTGGTGGATGCAATAAGCCGAACCGGTGCATCGTCCCCGTGCGCGAGCCGGCGAGCAGAGTTGGCAAGGCTTCGTAGCGGCGTCGTGATACGTGATGTGAGTACATGAGCGCCGAGGATACCTGCTGCGATAATGAGTACGGTGAGGATTGATGCATTGCGGACTATGATCAGCAGCGCTTGTTTGGCTTGCGCGTCCGTGATCCCGATATGCACAAGACCGACCACCGGCGAAGTTGTGGATAGAAGAGTGGGGCCGATTTTATCTTCCAATTCGATGGAACGATGGAGCAGCGGGGTCACAGATGAGGATTCCCGAAGGACCGGCATGGCAAAGTCGAACAGAGTTTCGTTTCTTATAAAAAACGAGAGGAGCCAGTCCGACGACTCCTCCTGAGGGACCAATGTCTGTTCTGCAGATTGAATGAGTCTCGTCATGAGCGGAGCGGTCAGCGGAACCTGGAGCAGCGATGCTGATATTCGGTCGTCAGGGTAGAGCGGCTGTTCTGTGACCGGAGGCGACCCGTTCGACGACCTCCGAATGCGTTTGCTTTGTCGGTCCAGAATACGACCGTCGGAGCCGGTGATGACCACATAGACAACGTGATCGATCGCCATCAGGCTCTACATGAAGTGACCAAGTGTGACGCGATCCTCAAGCACGACGCCGGCAATGCGAAAATGTTCGTTGCGCACGGTAGTGGTCAATAAGATGCTTCCGAGCTCCTCCAGGTGGTCGGTCATGACCATTCGCCTGGTTTCTATGAAATACCAGCTTAATGACGAACAGGCCATGATGAGAATGAGGCTGAAAAATACCATAAACTTCATGCGGAGGCCGAAGAACCGAACGGTCGGTCTTGACTGAGCATCCTGGAGACCTGTTCCCATGGTGGACTTATCAATACGTTTCATCGATCAGCCCGTCGAGCTCTTTCGGAATTGTAATGCCCAAATACCGCGCAGTCTTCTGATTCACCGTGATCCTGATCCGTCGGACTGAGACAGGATTGAGCGGCAGCCGCTGTTCGCCGTTCAAAATGCGTTCGGCGAGTAGACCGGCTTCACGGCCGACTTCGCCGTAGTCGATCGACATGCTGAGCAATGCTCCCAGGCGCGTAAATTCGGATGAAAATCCGACGACGGGAACCTGGTTGGCCACTGCCGACTGGAGGATAAAGCGGATCGATTCGTCCGTCAGCGCGGTTGAGTGCGGAATGAGCCACAGCGCTTCCGATTCGGACAAGAGCGACCGTAGTTGTTGAGGAACTTCTTTCTCGTTCTCAACCGGAAATCCCCGCAATTGAAACTCGTGTGAAGAAGCCCGCGATTCTGCTTCTTTCAGCTTGGTCGAATTTGTGTCGGGATCGTACAGCGCGCCGATCCTCCTCACGGTCGGGAGAAATGCGCGCATGACCTTAAGTTGGCGGTCCGTCGGAATGTCAAGCAGAACGCCGGTTATGTTCGCAGCAGCGAGGTGATACTTCATGGGGTCGAGAATCATCATGTAGAGAATCGGGATATCCAGGATCTCCAACTTAGCCGCCAGTGCTGCCTTCAAGCCGACGGCGACCACGAGAGATGAGTCAGAAGCACGAATCTTTCTGGCAAGCTGTTTGCCCTGTTCCAGATCTCCACGTAGGTCATACTCGGTGTAGGTGGCAGTCCCAGGCGCGGCTACCTTGAACTTGACATTCCCCGTAGCTCGCTACGGGGTTGGCCTCTCCTTCCGAGAAGTCTTCGGAATTGAGTTCTGTGATACCCCGCAGCTTGCTGCGGGGAGCTTCATTATAGGCCTTGAGGTCGGATGATTTGAGAAGGGTGATCTCGACTGCGGTAGCGTCAACCGCAACGGCATACATGCAGCAGAGAAAGGTGAAGAAGGCAGTCATCAGCCAGTGGGTTGAAGTGTGCCTCCAGGCCTCTTTTTCGCCTATGCGAGTAAGATGGATCACGATTGCGTCGTTCGAGCAGCGCCCATAGTCTCTGTCACAAAAGAATCAGTATTGAGCGATCGAAACGTTTGCGAGTCACGGAGGTTGCAACGAGCGAATAGGAACGAGAGCTTTCGACAACGAGGTCGTGTTGTGTTGGTTGCTTCTGATGCGCTGCTTCGTCAAAGACTGTTTCTCGTAGATACAGCAATCTCTGTACCATCAGCATGGTGAGCTCGAGGTCGTACCATATGAAAAATGAATGTCCACAGCCGACAAGCAAAACCCAAGCGGCGTGCCTCAATAGGGCAACCGGCAAGTGAATCAAAATGGATTCAGGCTGGATCAAAATGGATTCATTCAATAAGGCCACCAGGATTTCAGCAAGAAGACAAGCAGTTATTTTGCGCTGTTCTGAATGGAGCGGAGATCCCAGTCCGCTACTCCATTAAGACCCACTTGCCTGAGGAGTGCCGCGCGAAGCCTCCGAAGCGACGGATCCTTTGGATCTTTTTCAATCAGCGAGCAGACACAGCCCATCGCATCGTACCAAAACCCGATGAGGGTATTGGTGCGCACGCTTTCACGATCACAGGTGAGGTTCACCGAGGTGATCGTCAGACATTCACTGAACTCGCATCGCTCGATCATTCCACCGGCGACGATATCCCTGGAGGGTGATTCGGGATTGGGGCTGGCCGACACAAACCAGCGGTATTGGACGTTCGGTTCAAGTGTAAGTCCTAGGCTTTTGAGATCGATGGATTGAACCCCAGCTTCGGTTGGAACGGGAAGGGAACCTTCATAGAGCGGAACAATTTTTTGGGTGTCGTTGAGTGTGAACCGCAAGGGATAGGTCGTTGGTTTCGAGAGATACCAATTCAACCTCGGCGTTTGCTTAACGGTCAAGCCCACGTGGTCAGGCACCAAGGCGACGAGTTCCGGTTCATTGCCCTCCGTTCCCCGTAACGTGCCTCCCACTCGCGCGCGAGGAGTCGGTTTCTTCGGCGGTGTGTAGATGAGGTCATCCTGTTGACCGGCCTTTGCGGCTGCCGCCTTGTCTGCGGCGTCCAGGACATGCGTACCCGAAACAGTCAGGAGAAGGCCTAACCCTAGGATCGGTACATATCTCATGGTGATGCTCCTTCTTAGCAGGCTGCGGAAAATCACTTCAGGATGCTCAAAAAGGCTGTCCAGCAAGGCCGCAACGAGCGAAGGGGCGAGGCGTACGCTTCGGTACGTTGAGCCTCTGAGCGATGCGAGAACGCCGCTGGCGGACTTTTTCAGCATCCTGTTAGAGCCAGTTATTGAGCAACAGAAAGGGCGACCAGTAGGCCGGATGTTCATATATTCTGTCGCTCAACAGTTTCAACTGCGCGTGCTGGAGCGCGACGACTTTTGAGAGAGCTGGATTGCGCAGTTGCCGGTAAAATTCAGAAATCAACGACGCCGACGCTTCATCATTAATGAACCACAGCGTGGCCAATGCGCTGCGGGCGCCGGCCTTGAGGGCCACGCCGGCCAGGCCCAGGGCCGCGCGATCGTCCCCGATTCCAGTTTGGCAGGCGCTCAACGTAAGGAGTTCTAGGGGTTCTTGCCGGAAGCGAAAGAGGCCGATCAGTTGATCGAGGGTGTGCATCGTCAATTTCCCGTCGAATGTCAGGAGGAACGAATCGTTCACGTCGGTTGAGAACTTACCGTGCGTGGCGATATGCAGGCCTCCATATCCTCCTTCACGCAATTCACGTTCCAGTCTGGATGATTGAAAGGCATTGTTCATCAGTTGGTCGCTCTTGTAGAGCCGTTGAATCGACCTCGTCCGCCACGTAAGGAAGAGGTGGAAACCCTTGCACAGATTTGGTGAGGCCGGCCGTGAGGAATCGGAGCTTGTCGCGATTGAGTGGACGGGGGTCGGTCAACGTCAGGCTTGGTGTCATGGCGAGCGCAAACTTGCTGATCAGAAACGATGAGCCGTCATGGAGCGCTGCCAGGGGAATCGTCCGAATGGCGCTGTCCGGCACGAACACTAAGGTTGTGATCTGATGTTGGACAAGTTGTGTTTCCAGCGGGCGCATCAGCCAGTCGTACAGCTGCTGTGCATGGGGCAAATATTCACGGGTCGTACGTTTTTCTACCAGGCGGCGAAACTCGCGGATTTCCAGAGTCAATCGATCAGCCGTCACCGGCACCGAGATACGCGCGAGTCCGGTCGGCAAGCTCATGAGCAATTCCAACCGGGAGCTGAACATGATGGGATAGATCACGGCGGTGTCCGGCGACAACCGATCCAACATCGTGAGCCTGGACCGTACGGCGTCGACACAATCATCCTTAAAGTAGTCACGCAATTCGGCCGTTTTATAGGCCTCGATCGCATCGCGAGCTGCGAACAAATACCCTTCGGCTGCTTTCCCGTCCTCAGTGCGTGAGGCCCGCTGCAGCAAGAGGTCGGCCAGCTCAAAGTACATCGGCTTCATGGTTTCTTGGCCAGCTAGAGGACTCTCGGAAGGGGCACGCGTCACCTCAACCCGTATCGGTTGGAGCGTCGTTGCCGCTTGTCGGTAGGAGGCAATAGCCTCGTCAAGCCGGCCGGTGGCGGCCAGCTGTCGTCCCAATTGCCATTGCCATCGGTACAGCGATTCCGGCGCATCCACTGATTGCGCAATGAACAACGCCCGTCTGGTGAGTTGCAACGCTTCGTCCATACGAAATTCTGTTTCATAGAGATGACCAAGATAACCAAGAGCATAGGACACCGTTCTCTTGTCTCCCTGTTCCTCCGCGACCGTCACTGCTTCCTGAAGGACGCCCGCGGTTCGCAATAAGAGAGGATCTCTTTCTTGAGGGATTCGTGGAAGGAGTCGCTGGTATGCCAGCGCAATGCCGATCAATCCAAGAGACTTGTTCCGAGAGGGCGGCACCTCGTTCAACTGATGGAGTGCAGCGTCGAGGGCGAGGCGGCTGTGAGCTGGTTGGCCCAGGCGTTGGATGGCTCGTGCGGCATTCGTACAAGCGGTCGCTGCGAGCAGCGGGAGGCTGGCGTTCCGGGCATGGGACAGACTTTCTTGAAATGCGTTCAGCGCATCTTTGTCCTGCCGCTTCAACGAGAAAAGAATGCCGAGATCGTTTAGAGTAGTAGCTAGGAGCGGCGAGGAGTCTTGCTTCCGCGCCGCCGCTGCCGCTTGCTCAAGATAGTCCGATGCCTCGGAAAGTTGCTGGAGCGTCAGGTACGTCCGTCCCAGATGCCCGAACAGGGAGGCCTCCACAAGTGGCGCACCACCTTTCTGCGCCAGCGCGAGCGCCAGTTCGAGAGACTGGAGCGCCTGTTTGGATTGCCCCAACGCCATTGAGGCCTGAGATGAGAAGACGAGCGCCTCGACCTGTGCCGGGGTGTTCCCGATACCTTTATAGATTTCCGCGGCCCGCTTCCAGTGGGACAAGGCTTCACTGAAAGCTCCTTTTTGAAAATGCTGAGCACCTTCCTTCATCAATGAGTCTGCGGGGGACGAGATTTCATGTGATTCCGCTCTTGTGACGGCAAAAAGCAGAATAGTCAGCAGCAGAAGGAAGCTGGTTCCGCGCAGGATCAAAAAAATGACTGGTTGATTGGATGCCGACTTAGCCTCTGTCTTAGGCATATCTTGTGTGACTGCCGGTGTCAAAAAAGATTGACCGTAATTCCTACATGAACGCCGTGATCTTGAGCGGTGTTTCCGATGCGCGGCACGTGGCGGAGCTTCTGGCCCCAATACACCTCGAAGATCGCTCGCCCTTGGGGAAGGATATTCCAGCGGAGTCCAACGCCCACGCTTGCGAGTGTATTGGGAAAGTTGGTGAAAGGGGCGATCGGAGCGGGACGGTTTTCCCCGAGACTCCAACCGTGCGCCACATCCACGAATGGAGCGAATTGCACCATTGGCTCTCCACTCCGCCAGCGGATCAACGGAAATCGCGATTCAAGGGACGCGATGAACGAATTGTCGCGCAGGATCGTCACCTCACGGTAGCCGCGCACCGTATAGCGGCCGCCGAGTGAGACCTGCTCGAGGGGAAACAGCGGTGAGTTCGTGAGCTGGAGGTCCATGCGTCCGAGGAGTTGCATGCCGAGTACCTTCTCGCCGTATTGTTTGATGGTCTGGACCTGCCCTAACCAAGAAAAAAACTGCCCGTCCGGCGTGTCAGAAGGACTATTGATTGTTGCACCGAGAACATTGAGGCCGACGCTGAACCGTGAACGCACAGCCAGAACAGTGTCGAGTGTACGATGGGTCCACTCCTGGGCAAATCGGAGCCCGGAAATAGTAGCGGCACCGTTCTGGAAACCCGGGAAAGCACTGAACGGGACATCTTTAAAGATAAAACTTTGGGTAAACAAATGCTCACCGATGAGCGTGAGAGCAATCTCGTCAGTCACAGTCCGATAGATCGGTTGCCGAAGACTCATACCGATGATTTCTGTGTTGGTGTTGAGGTTTAGCGTATCGAATGGTTCCGTAACCAGTTTAAAATCATAGCGCCGATAGTATGGGGAAAAGGTTGTGCCATAGCGGTTCAAGGGGAGAGCATATGAGATATCGATAATCGGAAAAACGCCGCTTGAATGGCCGTAACTGACGCTGAGTGGATCTCCTCTCCCGGTGAGGTTGTCGTGGGTGAGCGTGCCGATTCCACGAATAGCGCCGACCAGAGGCGTTTGGTAGTTGTTGATGTCGATCGAGGCGTGAAAAGGATTTCTGTCCGCCACCCGCACGTTCAGCACACTCTCGCCCTGTTGATCTCCAGGTCGTAGCTCGGCATTGACGCGTTCGATCCGGCGATCTTGTTGCAAGAGTTGCAACTGTTCTTGCAGAGGGGCGAGTAAGACCGGGGTGCGGCTGCCGAGCGACAGGCGGTCGCGCAGGTACGAGGAGCTGAACCAACGGTTGCCCTCGATATCAATGCGGGTCAGCTTCCCTTCTAGAACTTGCACCTCCACAACCCCATCGATCACGTTCTGATCGGGAATGATTGCTCCGGAGGTCAGATAGCCCTTATTGACATAAAGCAGCGTGAGAGCCAACCGGAGCCGCTCGAGGTCTTCCGTCATCAGCATCCGGTTCTTGAAGGGAGCGGTCACTTCCGCAATCTCGGCGTCCGAGAAGACCGTGTTGCCCATTACCCGCATATCTCGGACAAAGACCTGCACTGTGCCTGGCTGCTTCTGCGATTCATCGTCTGGGGGAATTGAGGGAAGGGGAGGAAGAACAGGTCGAGGCGCTGAATAGGGCCGCTGAAATTCTTCCTTCAGTGGCCCCGGCGGTTGACCGGATCATCCTGTCGGGTCAACCGCGGTTTGAGCGAAGGCTGATGTAGGTGCCAACGTGGAAATCATTACGAGACCGATGGTGAAACGGTATAAGGCAGAACAAGCAGGCGCCGCTTCGCGAGCGCCTGCCGTCACGATTCATAACCTGTCAGGCGTATATTGCGGAATGTACAGCTCATGAGTCGTCCCCAAAACTATATCTCTTAACCTATTTCTTTCTTCCGGTAGATAACCAAAGGCTCCTCAGGTTCCATTTCCACTTCTTCGACAATATCCTGCTCAACCAGCTCCCTAGTCTTCATATCTCTGACATTTACCTTATCCTTTACTATCTGTGTGTAAGCGAGCTTAAGATAGAGACTTTCTACGTCTGAAGGGAGACTGCTAATATCTAATAGTAAGTGATTGATTCGCATGCCGATTTCGGCACTGAATAGGTCCCACTTGCCATCGCTTGTGCCTACTCGGAGATAGAAGCGTATGACTTCGTGCCCATCCGAGTGCCACTTGATTTTTAGAGGCTCGTTGAAGTCGACACAGGTGTTGTGTATAGGTGAAGTTATGCCTGGTCGGATAACTAGGTCTAGAATCGTAGTTGACTGGCTAGTTAGTTCTGCCATGAGAAGGTTCTCCTTTTTTTAAGAGTAACAGTCCTTAAATTCGAGGCTTAACTTAATCGGAGTCGTTCAATCAAAGAACATCATGGGTAATAATAAAATTGGCTAGTTGCACCATTTTGCATTATGCCATTACCAGGAATGTAGTATTGGGCTCGTATGTGACACCTGTATCCAGTGGCCGGTGGATTCATTAAGTTGATGTTTAAGGTGTTTAGGTGGCCACCTCCATTCAAATTTTGCCATGTTCCCAAGTAACAATCGGAGCCGCCAGCGAAACTCCCTACGATAATGCGCCATTTGGTTGTGCTAGAGGGGCCATCCGTGGCATTCCAGACAACGCTGTTGTTAGGGAGCTTACCAAGTGCTCGAGGCCATCGATTTTCGTCAACTGGAAATGAAACGTGTGCCATGATGACATCCCTCCTTGTTAGAATTGTTCTTCTGCCCGACCGTCTGCTTACATTTTCGGATGGTTACGTGCCAAATCCGGTCAGCCCATAATCGTAAATTTTTATGTTTAGAATCTTGTTAAGCAGTCATAAGCTCCAATTTTGACATGCGATGGATCATGATGCGCAATTGGCTGATGATGGCGCCGCAAAGGCTTTGATTAAGAATCCCGGCGGGGCAATCTGGCGCAACGACAGAAGGGAACGCTCTCCCATCGGTTCGTCGAGACTCGTCTGCAGGCGCTTGTTGTTCCTCGTATCGTCATGAGATCCAGAGATGGCAAGTGTCAATGGACTTGAGAGCCACTCGCCCGGTTCTATGAGTAGGCGATTTCCCGCGACCGTAAAACTGCTGAACTGACCGCCGGCCACCGCCGCGCAGGACTGATTGAGGAGCAATGTGGCTTGTAGAGGCCGGTTCACCATCGGCTGGATCTTGCCGCCGGCTGGGGCATAAGGCGATTGAATCCCCGTAGCTTGCTACGGGGACAATCTTTTCTGGTACCCTCTGGCGTATGGCGGACCAGAGGGACGAAGCAGTTAGAAAGGGCGTTCACTGTGCGTGGCAAATCCATTACCACATTGTCTTTCCCGTGAAATATCGAAGATCTCTGCTCGATGAGATGGTGACGACGATTATCCAGGAGACGGCTGCTGAGATTGCGGAACGGTTTCCGATCGAAATGGAAGCGA
>JAICWG010000138.1 GCA_025934915.1 Nitrospira sp.
CGACGATGGGGCTCATGGGTATTACCAAGGATACGTTGATCGACGGCATCGATCAGTTCGCCGGCGTGACCACGTATCTGGCGGAAGCCAAACAGGGCAGTGTCAATCTGTTCATTTGAACCGTCCTATTGAGCGAGGGTGTTTTCATGATGCAGGCCGATGTCAAACTCGACACCTTAGGGTACTTTTGTCCAATGCCGATTATTCTCACGTCCAAGAAAATCAAGGAATTGGCGTTGGGACAAGTGCTGGAAGTCGTCTCCGATGATGAGGGCATCAAAAAAGACATGCCTGCTTGGTGTGAAACCATGGGCCATCAAATGATGGGCTTGGAAGAGGAACAGGCAAAGTCAGGCCGCATCTATAAGGCGTTCGTTAAGAAGGCGAAGTAGCCAGATTCCTGTAAGAGAGACAGTTAAACAGAGCCGGAGGAACGATCATCGGTCCTCCGGCTCTTTCGTTAACACGTGCAGAAACTTATGGATCGACTCGTCGAGTGTGTCCCCAACTTCAGTGAAGGTCGGGATCAAGGAACACTTCACGCCTTGATCGATGCCGTGACTTCGACAACCGGCGTGGCACTTCTCGATCACTCGATGGATGCGGACCACCACCGGTCGGTGCTGACGTTCTGTGGAGACCCGGACGCGATCATTGAGGCTGCGTTTCGTGCCGTTCGACTCGCGACTGATCTCATCGACCTGCGTACACATGTTGGAGTACACCCTCGCATAGGAGCGACGGATGTGGTGCCGTTTGTCCCGATCAGGGGTACGACGATGCAAGACTGCGTCCAGCTTGCCAAGCGGCTAGGAGAACGAGTCGGGCGCGACCTGGGGATCCCTGTTTTCTTATACGAACGTGCTGCAGGTCGTGCCGACCATACACCATTAGAAGCGATCAGACGAGGAGGGCTCGACGGCCTGGCTTTCCGGATGGAGTCAGACCCTGGTTGGATTCCTGACTTCGGCCCCCCTCGGCTGCATCAAAGCGCAGGAGCGATCGCGATCGGCGCCCGGCCTCCGCTGATCGCCTACAACGTGAACCTCTGCTCGACAGAAGTTGACCAGGCCCGATCCATCGCCCGAGCAGTCCGCCACTCAAACGGCGGGTTACCCTCTGTGAAAGCGATCGGTGTAGAACTATCCAGTCGCGGTATGGTGCAAGTCGCAACGAATTTGACCGACTACCTCGTAACGCCTATTCCGACCGTCTTTCAGATGGTCAAGGCTGAAGCCGCAAAGCGCGGAATAGAGGTGGCAGGAAGCGAACTGGTCGGATTAGTCCCGCAAGCGGCATTGGGCCACGCTGCAACTGCTTTTCTGCAGCTCGATCGATTCGATTCAAACCAGCTCCTCGAAACAAGAATCGCCGAGGCGATGCTCAGCAAGAAAGAACCGGCGCACACCCTCTCAGATTTCCTGGCCATGGTTGCCGATGCCAAACCGACACCGGCCGGTGGCAGTGTGGCGGCATTCGTGGGTGCCTTGGCGGCTTCCTTGGGGGTCATGGGGGCACGTCTCGATAGACAATCGGACAGAGAACAGCGGCTACTCGAGTTGAGCCAGCAGCTTCATCGGCTTGTTCAAGCAGATACGGAGGTCTACACCGAGCTGATGGACGCCTACAAGATACCCAAACAACATCCTGATCGCCCCGACGCAGTTTCGACGGCTCTCCAGAGAGCTACAGAAGTGCCGCTGGAGATTGTTGAACGGTCCTGCGAGGTTGCGCGATTCCTCCATACCTTGCGCGAGAGAAGTAAGCCAACTATCCAATCAGACCTCACCGTGGGTCTGACCATAGCTATTGCAGCGGCTCAAGCAGGTCTTATTACAGTCCGAACAAATATAAATATACAACGAAATCAGCAACTTATAGAGAGCATTCAACTCAGAATCGCAAAGGCCACGGAAAGCCTTGAGGAACTCAAGGTGTTATGTTAGACTCCAGCGCCGCATTATTGGAAACTATAAGCAGCAGGTCTCATTTGGCCTGAGAAAGTCGAAAATCAAAGGGATGGAAATCAAGGTCTTCAACAATAACGTTGAAAAAGCTCTGAAAGTTGCCAAGAAAAAGCTTGCGGGAGAAGGGCTGTTTCGTGAGCTGAAGCGTCGGCGTTTTTATGAAAAGCCCAGCGTGAGAAAAAAGGCGAAGCAACGCGAAGCTCAACGGCGCCGACAGAAGTGGTTGTCAAAACGGAGGCCTGACTAGACACACCGTCAGGTTC
Organism: Nitrospira sp.; assembly: GCA_025934915.1. Lineage (GTDB taxonomy): Bacteria > Nitrospirota > Nitrospiria > Nitrospirales > Nitrospiraceae > Nitrospira_D. Next base: position 2,231 of record JAICWG010000138.1, read on the forward strand.
TCTCCCGCCCGTCTCACCAACCTTCTCTCCGTTCGTGACCATATCTCATGCGTCAGGAACAGATCCATGCAGCCATCCGCATCGTCAAGCGGGAGATTCACCGTTGGCAAGAGCCGGTCGTTGGGGTCGTAGCCAAGGAATCGGGTCACGATCCTTTTCTCATCCTCATTTCCACCCTCCTCAGTTTGCGAACCAAAGATAGGACCACAAGGGAAGCAGGCGACCGGCTCTTCGCCATGGCTCGCACACCGGCAACCATGTTGAAGCTGCCGACGAAGAAGCTCGAACGGGTGATTTATCCGGTCGGCTTTTACCGGACGAAGGCCAAAGCCATTCACCAAATCTGCCGCCGCTTGATCGACGAATATGGCGGGGTGGTACCGGACTCCATCGATGAACTGGTCACTTTACCTGGGGTCGGACGAAAAACCGCAAACCTGGTCGTGACTATTGGATACGGCAAGCCAGGAATCTGTGTCGATATTCATGTTCACCGGATCAGCAATCGATGGGGCTATATCAAAACGAAGACACCGGAGGAATCTGAACAGGCCCTCAGGCGCACACTACCGAAACAATACTGGATTATCTACAACGATCTCCTCGTCCCCTATGGGCAGAACCTGTGCCTTCCGGTCTCGCCGCTGTGCAGCACATGCAAGTTGACCGAATTGTGTGATCGAGTGGGAGTCACGAAAAGTCGTTAGACGTGAAAGGTGAGAGGGTATGGACGTTTTACGTTTCACGCTCCTTAGATGAAGAGTTTTGTTTCCGCATCGGCGGTTAATGAAAGGATGGCGGGTAGGCCCAACACTTCATCGACATTCTGTTCGACCGCAGAACTGTCTACACCCATATATTCCAATCCGGCACTGCAGGCGATCAGCCGAAGCTTGCCGACATGCTTGGCATCTTGGAACATCTCCGAGATCTTCGGCACCTTTTTCTCTTTCAGAAGCCGGGCAACTTCGGCAGCCGACTCGGCATATTCCGGCGGGAAATCGATCTGATCGATCTTCCCTTCAGCGAGTTTCTTAATCGTCCAGAACAACAAGACGATAATCACGTCTTTGCCCATCGCCGCAGCCGTCATGCCGAGCGTCGCAACCTGGTGCAACTTATCGTACGTGGCGTTGTGGGCGAAGATAACAAACTTCGGTTTAGTCGACATCTTCACTTCTTCTGCGCGCTGACTTTCACGCTGTCGACGTAGTCTATGATCGCGCTGCCTTGAAAGGAAGAGAGAGATACCAAGGCTCCATGCCGGTGATTATAACGATCGCGTACGACTGCGTAAACACGAGACTCGGGTCCAATCTGTCTTGAGGGGCACAGCATCCCATGCTAGGATGCCGACCGATGGATTGGCTTCTTTCGGCGGTGCAGCAATATGTCTCGACCGAAACCCTCGTGACCCTGACGGCTCTCTCGGTTGTATTCTTCGTCGGATCATTGATTGCGATCCCGTTCATCCTCGTCCGGCTTCCGACAGATTTCTTCGACACCCGTGTGCCGCGTCATTGGATGGAAAATCATCACCCCGTCCTTCGGTTGTTCGGCCATCTCGTAAAGAACGTCGCCGGGGCTATTTTTCTGTTCGCAGGGTTCTTAATGTTGTTTTTGCCTGGCCAGGGCATTCTCACGATGTTGATCGGGGTGACGATGTTGGACTTTCCCGGTAAGCGTAGGATGGAAGCCAAGATGATTGGACAGCCCGCAGTCCTGAGCACCATCAACAACATGCGCCAGAAATTTGGAAAACCACCGCTCACGATTGCGCCGAACCTATGAGGTGCCAGTCGTCGGTAGTGGTCGGCGATCAGCCGCCCACGGTTTTAGGAACTTAAAACGCTGACACTCAAGAGCTGTAGGCTCCCTCTATGCCTAATTCCAACGCCGCTCGAAAGACGCTCTACCTGATCGACGGCAGCGCCTACATCTATCGCGCCTTCTTTGCCCTACCAGCCCTCAACAATTCAAGAGGCCTGCAGACTAACGCAGTCTACGGATTCACGACCACGCTTCTGAAGATCATCCGTGAGCACAAGCCTGATGGTCTTGCCGTGGCGTTCGACGAGAAGGGTCCGACCCACCGACATGAGGAATTCAAAGAGTATAAGGCACAGCGTCCACCGATGCCCGACGGAATGAAGGCGCAGATTCCCTATATTCATCAGGTGGTGGAGGCGCTGAATATCCCCGAGGTCAGACAGACCGGTTACGAGGCAGACGATCTCATCGGTACGTTGGCTCGACAGGCGGAGCAAGCAGGCTACGACGTCGTAATCGTCACCGGCGATAAAGATATGCTCCAGCTCGTGACACCACATATCCGCATCTACGACCCAGTGAAGGATAAGTGGTCTGGCGAGGCAGAATGTGTCGCCAAGTTCGGTGTCGACCCGGGCCGCGTCATCGAAGTCATGGGCCTGATGGGCGACAGCAGCGACAACATTCCTGGCGTCAAGGGGATCGGCGAGAAGACCGCGATGAAGTTGATTGCGCAGTTTGGAACAATCGACGAATTGCTCCGTCGCCTCGATGAAGTCACACCGACCCGCGTCAAGGCTCTCCTCACTCAACAGGCGGACAACGCGCGACTCAGCCGGAAACTGGCGACCATCGATACACGGAGTCCGGTAGAGTTCCATCCCGAGTCCTACCGAATCAAGCCGCCGCATGATGGACAACTTACCGATCTGTTGCGCGAGCTGGAGTTCATGTCCCTCCTCAAGAGTCTCCAGCTGTCGCCCAAGCAGCAGGAGACGGAGATCCATGAGACTGTCGTCATCGAGGATGAGACAGCTGCACAGCGTTTTGCGGGCGGCTTGCCGAATGACACACCGCTCGGTGTACACTGTTTGCTAGCCAGCCAACCAGGCATTCACGCCGACGTTCTCGGTCTGGCTCTCTCCACTGATAGGCAGGCAGTCTTCATTCCGACCGACGTCCATACCTTCATGCGGCCTATCACGCATGTCTTGCACGACAGACATAGATCCAAAATCGTGCACGACCTCAAAGCCACCCTCCTGGCTTTTCATCGCATCGGCGTCACGTTAGCCTCACCATATGTGGACACGATGATCGCGGACTATCTGCTCAACCCCAACCGGCGCGACCATAGTCTTGAAACGATCGTATTGGAACGGTTAGGCAAACGGCTTGGGTCGGAAAAGCGGGAGAAGGCGCAACCACAGTCGCTCTTCGAAGTCGACACCGGGTCTCGTGAGACAGCGGTAGAAGCTTCCGCTGCCCTGGCCAAACTCGCGCCGATCCTGACGGCACAGTTGGCGGAACAAGGAAGTTTGAAACTCTTCACCGACGTTGAGATGCCGCTTGTCCCCGTCTTGGCGGATATTGAGCAGAATGGATTCTTGCTCGATGTCGAAGGGCTGCAACGACTGAGCAAGGAACTCGAGCGGGAGCTCGATCGCATGATGACAACCATCGCCGGATTAGCCAGCGGCGAATTCAACATCAACTCACCGAAACAACTCGCCATGGTCCTGTTCGAGAAACTCGGCTTGAAGCCCCTGCGCAAAACCAAGACCGGTTACTCCACCGACGAAGACACCCTGACGCAGCTCGCAACGCAACATGACTTACCCGCGCAGATTCTCAACTACCGGAGCCTCAGTAAGCTCAAGTCCACCTATGTGGATGCCTTGCCCGAGCTCGTCAAACCGGAAACCAAACGACTTCATACCTCGTTGAACCAAACTGTCGCCGCAACGGGACGACTCTCGTCCACCGATCCCAATCTCCAAAACATCCCCGTGAAAGGCGACTATGGACTCCGCATCCGCGAAGCGTTCATCGTTCCCAAAGGGCATGAATTGCTCTGTGCCGACTATAGCCAGATCGAACCGCGTATCCTCGCCCATCTCTCGCAAGATCCACGGTTGCTGTCCGTCTTTACCAAGGCAGAAGACATCCACATGGCGACGGCCATGGAAATCTTCGGCCGCTCGTCCAGTCAGATCACCAGGGACATGCGCCGCGCGGCCAAGACCGTCGTCTTCGGCATCGTCTACGGAATCAGTCCGTTTGGCCTTTCCCAGAATCTCGGCGTACCCCAAGCTGAGGCCAAAACATACATCGAAACCTTCTTTGAACGATTCCCAGCCGTCCGTGCCCTGATGGATCGGAACATCGCCGAAGGACGAGAGAAAGGATACACGACGACGATCCTCGGCCGTCGCCGCCCGATTCCTGAGCTTCAAAGTGGCGATCCGATACAACGTGGCGTCGGTGAACGCATGGCAGTGAATAGCCCCATCCAGGGCACCGCCGCGGATTTGATCAAAATGGCCATGATCAATGTCCACAAGAAACTGCATGAAGAACTGCCGCACGTAAAGATGATCCTCCAAGTCCACGACGAGCTCATCTTCGAAGTGCCGGACCATGATCTGGAGGAAGCGAAGCGGCTGGTAAAACAAGAGATGGAAGACGTCGGGAAACAGTTAGGCTTGTCGGTGCCGCTCAAAGTCGATCTCGGCGTCGGCAAAAACTGGCGGACTGCGCATCCATGAGCGACATCCTCGTCCGCATCAAGCGAGCGGTCCTCGCTGGTAATTACGTCTTTAGCGAGAAGGCACGGATTGAGATGGAAGCGGACGGACTCACGGAACTCGATGTGGCTGAGTCGATCCTCAATTCCGTAGCAGTGTCCAAAGTCGTTCGTTCGACTAGCGCCCGTCGAAAAAAGTCTGGGGAGCGCCTCTATGTGATTCAAAGTACGAACCTGAGTGGACTTCTAATTTACACGAAGGGTAAACTGGTATCCGAAGCTGAAGTAGAAACCTACTACTTCCTCATCTCATCCAAGAAGGCCATTTGAAAGGCCTACATCATGCTCACCATCACCAAATGTCCTACTTGCGGAAGCGACAAAATTAAGAAGATCCGACGGAAATGGACTGGCACAGCTCGTGGCCAAACCTACTCGGTGCCGAGGCTAGAGTTCTATGAATGCCCCTCTTGCGGAGAGAAGGTCTACGACCGGGAGGCCATGAGGAAGATTGAAGCCCACTCGCCGGCCCTGGTTAAAGCCCGCGCCTCATAGGGCACGATCTGCTCAGGAGATTGATTCATGCCGCCATTAGCTAAAGGCGCACGTCAAAAAAGTAAGGAACTCACATTCTCAAAGTTGACGGCTAAAATCAAGATCGCCATGAAAGATAAGGGTCTCAGTGAGACTGAAATTCTTGCTGATTTTGAGAGAGCAAAAAAAGCTTGCCGACATCTCCAACCCCACTCTCCCCGCTGACACTTGCAACAAAGTCAAACGGCCGTTACAAACAAAGATAGAGAATGTCGATAAGCAGCTGAGCTTACCCATTCCTCCTAAAGCGAATTGTGCACCGGCATTAATTGGCGCACTCTCCGAACTAAACCAATGCGAGGTGATATATGCTGACCATACGCATCTCAGTCGCGTGGACCATCGCAGTCATCTGCCTTGGAGCCCTCGGGCTTTTGCTTCTCTTTGGCCAACCATTCGCAGCGAAGGCTCAAGAACCGAAACGCTATCAATACCAAATTATTGAAGTGATTCCCGACAATGAGAATATGCAAACCAAGCTGAACGAGTTCGGCTCCAATGGGTGGGAGCTTGTAGGGTTCGCGATGGGAAACATGACGAATCCGAGGATGATCTTTAAGAAGTGACACTCAGCGGCTGGTGGTGCACAAAACAGAAGCGGTGGTATGCATCCTGCCTGTTGGTCCCGCTCATCGTGAATCTCGGTGCGCCGGTAAGAATTTGGTGAGTGGCACATCCATGAGGATGGCAAAATTGACGAATAGGTACGAGATGCCCCTATTCTTGTCTTAAAAAGATCTCATGCAGCACTTGTCGATTCATGGGACAGAGCTCGCTTATAAAGTCGTAGGGAGGGGTGAGCCTTGTTTAGTGATGCATGGCGGGCTGGGGTTCGATCATACGATGCTGCATCCGGGATTGGATCGCCTTGCAGACACTTGTCAACTTGTCTACTACGATCACCGTGGTCATGGGCAATCCGGCCGTCCGCCGCTCGATACGCTCACCTGGGAACAGTTGGCGCATGATGCCGAAGGACTTCGGCGGCATCGAGGCTACCAACGGATTTGCATTATCGCTCATTCTATAGGCGCCTTCCCCGCGCTCGAATATGCGCTCCGCTATCCGCAATCACTGCCTAATAGATCTTTCGCGCAGTGTCCAGCGCGAGTCTCATCGCAGCTTGTCGATTTTCGACACCTAGGCGACCATACACATGCTCCAGATGCTTTTGAACAGTCCGGGGACTGATACCCAAAATAACGCCGATCTCTGGATTGGTCTTCCCTTGCGCTACCCATCCCAAAACTTCTGTCTCGCGACCGCTTAATCCGAGTGACGCCAGCGCGACCATTGGGAATTCCGTACGAGTCTCATCCAGAAGCAGCAGCCGCTGCGCGACGTTCTGTACCACCCGTATGGTGAGGGTTCGACCGTCGCGCGTAATCACTAGAGGACTGAGGGGGGGCGGGCAACTCGGATGGTGAGCCGAGTCGGGCCAGTTGCTGATTGACCCAGTCACGGAGCGAGGCAGGTAGCCAATCGCGTTGGCGTTTTCCCTGCAAACCGTAATCCGCCAACAGGCGAGCGGCTCATGGTGTGGCCCACTGAATACGTCCTTGGGGGGGTCAGAAAGAGCACGGCGCGATCCATGTCCTCCATTGCCCGAGTGAGTGCCGCGAGTTCTTCGCGCATCTTCGTGACGGTTTCAGCATTGCCAAACGCCTGCACGATGTGCGGACGCAATATCTCCAATAAGGCCAATTCATCCGGAGTGAAGTCCCGCCCGCCACGATTGAGTCCGATTGCCACAAGACAGTGGCGGTTCATAGCGACGCCTGCTCCCATGTTGTAGGGAATTCGCAGCGGATGGTAAAGCTCGTTAAAGAGCCCCGTTCTTCGAAACTGCCGCTGCGTCACAAAGTCGGTAATCTTGCGCGTGGTGAAGTCCTTTGTGCGCTCGATGTATGTCACGAGTGGGTGCTGATAGGAGTACTGTCCTAATATTTCCGGTGCGTCGGGTATCATCGAGCGGTTCGGCGGCCACATTTTGTAAACGGCATGGCGCCTACGCGAATTCATTTCATTGTACGAGCAGATATCGGTCGGGATCAGCGAGGAAATAGCACCCACAATGTGCATGGTCAGGTCGTCGCACGAGCGTATGGCATAGAGGTCGTGTAAGAATTCAAACACCTTCCGATGCGGTTGAGATTTGGGAGCAGCCATGACCACGCTTTTCTGAGGTAGGTTCGAGCCGCATTTTCCAGATTCATTCCTTGAAAAGCAAGCGCGACATTACTAAAGCGTGCAATAATTCAGGATGTATAAGGCAATGGACATCTCGCCGCCGTTCTTCCATGGTGGCCGATAAGTTTCTCAGTCGTACGACCTACCAATTCTCCTAATCGCTTGACAGCTTTAGCATTCCCCGTCCGGTAAAATAGAACACCTAAGCAACACATTCTACTCGTGGTGGCGCATTGGCAGAGGCCGAGGCTCGCGCTATCGTCCGGCCCATGCAGAGCAAGCGGTGCCAAGAAATGGAATGCATGAGCGATAGTCTGTCGAAGCGAGAGCAAGTGGTGTTGTCACTGTTGCAGCAAGGACTATCAAATAAGGAAATCGGCCAGGCGCTTGGCATTAGCCCCCGGACTGTCCAAAAGCATTTGCAGCGTGTGTATCGGAATCTCGGCGTGAGCACAGAGCTGAGGCGATCGTCCTGGCACACAAGCACAAAACCGGAACCGGTAGGACGGGTTCCAAAGAGCATTTGGGGTGAGGGTTTCACTGTACGCCATCTGGCGCATTGCCCGCTCGTAAGAACTCAACATACGATGCGCACCGCAAAACACATGATTTCGGCAAGACACAGTGATTAATCTTAATGGAATGAGTCCGACGAGAGAACAAGCTGTGCTGTCATGTTTGTGCGAGACATGAGCAGAGAAACCGCCGCGGGGCTTTCACCGGATTTCAAACAGCCAGGAGGGTTACTATGATGAACAGAGGATCGCTTCGCATCTGTCTTGGAATTCTTGCATGTATGATGCTTGTCAATGGCCCAGCGTCTGCAGCGTTACTGCCAGAATCGCCCACTCCTCCAGCGAAGCAACGGATCGCCACGGCGATGAAAGGTATGCCCCTCCAATTCGAAGCCAACCAGGGCCAGGTCGATGACCAGGTCAAATTCATCGCAAGAGGGAAAGGGTTATACCCTGTTCCTGACACCGACCGAATCGGTGATGGTGCTCTCACAACAGGACACAAACATCCAGGTCGGTGACCGGTCTGCGGTCGGTCCCCTTCTGAATACGAGACCGACGCCGATCAAGCACTCAGTCGTGCACATGAAGCTCGAAGGGGCCAACCCTTCGCCCGCCATCAATGGAATGGAGAAGCTGCCGGGGATCGTGAACTATTTCATCGGCAACGATCCGGCGAAATGGCGGACGAAGATTCCCACCTACGCGAAAGTGAACTATCAAGAAGTCTACCCCGGTATCGATGTCGCTTACTACGGAAACCAGGGCCGATTGGAATACGATTTTATCGTTTCACCCGGCGCCGATCCCGATCAGATCAAGCTGGCGTTCGAAGGTGCATCAGAGATCAATGTGGCCGAGAGCGGCGACTTGTTGCTGACAACGGCGCTCGGCGAAGTGCGGGTCCAGAAGCCGATCGTGTATCAGTTGGAGAAAGATGGGCATAAGACGCTGGTGGCGGGGAATTACGCGGTTTTGTCGCAAGCCACCACACAGATCGGGAATGAAGCTCCCCGCAGCAAGCTGCGGGGTATCACAGAACTCAATTCCGAAGACTTCTCGGAAGGAGAGGCCAACCCCGTAGCGAGCTACGGGGAATGTCAAGTTCAACTTGCGGCGTATGACCGCTCTAAATCGGTGGTCATCGATCCGGTGCTGGACTATTCCAGCTATCTCGGAGGTTCTGCAAATGAACAATTCTTTGGTCGAGGAATCGCAGCCGACTCTGCTGGCAACGCGTACGTCGCAGCAAGCACTGCATCGTTGAATTTTCCGGTCGCCGGAACTCCTTTCCAAAGCGTGTCCAATGGATTCAATGCATTTGTGTCAAAAATAAATCCTGCCAGCAGCAGTTTGATTTA
>JAICWG010000101.1 GCA_025934915.1 Nitrospira sp.
TCTCACCGGACAAGATGCTGCAGGGGCGCCTGTTCAGTTATGGCGACGCGCAGCGCTATCGCCTCGGCGTCAATCACCACCTCATACCGGTAAACGCTCCACGCTGCCCGGCACACAGCTACCACCGCGACGGTGCCATGCGCATAGACGGCAACCACGGAAGCACGCTCGGCTATGAGCCGAACAGCTATGGCGAGTGGCAGGAGCAACCGGAGTACCGCGAGCCGCCGCTGTCGCTCGAAGGTGCAGCCGACCACTGGAACCACCGAGAAGACACGGACTACTACTCGCAGCCTGGCGCGCTGTTCCGTTCAATGACGACGGCACAACAGAAACTGTTGTTCGAAAACACGGCTCGTTCGATCGGTGCGGCACCACGGGAAATCCAAATTCGGCACATCCGCAAGTGTCTGAAAGCCGATCCAGCTTACGGCAAGGGCGTTGCCGATGCTTTAGGTATTGCGTTGACCGATGTGTCGACCTAGGAGGGGATTACCAAATTGTTTGAGATTGAAGCGAGCGGATAAGTGTGGATGTCATCAAGAGCATGGGGTCTGGAGGACCTGAATATCCTTGCACGTCCTGTGGATCAGGCCGTGATAACCGTCTCGACAATTGAGTCCATAGCATGAGTCATGATATGACAAGCCCGGACGTGGGCCGGACCGAATGAAGGACACCATGGCGAAAACTCAAATTCGAACACAAGCCGGAGCCGGCACCAGTCCGCAGATCGATCTTGGGATCGAGCCGGCGCAGCGAAAGGCTATCGCAGAAGGGTTGGCGAAGGTCCTCGCGGATACTTATACGCTCTACCTTAAGACGCACAACTTCCATTGGAATGTCACGGGGCCGATGTTCCAGACGCTCCATTTGATGTTCGAACAGCAATACAACGAGCTGGCGCTGGCGGTCGATCTGGTGGCTGAGCGCATCCGAGCGCTGGGGCATCCTGCGCCGGGCAGCTATGCTCAATTTTCCAAGCTATCTTCCATTTCGGAAGCCGCAGGTGTGCCTAAGGCGGAGGACATGATTCGACAGTTGGTCGAAGGGCAGGAAGCGCTGGTGCGAACGGTACGGAAAGTCTATGCGACGGCCGAAAAGGTTTCTGATCAGGTGACGATCGATCTTTTGACTCAACGCATGCAGGTGCATGAGAAGACGGCGTGGATGCTCCGCAGCCTGCTGGAATAATCTGAGAGAGATAGTGGTTTCCGCGCACGGTCGATCCACTTGAGAAGGATCCAGAGGTAATGAACGATGAAGCGGCGAGTTCGCAGAGGAAGTCAAAAGTCACAGATATAGCCTATAGAAGGGGGGAGATGAAGATGAAGAGGCGGAAGCTGACGAATTCGATACCCATGCGTGCGTGTATGGTGTTGGGACTACTGTTGGGAGTCTCTTTCGGCGAAGCACAAGCGGAGGAGTACAAGCTCAAGATTCCTTTCGGTCTCGAAGAGACCGCTGTGGTCATTCCGGCCGATAATCCTTTGACGAAGGAGAAGGTCGAGTTAGGCCGGTTGCTGCTTTTTGACAAGCGGTTATCCCAGGACAACACCATTGCCTGCGCGAATTGTCATATCGCAAAATTCGCATTCACGGATGGCAAGCCGGTTGCCACCGGCATTCGCGGCCAGAAGGGTGGTCGCAGCGCACCGGTGTCCTTCAACCGGGTGTTCAGCAGCGCACAATTTTGGGACGGCCGGGCCGCGACGTTAGAAGCTCAATCGGTCGGTCCGTTTATAAATCCGATCGAGCACGGTTTTGCCAACTATGATGTGATGAATGCCAAGATGATGAAGATCCCAGGCTACCGGAAACTCTTCAAGCAAGTCTTCGGCGATGACACCATCACGACGGAGAGGGTGGGCATGGCCATTGCCAGCTTCCAGCGCACTGTTCTGTCCGGCAACAGCCCGGCGGACCGGTTCGATCAGGGAGGGGAAACAGGGGCCATTCCAGAGGCCGCTCAGAGGGGCCTCATCCTGTTCCGTGACAAGGCACGTTGCACAAAGTGTCACTCCGGGTTCAATTTCACCGACGAAAAGTTTCACAACCTCGGCATCGGCTGGGATACGAATACGGTCGATCTCGGTCGGTATATGATAACGAATAACCCAGAGGAGATTGGAGCCTTCAAGACCCCGACCTTGCGGGAGATCGCTCGAAGCTCTCCGTACATGCACGATGGGCGCTTCAAGACTCTTGAAGAAGTCGTCAATTTCTACAACAAGGGTGGTGTCAAGAATCCCCACCAGGACAATCTCATTCTTCCGCTAGAACTGACGGATCAGGAAAAGCATGACCTGGTGGAGTTTCTCCATACGCTCAACGGCGAGGGGTGGCAGCACGTCTCTGCGCCGAAGTCGTTTCCGAAGTAATTCGAACCGTTCAGGATGAGAGGTAATTGGAGGGCCATCGCGCGATGGCCCTCTTTTGTTAGGCGCGGTGTAAGGAGTCCTGATCGTTCACCTGGAGGAGATGTCGGCGTAGAATGGCCTGCTCGATACGGGAGCGTCCCCGATCCGGGGCTGGGAATCGGAGCACGAGATGTATCTTGCCTGATTCCGGTAGTTGAATAGTGATGCGCGGTTCCGGTGAAGGCGCTTCCAGCAAATTGGTCTTTTCCAGCAGCTTCATCTGCCGCATCGCTTCTTCCATGAACGGCGCACATTCGATTTTCGCCGCCTCCAGCAGAATCCGCTCCTCTCGTTGCCAATCCGCGTTGTTTTTGATGGGTACGACTACTGTGTAGAGCCCGTATTCTTGCTCAGGGTTTTCTTTGACCAATGCGTTCGTGAACAACAGGCTGTTGGGGAAAACCGTCACACGGCCGGTATAGAGATGAGCGGATTGGCCGGGACCGATCTCCAATAACTTCGTCGCAAAGATATCGTGATCCAGCACTACTCCGCGGTGGCCCGCGATTTGAATTCGATCACCGACGGCATAGACCTTACCGCCCACGCGAAGCGCCGCGCCGCTCCAGCAGAGGAGCAGCTCTTTCGTCGCCAAGACGAACGCCGCCGCCAAGGCGACGAGCGAAACGGCAAAGGCTTGTAGTTCGTGAGCCCAGATGATCATGAGACCGATAAGAAACGTGAAGACGACCGAGTTCCTGGTCGTGACCACCCAACGGCGTTTCGATTCCATCGAGAGCGTCGGATTGTGGGCGATCCAACGCACGATCAGCGATCTGCTCACGATCAAGGTCAGCAACAGGATCAACGACTTCAATCCATCCAACGCGACCGAGCTGTCGATTCCAAACCACTCGCTTTGAGGCACGATCGTCCTTTACTTGGCGGTCAGTGTTTCGCGGGTACCCGGAACACATTCCTCACGTTTCCAGTTCTTGAGGGTCTTCTCTTCGGAGAACGTTAAGGTGTACCGATAGCAATACAGCGTGCGTTTGGCGGTCTCGGTTCCCTTGCCCATCATGCTGGTGACCGAGTGAGAAGCGTCGGCGATGAACGAGGAATTCCACGAGGTGAGATCTTGCTCGCTGAGCGCGAACCGATAGGTCCAGAGACTGTCCCCGCCGAGAGCCGGGGTTTTGGCCGTGTGCGGGGGACCTAGTCGCTCTCGAATCTCCTCCTGTGTCAGTCGACCGATTCCTTTCTTGAAATAGCCATCTCTCCAGGGACCGCCACAGCCGGAAAAGCCGACGGCCAGAGCGGCAAGCAGGGCACCGGTAACAAGAGGGAAGTACTTCTGGATGGCGGAAGAAATCGAGACCGACATTCTGACGCCTACGCTACACCGGACGATCGGTAAGTGCAACTCTACAGGCCATCACCCGCTATCTTGTTCGACGGGGACCCTCGTCGAGCGCAGATCGGCAGGTCGAAGTAGGCTGGATTTGACCATACGTTTTCGGTACCGTAGTATTGGCCGAGGCTGACGCATGGATGTCCGACTGATTTTTGCTGCATGTATTACCAGTGTCGTGATTCTTTCTCTACAGGCAGGGTTTGCAGCTACCGAAAGCCGGACAGCCAAGCCCGAGTCCGCCTCACCAACTTCTCAGAAGTTTGATCCTCCTCCCGTACCGGCGAAACCACCAGGTTCCACCGTCGATTCCAAGGCGGGAGAGAGAAGTAAGTCGCCGACCAACGGTGGCGCTGCGTATCAGCCGGCTATGCTGACCGCTGCCTCTCCCGAAATTATGGGGAAAGATGGTGCGCCGATGGCACTGGTGCCGGCCGGTGAGTTTGTGATGGGAAGCGATAAAGGTGATGAAGACGAAGCCCCTGTGCACCGTGTGTATCTCAATGCGTTCTACATCGACAAATTCGAAGTGACGAACGGACGATTCGCCAAGTATGTCGAGGCTATTCAGAGCGAACCCCCATGGGGATTCACAGATAAGGAGACACCCGTGATCCATGCCGAGCGTCCAGTTCGCTGGGTGAACTGGATGGATGCCATGGGGTACTGCCTCTGGATCGGTAAGCGGCTTCCCACAGAAGCCGAATGGGAGAAGGCTGCGCGTGGAACAGACGAACGGGTCTATCCGTGGGGCAATGATCCACCGACTCCGGTGCATGCGGTCTATGGGTTAAAGGAAGGCGGCGCGGAGACAGTGTCGGTCATCGGCAATCACCACATGGGGCAAAGTCCGTACGGTGTGCAGGATCTGGCGGGGAATCTCTACGAATGGGTGATGGACTGGTATGCCGAGGACTTTTATTCCAGTTTTATCAACGGCCCTGCCATCAATCCGCATGGACCCGGTGAGGGGACAGCAAAGGTCCAACGAGGTGGATCCTACATCAATACCCCGTATCGCCTGCGGTCGTCGTTTCGCACGAAGGGCGATCCAACCGAGCAGGATCCGAATGTGGGCTTCCGCTGTGCCCAGGATGTTCAGAAGCAGCCATAACCTCGTCAGTGCCGCGATTCACGCGTAGTCATGGTCTTGAAGACATCATGCCGATTGGCATCTGCTATGCCTGATGTATCGGTGCCAAGAAAAGCTGTGTGCCACTTGACAAGGTTTTGCAAAAAGCGTAGGGAATAAAGGCGGCCCATCTATTAATCGAAGTTCGAGAGATCGGGTAGACCGCGCGGCTGCCATCCAGGTCTCTCGGTGACTTCATCGCGAGAGGAGGGTGGAGATGGACGACACGACGCCACCTGGCCCATCAGGCCCGCCGATGCAAGGGCGGGTTTCTCGTCGGTCGAGCTGACCGGTTCTTCGTCGGCTGTGCCGGATCGGCACGTAGAACCCTCATGCAGGGTGAAAGCCATTTATTGGCGGAGAAATTTTCGGCAGCAGAGGGACACAAGCACCTGGGATTGACGAGGTCTCCCTCGACTGGAAACCTTGGATTACCAGCAGTATCGTGCGGGTCTTGAGGGCCGCGACAACAAACATCAGCATAATATTTTCGGCGTCCTAAGCGCCAAATCGCGGGCGGCCTCCCACCGTAGTGCAAGGTCGCCCGCGCTGTTTCTGAGTCCTTCCTCTCGTCGTGCGCTGATCAAATGCGATCCGGAAAATCCGAGATAAGACCGTCTACACCGAGGAGGTTCATCTTGTTGACCTCAGCAGGCTTATTAACGGTATAGACGAACACGGTCAACCCCGCGTTGTGGAGCGCGTTCACTCGATGGCGCGTAGCAGTATTGAAGCGTAGGCCCACATGTGTGGCTTGTAGTTTGACGGCTGCGGCGACAGGGCCCTTGGGAAACCATTTGAAGAGGGCCAAGGTGTCGGCGTGAAGATCAATTCTTCGTACATCCTGAAGTTCTTCCTGTAGAAACGAAGCATAGATCACAGGTCGATTGAAACCGCTGGCACGGACGGTCGCACAGACATCATAGGCTAACCCTTTGGTCTTCAATTCAAGAATCAGTCCAATTCGCCCCGTGGCAGCGCTGAGAGCCTCTTCCAGCGTCGGAACCATCTGGCCGCCACCCGCATCCAGTTTGCGAATATCTGGAAGCGTCAGCTCAGAAACACGTCCGCGACCGTTCGTGGTGCGGTCTACCCGATTGTCATGCAGGAGGACCAGTTCATCGTCGGAAGTTCGCTGAATGTCTACTTCAGTGAAGGCGCATTGGAGTGCGATTGCTTGCTCAATGGACGCCAGAGTATTTTCTGGTGCGTGCCCGCAGGCGCCGCGATGGCCGATGCGGAGAATCTTCCGGTTGGGGCTTTCATTTGCCATGGCTCTGTCCTACCATATCGTCGTGGCTGAAAAGAAATCGAAAGGAACACCGCTGCCCAAGGGGGCGAGACGGCGTCGGAAACCGACCGGTGCTTCAACCGGCTTGGCCGCGGAGGAGTTACAAGCGGCTGCACCACCGGGGGCAGTGGCTGAGCTGCATCAGGCGATCGAACAGGATGGAGGGAAAGTCCTTTCGATCTATCGCGAACCCTACGGCGGTCGATGGCTAGTCCTGGCGGCTTTGCCAATGGAGCTGGTGGAGCCGACGCCCTATCAACGTAATATCTCCGATACGCATGTCAGAAAGTTGGAAGGGGTCATCGGGAAAATCGGTCGCTTTCTCGACCCCATCATTACCGTGCGAATCGCAAAACCCGACCATGCGGCCAAGTACTGGACACCAAACGGCAACCATCGCTTGTCCGCCATGCGAACCCTGAGGGCCAAGAGCATCATCGCGATCGTGGTTCCAGAAGCTGCCGCCGCCTATCAGATTCTCGCGCTGAATACGGAGAAAGCACACAACCTCCGTGAGAAAGCGTTGGAAGTGATCCGGATGTACCGCGAACTGACGCAACTCGATCACGCAACGGAAGATATCTATGCCTTGGAGTTCGAGGAACCGGCGCTGATCACGCTGGGCCTCTGTTACGAAGAGCGGCCCAGATTCAGCGGCGGCGCCTATCATCCGGTGCTGAAACGAGTGGACGAATTCCTACAGAAACCGTTGCATGCTGCTCTGAGCGTTCGTCAGCAGCGCGCCAAGACCGTCCTCGCATTAGATGACAGGATCGTCAAACAAGTCGAAACTCTCAAAACCAAGGGGTTGACCAGCCCTTACCTTAAGAGCTTTGTCGTAGCACGGGTAAACCCCATTCGCTTCCGTCCCAAAGATGCGCTGGCCTTATCGTTCGACGAGGCGCTCGATCGCATGACGCAGGCCGCTCAGAAGTTCAATCCAGACAAAATCAAGATGGACGATCTGGCGAAATCCGGCGGGGTAGCGGACGAAGTTGAGTAATCCAGTCATGGGCCCTATCCTTCAGCTTGTTTCTCAACCGAACGCCCCTTTACAATGTTTCAGTAGTTTTTTCTCGTAAGGAGGATGTTATGGGTCTTGCTGACAATAAATGTATTCCCTGTCGTGGCGGGGTGCCGCCGTTGCCGAACGATCGCGCTCAGGCGTTATTGAAGGAATTAGGACGAGGCTGGTCCCTGAGCGCACAAGGACATCTTGAGCGGTTGTATACATTCAGGGATTTTGCGCAGGCTCTTGAGTTTGTGAACAAGGTGGGTGCGGTTGCTGAGGCTGAAGGTCATCATCCTGATTTGTATCTGGCCTGGGGGAAGGTCAAAGTCGAAATCTGGACTCACAAGATCAACGGCCTAACCGAGAGCGATTTTTATCTAGCGGCCAAGGCCGACCGGGAATTCGAGCTGTTCAGGACAGGTACCTAGCGTTGCGTTCCCCCGTACATTCCTGAGATAGTCCGCTCGCCCTGAGCCCTTCGACCGGCTCAGGGTGAGCGGAGATTTGCATGCAAATCTTGGCATGTTCCGTTCGTGCTGAGCTTGTCGAAGGATGAGTCCTTTGACAGGCTCAGGACAGGCTGATCGAAGCACAGTCCCACTTCTCGAAACAGCTCCTAGACAGTCTTACGTACACGCGTTACGCTTGGGCCCTTCTTGTTCCTAGGCGACGGTTCGTTTTGATGAAACCGCGCCGGTGTCAGAAACGGGGCCAGAGCCATGAGTGATATCTTCATCAGCTACGCCAGTGAAGATAAGACCCGAGTACAGGCCCTGGCACGAGCCTTGGAGCAGAAGGGGTGGTCGGTCTGGTGGGATCGGCGCATTCCAGCGGGCAAGTCGTTCGACGATGTCATTCACGATGCCCTGAAAGCAGCCAAGTCCGTGGTTGTTGTGTGGACCAAAACTTCCGTGAAAAGTACCTGGGTGAAGAATGAATCGAGGAGCGGCTTGCGGCGTGGCATCCTCTTCCCTGCCATGCTGCTGGACGAAGTGGAAATTCCGCTGGAGTTTGAGCACCTGCAAGCCGCCCATTTGATGGACTGGCAACCGGAGCTGGATCATGCCGGATTTGACCAATTTATCGACGACCTAGCCGGGGTCATCGGCGCTCCTGCGAACGCTGCTGTTCACCCACCTCCGGTACCTCATATGCTGTGGGCAGCATCTGCACCAACGAGCCCAACGGTTGAATCATCATTGCCAAGACTGCTGGTCAAGTAGAATCGGTTCACACGGCCCTTGGAGGGAACAACAATCTATCTATCGGCATTGACCGTTTCGCCGGGCTCTTTGGTGCCTGCCTTTTCAGCGAACACCCTCAACTACACGGTAAATGTCGGTAGTGATGTCACGAACGTGACTGTCTCGGCCACCAAGGCCGATTCGAGTGCCGTGCTGTCAGAGGACGTAACAGCTGCGGCTGGAACAGCGACGGGTCACGCGCCCATTCAACTCGACAGGCCTGGTTCAAACACTCGTATCACCATAGCTGTAACCGCACCCAATGGCGCTCAAAAGACCTACACGGTGAACATGTCTCGCGCTACCCTTGGCGGCTCAGCTCAATCGACCGAGTCCTTCTCATACCTTGCGGTTGGAATCGGCTTTCTTGCGGCGATAGGAGCGTTTGTCTATTTTGTGGTCTTCTCACAAGGTCCTTCTCCCTGGATAAGAGACGAGGCGCAACACCAACCTACGGTGCAATCGCCGAGCGCCAGTACCGAGGTGAGCAGACCGTCCTCTGTTGTCCAACAACCTTCGACCACAACACAAGAGAAGCCATCCGTGAAGCAGGAATCAACGACTGGCGGGACTGTGGCAGCCAAGCCGCGAACGATAGCTGGTTCGGCGAAGACAATCACCGGTAAAGACGGCGCGCCGATGGTGTTCATTCCGGCGGGGGAGTTTTTGGTGGGCTCGCCGGATGGTGACAAGAATGCTCAGGATGATGAGCGACCCGTCCACTCGGTGTATCTGGATGCCTATTATATCGATCAATATGAAGTGACGACCGCTCGTTACGCCACATTCTTCCACGAGAAGAAACGTGCCTCACCAGAGTTTTGGTCTGAACAGGTCCTGAAACAGCATGGGGAACAAGCCGGTCGTAGGAGTAGACTGGAACGACGCCACTGCGTACTGTGCCTGGGCAGGAAAACGACTTCCTACCGAAGCTGAATGGGAGAAAGCGGCGCGAGGAACCGACCAGCGTCCGTATCCCTGGGGGAACGCGGCACCCAGCGAGCAGCGAGCGAATTTTGATCGTTGTTGTGTTTTCAAAGACTATGGTGTTCTGACCGATGTGGAATCGTATGAGGAAGGGAAGAGTCCCTACGGCGCGTATGACATGGCGGGCAACGTGTGGGAATGGGTGTCGGACTGGTATGACGGGAACTATTACAGCAAGAGCCCGGCACGCAATCCGAAAGGACCTACTAACGACAAGTTGCGCGTGCTCCGCGATGGGTCTTGGTTCGATGTACCGGACTACGTGCGCTCCGCAAACCGGGTCAGGTACACACCTACGGAACGGCTCGACAGGCTCGGGTTCCGTTGCGCCCAGGACGTTCCGAAATAACCTTTACACTTGAACCATTTTTCCTTTTCTCTTCGTCTTGAGAATAGTCTCTCCGCGTCGCGAGATACACGAAGACTAGTCGGAGGTCGCCATGTCCGACGAAAGCACCGGTAGCCTTCCGGCCGCCGTCACGAAGACCTACGATGTCTTGCTCTGGCTCATCAACCACGTAGGCAAGTTCCCACGGTCCCATCGGTTTATGCTTGGGGACCGGATTGAGTCGCGCATGTTGAGTGTGCCGGAGGGACATCCAGATCTTGCCGTCGCTGGTGCCAGCGGAGATCAACCGGCATGCTACTGAGCCGAAGTCCCTGCCATGTGGAGGTAGCGCCGAACTTTAATGGTACGTTCTCGCTTCCTGGTGCAGGCGATGTCATAGGAAGACTGCATCCGCATGAGCGTGTCCATCTTGACGCCGAAGGCCTTTTCGATGCGCAAGGCCATGTCGCCGGAAAGGTCGGCGTTACCGTTGAGCAGATTCGACAGGGTAGGCCGGGAAACGCCAAGAACCTCGGCGGCCGCTTTGACCGAAAGCCCGTTCGGATCAAGGATCTCCGTCCGGATAAAATCGCCAGGGTGTGGGGGATTGAGCATACGCATGGCAGGACCTCGCTTAATGATAATCCTCATAATCTACGTCGCAGATCTCATGTTCCTCGGAGTCGATGCGGAAGGTCAGACGCCAGTTGCGTGTGACATGAAGACTCCATGTGCCTTTGCGATCGCCGCTCATCTGATGCGCTTTCCAGACCGGGATCGATCGCAGTTCCTCGGCGTCTTCCATGTCCTGAAGGAACGCCAGCATCTTACGGAGCTTGTCCACCGTGTCGGCCGAAACACCTTTCCGGTCATCTTCGTGATACAGGTGTTTCAGTCCTTTGTGGACAAAGTTCCGTATCCTCATGAGTAAAGTGTAGCCTTACACATGACACTCGTCAAGATGGGATGCCGATCTGCGGTCGCTCTCTGCTCATGGACTTGGCCGGTTCTGCCGTTTATGCGATCATGCACCGGTGCGGAAACCCTTCCGAGGGAGTGTGAGCGAGATCCTACAAGTTGGAGCGCAAAAGCTGGTCGGTCTGGTGGGATCGCTGCATTCTCACTGGCGGCGAAATCCGTAGTCGTGGTGTGAACCGAGTCATCGATCAAGTCGACATGGGCCAAGAACAAGGTGCCGGAAGGGAATGCGGTGTGGAGTGTTGATGCCGGATCTTGTATAGGTCATCGGTATGCCTTCGAAATCTGAGGATCAACAACCTTCTTTCATGCATGGCCGGCAGCCGCCGCTGGATAACGCAGACGAGCCGGAAGTCGCCCGTAGGCCGTTTGAACAGGAGTCGTCCAACGAGACGTCCCGCTCCGAGGTGCTGGACGCGCCGGTAGGGTCTTTCTCTCCTGAGAGCACAACAAAAGGTCCAGAAGCCGATCTACCGTCGGAATCAGGTGAGGACCAACCTGGTACATCGACTCGTGCAGCACGATCAAAGCAGTCACCACCTTACCTTATCATTGGAGCGAGCTTGCTTGTGGTCGTGGGAGCATTTGCGGGGCAATGGATCTTGTCAGCTATCCCTTCTTTTATTATCATGAGGATTCCGTCAACCCAGAGCGAGGGGATGACGCCGGACCCTGGACCCGCCCCAATGGTCCTGGTGTCGGCTGGGGAGTTCATGATGGGGGCGCGCCAGGATGACAAGATGGCAGGCAAAGATGAGCGGATGATCCATACGGTGTATCTGGATGCCTTCTCTATCGACCAATATGAGATCACCACCGCTCGCTACGCCAAATTCTTTCAAGAGACGAAACGATCTGCGCCAAAGTATTGGTCTGAAGAGGTCCTGACGCAACATGAACGCAAGCCGGTGGTGGGGGTGGACTGGAATGACGCTGTCGCCTACTGCTCTTGGGCAGGAAAACGCTTGCCCACCGAAGCCGAATGGGAGAAAGCGGCGCGAGGGACCGACCAACGTCTATATCCCTGGGGGAATGCGGAACCCAATCAACAATGGGCAAATTTCGACCACTGTTGTGATTCTAACCACTATGGGGACCTGACCGACGTCGGATCCTTTGAGGGAGGGACAAGCCCCTACGGTATTTACGATATGGCAGGCAACGTGTGGGAATGGGTGGCGGATTGGTCGGACGGGGACTCTGACGCCAAGAGCCGAGAGCGTACTCCGACAGGGCCTTCGAGTGGTGAAAAGAGTGTGGTCCGCGGTGGGGCCTGGGACTCGGCTCCGCTCTACGTTCGATCCTCGTACCGACTCAGGCTCTCGCCCACGTTTCGGCTCGACAATATCGGGTTCCGTTGCGCCCAAGACGTTCCGAAATAAGCTTTACGCTTGGGGCCTTGAACGATGGGATACGCTCACATCGACAGCTTCTCTGCCACGTTTCGCATCTGCACCCCGTGGACGAGCGACGCGCCGCCGCGGATGGCGCAGGCCACGTGGACCGCTTCGGTCATTTCCTCCACACTCGACCCCTTTTCCAGCGATGCCTGTGTATAGGCGTCGATGCAATAGGGACATTGCACGGTATGGGCGACGGCGAGCGCAATGAGTGCCTTTTCCCGTTCTGTCAACGCGCCCTCAGCGAATACCGCTTCGTAGTAGCCCATGAACTTTTCCCATAGGACTTTGTTGCCTTTCCCAATGTCAGAAAATTTTCCTAGATCATGCGAGTGGTAATACGAGTCCATACGAACCTCCCATGTCGATTTTAGCGTGAAAAAGAAAAAATGGAGCGGTGGAGCAATCAGGCATTGCCCGGAGGCATGGGGTCGGCTTCAGATAGGGCTTTGGAAAAGCGATCACCGACGATGTCGGTGGCCTTCGCCATCAGGTCCATCACTTCTTGCCATTCATTGGGTAGCAAGTCTTGTTTCAACTGCGGATGGATGGCCCATTGGGCTTCGACTTGTGTTCCCTTGCGGCTGACCAGCACACGCAGCAGTTCCACATCCCAGGCCGGGTCAGCAGGATTATCGTTGGACGTCGACTTGTCCGGTTGTTCAGGGGGAGGGAAAGCCCTCGCCATAAGTAACCCTCAGTGTAAATCGTTCATACGGCATACTGTATTCTGCGTCATCCTGTATATCAAGGGCTCTCTTGGTTGAGGACTGCGAGCATGGCGTCGTGGATCTGCCCATTACTTGCCACGAGTTCCTGTCCATAAATTGAGAGGTCTTTTCCACTAAAATCGGTCAGCCGTCCGCCAGCCTCTCGCACAATCACCGACCCCGCCGCCATATCCCATGGATTGAGCCGGACTTCCCAGAACCCATCGAAGCGTCCCGCCGCCACATAGCAGAGGTCCAATGCCGCAGACCCCGTTCTCCTGAGTCCCTGGGCCCTGAGGGCAAAATGGGAAAAATGATCGAGATTATTTCTTGGCGTTTCTCTGATGTCATAGGCGAATCCCGTCACCAACAGGCTGCCGCCGAGGGTCATCGTATTGGACACATGGATGGGGCGACCGTTCAACTGCGCACCCCGATGTTCAATGGCCGTGAATAGGTCATTCCGCGTGGGATCAAAGACCGCGCCAAGCACACAGTGCCCCTCGTACTCAAGGCCGATGGAGACGTAGTAGGTTGGATAGCCATGCGCAAAATTAGTCGTCCCATCCAGCGGATCGATGATCCACAGATAAGGCGACTGCGCCTTTTCGATGCGACCTTGTTCTTCGGCCAAGAACCGATGGGTTGGAAAATGAGCCCTAATACGCTCGATGACACACTGCTCGGCAGCACGATCTGCGTCAGTGACTAGATTGATCGGGTTCTTATACTCAATGTGGAAACCGGCCCCGGCATATTTAACCAACAGGGCCCCGGCTTCTTGGCTGGCGGCGACCGCTGCTTCGAGGAGCGTGTCACGCGAGATTGGCTCGTGAGGAATCGGCACCGTCTGATTCTAGCATGACTGCATCATCGAATTGAGAAAAACAATGAGCCTTGTATCTGTACAAGGCTTATCAACATAGCATAGTAAAGGATTACTTGTGCGCAAGGTAAGGAACATAGTGAGTAACGTATGATTAAAATAATGAGGCTTGACAGAACTTACAAGCAATGCTATAAAGCAAGCATGCTTCATATGAGGAGATTGTGGAGGAATTAACAGACATTCTCGTTGGTCTAGAGCAACGGATCAGCGCGTACAAGAGTCGGTTCCAGGAACTAGAGAAGAAGCGTCGCCGACTTGATGACGAAATCGCCACTATTAAAAAATACCTTGAACTTGCTGAAACCCTCTACCGTGTCGAAGCCGACAAGGCCAAGCTAGCCAGTCTCTCCAACCAGATCATTACGACGGATGATTCCAAGGGGATTCGTCCTGTACCGGTTATGGACGTCACCGATCAATCGCGAGAAATCCTTCTCGGCCGAAGTAAATACGTGGGAAAAAGCGTCCCCCAAGCAGCCTATGAAATCCTCCGTGAATCGAATCGCGCGATGCACGCAAAGGAACTGGTGCAACGTTTAATCGAAGGCGGGTTGCAGATCAAAGGGAAAACACCGCTCACGTCGATTGCGACCTCACTCAAGCGCGATAAACGCTTCAGAAAGGTCGGCCCCAATACATTCGAAGCCTTGGATGACATGCTGATTCAGGCCGTGTAGTCAACGGTATAGACCTAACTTGACACTGCGAAGGGAGGTGAGACTCTTGGCAACAAAGAAAGCAGCGAAGAAGAAGAAGAAGTAATCCCAGCCAGGATTGATACGCCGGGGGTGAGGCCACTTACTCCCGGCGTACCATGCTGCAATGTCCTAGTAATGAGAAGAGCGTCCTACCGGAAAGAACAAAATCGGCCGGATACTGAGAACCCTCTATAGGTTAAGAAGCCTGAAGGGCAACGGCAGGCTGAAGGTGAAGCGCGTGTGCAGCCGATCGCTTCTCTGCTCCTGAAGGCTCCGCGTTCAGAAGCACCCATTTCTCCGTCTGCGTCAGAATCTGCTGGACCAACCGAGTGTGGAGGGCATGTCCTGATCGATCTGCGACAATGTGACCGATGAAGGGCACCCCTAAAAGAGAAAAGTCACCGATCAGATCGAGAATTTTGTGGCGAACAAACTCATCGTCGAATCGAAGGCCTGATTCATTGACGACCCCGTCATTCGACAGCACGATGGTGTTATCCAGTGTCCCTCCTTTGCCGAGCCCGCGAGCCCACAATGCTTGGACTTCGTACAGGAACCCAAATGTCCTGGCCTCGGCAATCTCATTCTCAAACGCGCTGACGGAGCAATCATACACATAGGTCTGTGTCTTAATCAGCGGATGCTCATAGTGAATGGAGTAGGTGATCCTCGGGGTGGGGGACGGTTCGATCCGAACGCGTTTCGATCCCTCGATCACCTCAATCGGAGCCACAATTTTAAGGAACGACTGCTTCCGCTCCTGGGCGACGATGCCGACGGACTGAATCATCCGGACAAACGGCGCGGCGCTTCCGTCCATGACCGGCACTTCGCTTGCCGATACATCGATGAAAACATTGTCGACATGAAGGCCGGACAGCGCCGATAGCAGATGCTCTATAGTCTGAACTTGGAACCCATTGCCGCTGATGGCTGTGCACAATTCGGTTGGGACTCGGTGGTCAATAGAGGCGGAAAGATACGTATCAACGTCAGTCTTACGATTGACAAAAACCACACCGGTGTCAGGGGGAGCGGGCCGCAGCGTAATCAACGCGGACTGGCCGGAGTGGAGCCCCACACCAGAACAGGTTACTGCTGATGCTAAAGTTTGTTGATTGCGCACAAGTCCTCCCTCATACATACAAGTGCTTAAACATAAGCAGCCGAATTATTCTCAAGCAACTCATGTGCCACAATATAATTAGCGCAAATGTTTGATATTACATGTAAGTTTAATGAGTTTTTTAAAATACGACTGTATCATAAAAAACACAACTGTGCTTTTCAAGGAAACTGTATTTCAATATAAAGTTCAGTAACAAAATCAAATTCAATGGATTAAGTAGATCTCAGATGTGATACGGTAAAGGGATCCACATCACTCGAAACAGGCGGAAGCGATCGACACCGTCCTAATCGTGTATGGAGCGTTCAGGTAAATCTCTGAGACCAGCACATTGAGCGTCATGGCACAA
>JAICWG010000087.1 GCA_025934915.1 Nitrospira sp.
CGGCACGATGCGGATCGAGTCCCTGCGCTGTCACTCTTCCAGTCGCTGCTACCAACTGGGTCAGTAGGGTCAGCAACTGTCTAGAACATCAAGCAGGTTGCGTGGGATCACGAGATGGAAACGACGTGTGCAGAAGGAGAGAAAGCGGTTGTTAACCAGAAGATCTGGGCACCAGGCGATAGCTCTCTCCTAAACAGGACATTTCTAAACTCGATTGATAAGCGATTGAGCCGGCTTGACATCGAAAGAATGACCATTTACGATCCGAGGTACTCGATTGTGTTTTTGGCCCGAGGCGATATGAGCACCGTATTTCGGCGCAGTCTGGCTATCAGCCTGTCGATCGTCCTGCTGTACTTAAGTGGGGTGGTTGCTGCACAGAGTGCCGAGCATGCGGTCCACCATGCACATCATCAGGCGGCCATGCATGCCAGCCTGCTTTGTTCGTGGCTCTGCGCCGCAGGGCAGGCGATCGAGGTCTCTGCTGTTGGTTTACAGGCCCATCAGAAACTCTTCATCCCGGCAGATCTTCACACTACTCAGAGCCCCATTGAGCATACCGTCCCGATTTCTCCCAGCCGCGGTCCTCCTTCATCCCGTACCTAATTGCGAAAGCTTCGGTGTAACTAAGCTGGGTTGACTCTCTACCACCAGGCGTGGTCGCACTGTGTGGTGCAATCGCGTTGGAATGCTCTTGTAACTGTCAGACAGAGACCGACCAAACGAACAAGCACGGAGGAAGAGATGTACCGCCATGCAGCGATCGTGCTGATACTCATCTGCGTCTGGACTTGGCCCGTGGAGGTATGGGGACACGGATTCGCGGGCAAACGCTTGTTTCCTCAGACTATGTTGTTCGATGACCCGGCACCGCTTGATGAGTTCAATCTTTTTTTCGGTCAAGCCAAGACGCCTGACGGGCTTACGACCAGTTACGTCCTCGACACGGCCAAGCGGATTACACCATGGTGGAGTGTGGGGTTCAGCCAGGAATTCGACCAGCTCTCTTTTGGCTCCGGCTCCACGAGTGGC
Source organism: Nitrospira sp. (assembly GCA_025934915.1). Taxonomy (GTDB): domain Bacteria; phylum Nitrospirota; class Nitrospiria; order Nitrospirales; family Nitrospiraceae; genus Nitrospira_D. The sequence continues at coordinate 1,033 of JAICWG010000087.1, forward strand.
TTTCAGAACTGGGCTCCTCACACCAAGGGCACATTTTTGGTCAGTGAGCGCCATGAAACCCTGATCTCGTGGGGGTTGGATTGGGACATCGGCGGAATCGGCAGTCACGTGGTCGGAGCCTCCACGCAATCGACGCTGACGCCGCAATTGTTTTTTGGTAAAGGCTTTGGTGATCTGCCCCGATCGCTTCAGTGGCTTCAGCCCTTCGCCATCACGGGGTATGTGGCCCCAAGCTTTCCGCTCCAGCCGAGCCCCGTCCAAACCTTGCAAGCTGGCTTCAGCCTGCAATACAGCCTCCAGTACCTGAACAACTTTGTGCAGGATTTGGGGTTCCAGGGGTTCTCGAGGGCCCTGGTCAGGGGCCTCGTGCCGATTGTTGAAGGCGTGTTCACCAGTTGTCTGAACCAGGGCGGCGTAGTCGGGGGGGCCGGCTGTCAAGTGGTCGGCTTCATCAACCCTGGATTCTTCTGGTTTGTTCCCCACCCCTTCGAGGGCAAGGGGTACGCAATGGGGCAAATCGGAGTGGAGGCGTCAATCCCAATCACCGCGCTGAGTGGCCAGAGTGTGGGGTTCACCGCCATGTGGGGCACCTATCTGGACGATCTCTTTCCCACGAGCCTTGGCGCCCCATTATTTGCTGAACTGTTTACCACGAAGACGAAGGCTACCTACGGTAACCCTATATTTGGTCAGTAGAAAAGGAGGATGCACAATGCTGCGACCGCTCATCATGCTTGCCATTCTGGTCATCTGGTTGACCCCTCACCCTGTAGGAGCCCATGCCTTTGTGGAGCATGCGGAGCCTCGGGTCGGCCAAAAGGTCAAGACGTCGCCATCAGTTGTACGGGTCTGGTTTGATCAGGGGTTGATCGGAGGCCGAATCCGAATTGAGAATGCTGCGGGGCAAGAAATTGTCAGCAGCATCAACTGCCTCTCATCTCATGACAAATATTTACTGGAGATTGTGATCCCTCAGCCCCTCCCAGGCGGGGACTATCATGTCTACTATGAGGCTGACGACGTTCATACGCATACCACCCCAGGCGATCACTTTTTTTTCGTAGAATCCGAGGGGACCGTTGCAAAACCCGTGACCTTGACCGAGTAGCGGCTCAAGGAGCAGGGCGGGAAAGGCCTGCGATGGAGCTACGTTGCCAGAGTCCTTGTGGCTGCCGTGCTGGTCTGGGCAACAATGTGTAGCGTGGGCTGAGGACTCGTTTGCTCAATTGCAGCTCAGCGAGAAATTCAATGAGGTGGGATCTTGTTCTGTGCAACCACACACAACCAGCTACCTACAACACCGGCAAAACTTTAATGCGTCGACGCGGTTCAGCACAGACGGCGCCACGACCGATTTTGTTGCTGATGGATTCAATCCGGCACAAGAGAGAACGGTGGGGCGATGACGTCCAATCTACTCACCGGTTTTGGCGGCGACGAGTTTTTCGACCTCGAAATTGCGACCCCATCTTGACCCTGGCATAATCCTCTGCCACAAAGGAACCGGTCCAACACGGATAAGAATAGAGTAGGGTGATGCGAACAGTCAGTCGACGGATGGCGGATCTCACCCAATCGGAAATTCGGGCGATGACACAGGCTTGCGCGAGCGTGAAGGGTCTCAATATGGCTCAGGGTGTCTGTGATACGCCGGTGCCACAGCTCGTCCTCGAAGGGGCAGAGAAGGCCATCAGGGATGGACACAATGTCTACACCCGATTCGACGGCGTGCCTGAATTGCGCCAGGCCATCGCCGACAAACTGGCCCACTATAACGGTATTCGTGCCGATCCTGAAACGGAAGTGACCGTCAGCGCCGGAGCAACCGGCGCCTTTCACTGTGCCTGTGTCGCACTACTCAATCCTGGTGATGAAGTCATTCTCTTTGAGCCTTACTACCAATACCATGTCAGTGCGCTCGTGGCTGTCGAGGCTATTCCTGTCGTTGTGCAGATGTGGCCGCCGACATGGACATATTCTCTGGCCCAGCTCGAGCAGGTTGTGACCACGAAAACGAAGCCATCATCGTCAATTCGCCCGGTAACCCATCAGGGAAAATATTCAGCCGAACGGAACTTGAGGCGCTGGCAGATTTTGCGTCTCGGCACGATCTATTCGTCATGACGGATGAAATCTACGAATACTTCCTCTATGACGGGCGGCAGCATGTGAGCATGGCCTCCTTGCCGAATATGGCCCAGCGGACAGTGACCATCGGAGGGTACTCCAAGACCTTCAGTGTGACGGGGTGGCGGATCGGGTACAGTGTGGCTGCGGAGCCGTGGACAAGAGCCATCGGCGCGATGAACGATCTGCTCTATGTCTGTGCTCCGGCGCCGCTTCAAATGGGCGTGACTTGCGGTATCCGAGAATTGTCCGACGATTTCTATGGAAGCCTGGCTCGAGACTATCAGCAGAAGCGCGACAAATTTTGCAGCGCGCTGACCAAGGCGGGACTCACTCCATCGATCCCAGAAGGGGCCTATTATGTGCTGGCGGATGTGTCCTGGCTTCCAGGTGACACAGGGAAAGCTCGCTCCATGTATCTGTTGGAGAAAACCGGTGTGGCTGGTGTACCGGGAGAGGCCTTTTTTGCCGGCCAGAAGGGAAAGAACTTCATCCGATTCAGTTACGCGAAGACAGATGCTGATCTTGATGAAGCCTGCCGGCGCCTGACGGAAGCCGGCTTGTAATATTCAAGAGAGAGAAGATCATTCAACGACGTCATTGATCGTGCGAGTCAGGAGCTTGAGCTGTCGCGTCAGTGCATCGGGACAGTGTCGACTGGTGGCAATGATTCCGCGATAGCGAGGCTCACGTCGGTTAAAGGTCAGGGCATCTCCGCGGCCGTCAAAGATCATTCCGCCTGCTTCCGCGATGAGGAGCACCCCCGCGGCAACATCCCATTCATTTTCAGGTTCCAATGTAGCCACCGCCTCGATGCGACCGCTGGCGGCGAGTGCGAGCATCCAAGCAATTGAGCGGATAGGACGGTTGTCGGCCAATGGCTCCAGGGACGTGAAGCGGCCGATCTGTCGTTCCCATGGATTCAGGGCGATAACCGGATGCTGACCTCTCCATGCCGCTGGTGAGGCAACCGGCTCATCATTGAGACGAAGACCTCCGCCTCGCGTCGCGGTGAATAATTCGTCCGTGGAAGGGTTGAAGATACTTGCCACGACAGGCTGACCCTGTTCAATGAGGGCGACAGAAATGCAAAACTCCGGTTCACCATTGATGAACGCCTTCGTTCCATCTATCGGATCAACCACCCAGACTCGTCTTTTCTGAAGTCGGTCCAGATCATCAGGCGATTCCTCTGAGAGCCATCCATCCCGAGGAAACGCCGACGCCAGGCGAGATTGAAGAACCTGATTCACTGCCAGGTCCGCCGAGGTCACCGGCGACTGGTCCGGCTTCTGGATCGTCTCAAATCCATTGACCACAAACCGCAAAGCTTCCACCCCGGCCTGCCGGATCACATCGATGAGAACATCACGTTCGTAGTCCCATACCATGACGGAAGAGTAGCAGGCTTGGACATAGATGAAAAGCAACGAACTTCTACCGTCTTGACCTGGTCCCAGAATCTGCGTACAAGCACGCTACGATGAAACTGGTGCAGAAACGGTCGAAGAAGACGGGACTCTCGCCCGGAACGCTCATTCACATCGGCGAACAGCGAACCGCGGCCGTGACTATTACCCTGTTCAATTATGCCGGTGCCCGATGCGATGAGCATGTCGTCACAGACGCGAATGAGCTTCGGTTGCCTTCCGACGAAACCGTCACGTGGGTGAATGTCGGTGGAGTGCATAAGGTTGATGTCTTGGAGGTCTTCGGAAAACATTTCGGTCTCCACCCGCTTCTTCTGGAAGACATCGCCAATACGGATCAGCGCCCGAAGCTCGATGACTATGAGACCTATTTATTTCTGGTCATGAAGATGCTTATGACCTCTAAGCGAGGGGACATTGTGGTCGAACAGGTGAGCTTCGTCCTTGGACGCAATTATGTCCTTTCGTTCCAAGAAAACGGAGCGGATGTTTTTCATTCGGTGCGGGATCGTCTGAGAGGCGGCAAAGGGCGTCTTCGGCAAAATGGGTCGGACTATCTGCTGTATGCGCTCGTCGATGCCGTCGTGGATCAATATTTCGCTGTTCTCGAAATGCTTGGAGAACGGATTGAATCGCTGCAAGAGCGGGTGATAGCCGATCCGAACCCGGATACACTCAAAGACATTCACGCGCTCAAACAGCAGCTGTTGTTCGTGCGGCGCGCCGTTTGGCCGTTGCGGGAAGCGATCAACAACCTGTCTCGTTCGGAATGTCCCTTGTTACATGAACCCACCAAGGTGTTCTTTCGAGACGTCTACGACCATGTGGTGCAGATCGTCGATACGATCGAGACATTGCGCGAAATGGTCTCGGCAAGTCTCGACATCTATCTTTCAAGCATCAACTATCGGCTGAACAACGTCATGCGGGTGTTGACGGTGATCACGACGATTTTCATGCCGCTCACCTTTATCGTGGGCATCTACGGCATGAATTTTGAGTATATGCCGGAGTTGAAATGGCCTTGGGGTTATCCGATGGCGCTGGGCTTAATGGGAGTCGTGGCGGCCGTGATGCTGATCGGGTTCCGCCGAAAAAAATGGCTGTAGCAGGATGTTGAAAAATCCCTCCAGCTTCGTTCTCGCGTCGCTCAGAGACTCAACGTACGGCAAAAAGTACGTTTCGCCTCCTCGCTAACTGCGGCCTTGCTGGAAGGTCTTTTTGAACATCCTGGGAGCCGATACAACTATTCTTGGACTTCGACTTTATCCACGAAATAGGTAGTCTCACCGAAACAGGTGGTTGGAATATAGCGATACTCTTTGTAATGCAGGATCACTCGTTTCCCCATCACCTCTGATAATTGTGCGGCGACTTTATCGTCCCAGATCGTAAACTCCCAGAGAACGGGCGCTGTTCCCGGCACGGTGGTCATTGCCAACTCGCCTTCATGCGTCTTACACATCCAGCCCTTCGTGGAAAATTTTTGGATGTACCCAGCTCGGTTTCCATCGGAATAGGACAAATTGAATACGATAATAAGGTAGGAAGCCCCTACAAAGAAGAGAAGCGTCAAGAACAGTTTCACCGATATCTCCTTAGTTATGGATAGACGTCGCTGAACAGCCAAGGAGCCTCTGCCTTTCGCCGAGATTCATAGGCCGTGATCGCCTTCTCATGCTGGAGCGTGAGGCCGATCGCATCAAGTCCTCGATAGAGGCAATCCTTGCGGAAGGGGTCGATCTCGAACCGATATGTGATTCCATTCGGAGCGGTCACCGTCTGGTGGTGCAAGTCTACGGTGAGGCGGTAACCCTCGGTGTCGATCACGTCTTGCATGAGCGGCTGCACCTCTTCAGCTCTCAACACCACAGGGAGGATGCTGTTCTGAAAGCAATTGTTATAGAAAATGTCCGCAAAACTGGGAGCGATAATGCATCGAAACCCTTGGTCTAATAATGCCCAGGGCGCATGCTCACGGGAGGAACCGCAGCCGAAATTGTCACGAGTCAAGAGAATCGTGGCTCCCTGATATCGAGGCTGATTCAAAAAGAAAGATGGGTCAGGCGAGCCGTCCTTTAGCTTTCGCCAATCAAAGAACAGACCTTCGCGCAGCCCTGTGCGTTTGATGGTCTTGAGAAACTGCTTCGGAATAACTTGGTCGGTATCGACGTTCACGCGATCCAGGGGAGCAACGAGACCGGTCAGTGTAGTAAAGGGTTTCATAGTAGTTTGTTTAATGACGATAGGTGGATGTTGAACTAGCGAGGCATTGACTACTTATCCCAGTGACGGATATCGACAAAGTGACCTTCAATGGCAGCGGCGACGGCCATGATCGGCGACACCAGGTGTGTCCGACCGCCGGCCCCCTGACGTCCTTCAAAATTCCGATTACTCGTGGAGGCACAGCGCTCACCGAGCTTCAGCACATCGGCATTCATCGCCAGACACATGCTGCAGCCTGCCTCCCGCCACTCGAACCCCGCTTCCCGGAACACCCGGTCCAGTCCTTCGGCCTCCGCCTGTTGCTTGACGAGGCCGGACCCCGGAACCACCATCGCATGCACGGTCTTCGCGACCTTCTTGCCTTTCGCGAAACCGGCAGCGAGCCGAAGGTCTTCAATCCGCGAGTTGGTGCAGGAGCCGATAAAAACCTTGTCGATTGTAATCTCGGTAATCGGCATATTGGGTGAAAGCCCCATGTAGGCCAATGCCCGTTCGGTGGCATTCTTCATTTTCTCGTCCGACATCATTCGGGGATCCGGAATATTCTGGTCCACACCAAGTACCATACCGGGACTGGTGCCCCAGCTGACTTGCGGTGCGATCTGTTCTGCCTGCAATGTTACGGTTGCATCATACTTGGCGTCAGGATCAGTCTTGAACTGCCGCCATGCGTGAACAGCCTTTTCGAAAAGATCGCCTTTGGGGGCGAGTGGTCGTCCTTTGATATAGGTAATCGTCTTCTCATCGGGGGCGACCATGCCGGCGCGAGCTCCGCCCTCAATCGACATGTTACAGAGAGTCATACGACCCTCCATGCTGAGGGCGTTGATTGCCGAACCGGTATATTCGATGACATAGCCGGTCCCTCCGGCAGTACCGATCCTCCCGATAATCGCAAGAATAATATCCTTGGCCGAGCAGCGCTCGGAGAGCGTTCCATCGACGCGTATTTCCATGGTCTTGGGACGTTTCTGTACCAAACATTGAGTGGCCAACACGTGTTCTACTTCACTGGTCCCGATGCCGAATGCCAAGGCCCCAAACGCCCCATGAGTGGACGTGTGGGAGTCGCCACAGACGATCGTTGTACCAGGGAGGGTGAATCCCTGCTCCGGGCCGATGACATGGACGATACCCTGGCGGATGTCGCTCATGTTGAAAAAGGCGATGCCGAAATCTTTACAGTTGTCTTCGAGTGTTTGAATCTGCAGGGCACTCACTTGATCGGCGATCCCCAGCCTCCGGTCTGTGGTGGGAACGTTATGGTCCGGCACAGCAAGTGTTGCGACCGGTCTTCGCGGGCGGCGCCCTGCAAGCTTTAACCCTTCGAAGGCCTGAGGGGATGTCACTTCATGAACCAATTGTCGATCTATGTACAGTAATGTCGTTCCGTCAGGTTCCGATCGGACGACATGCGAGTCCCAAATTTTGTCGAACAGTGTCTTGCCCGCCATCTGCGCTCCTGCTTCGTTAAGGGAAAGCCCTATTATACAGAGGAGTCCCATAGTCTTGACAAGATGTCTGTGCGCCTTGCTCTGCGTCGCAAGACGTGTTATCACCACGTTCGTGAAAATTTTGCCGTGGAACGCACCACGCATTGTGGAGTGGAGTCAACTGTTGCTGGACAGCTATTGCTATTGGATAGAAAAAGATCTGATCGAACGGACATCCAACGCAAACCAGCAGGCGCGTATGTTGTTCGAAGCATCATTTGTCGTCGTGTCACACGGTGTGGAGCCGGACCCGATCTTGAACTATGGCAATCAAATCGCCTTGGACCTGTGGGAGCTATCCTGGAATCAATTCATCAAGACGCCGTCTCGGCTTACGGCCGAGCCAGATGACCGAGCCGAACGAAAGCGGATGCTGACCCAAGCAAGGGTTAAGGGTTACTTCGACGGATATCGGGGAGTGCGAATCTCTTCAACGGGGAGGCGGTTTCTTGTCGAGCAAGCCTTGATCTGGAACGTGATCGATTCTGCCGGAAGCCCTATCGGTCAAGCAGCGACGTTCTCACAATGGTCCAACGTGTCTTGATCTAGAAGAGAGTATAGACATAGACGTCGACATTTTCGGATTGATCAAGGCGACGACCACTCAAGGGAGCTGGATAGTCCCTGGCTGTGAAGAGGGAGTCAAGTCCAGAGTTCGAGGGGACCGTGGTTCGCGATACCCTGCAGCAGATCTCGGATAGCAAGGATGCCTACGAGACAACGATTGTGATCCAAGATCGGAACAGCATGAATCTGTTCATCCAGCATGACGCGGGCAATTTCCCGTATTTCCGTCGTCGGTGTTGCAGAAATAACTCGGGAAGTCATGATTTCAGCCAATCGCCGCATGGAGGCCTGTCGTTTGTCGGCCGCCATGATCAGTTCAGGAACATGGTGGAGTAGGTCACGATACGACACCATCCCGACGAGGATGTCGTGCATCGACGTGACGGGGATATGGTGGAACCCTTTGTGTGACATGCTCGCCCAGGCGTCGAGCAAGGTGCTGTCGGATGGAAGAGAGAACACCGGAGCACTCATCAGATCGCGAGCTAGGATCGCAGGTTTCAGGTGTGGCCGTTCGCTGCTCTGTTGTTGATAAGCCGTTTGTGCTGCCAAGGCGGAGCGATCCAATGAAGGTGAGTGCTGGCCACGATGCTCTTGTTCTCCAACGAATTCGGCGCGGCTATTTCGAGTGCTAACCGGCTTGATCGGATATGTCTCCACGATTCCATTGACCGCCAGAATGATGGGCATACTGCAGCTCCTCAACTGCTGTATCGGAATGTTCGGGAAATACTTAAGCTGAGGATGTTGCAAAAGTTCTCCAACGTCGTTTCGCCCGGCTCCACCGCCTCACTATCTCGGCGGCGTTTCCTCTCCGTCTTGTCCGCTCAAGTACCAGATTATTGCTACTATTTCGGCGTTCCAAATCGGTTGCTTCGGTTTTGAGCCCTATGCTATAAAGATCGTTGTCTGACGCGGTGAGTGTCGACAAACGGTGTTGGGGCAATAGACGAAAGGTGCACTTTACCAAAAGCCTGCACGTCCTCCAAGTTTGACATCAAATATTTCACAGGCCTCATTTATCTCTTCTTTTCTCGCAAGGGGGTGGTCATGGGCAAGACATTGTTGGCGGTCCTCTTCGGCCTCGGGGTGGTATTGGTTGGAGTTTCGGGTTCGTATGCGCTTCAAGCAGGTGGTGTTGAAACTGGTGATCTGGAAACCGGTTCTGTCGTCGGACAGCCGTTTAAGGAGCTGACCGTGGATGCTTCGTTCTACTCGATCGACATCGGCAGCATGAAGACTTGGTATCCTCCCACGACAGTCATCGATTTTAAGGGGCGTCCTGGTGCTCCAGTTCTGATAAAGGTGACGAATAATTCCACTACCGAACATGGCTTTCAGCTGAGCGCTGCGGTCAATCAATCGGGACCGTTTGTCTTGGATACCAAGTTAGTGCTCAAGCCAGGGGAAACTCGTTACATTGGTGTTCCAACCAGTGACTTGTTTTATGCAGCGGGGAATGTCCTCGAATATCGTTGTCACTTGCATCCGGCCCATGTCGGTGGCAAGTTGTTGATGTTGAAGTAACGTATTTCAATTTGGATAATAAAAAAGGCCTCGGTGGCGTTTCACCGAGGCCTTTTTTATTTTTCTGTCACAACAGTCCAAAACAAAGGACCCTGGTTCTGGATGGAACCAAGGCCCTCAAAATAATTCACTTGAGAGGGTCAGTTTCTAACCCCGCTCCATACTTTGGCAGGATCAATCGCTTTATCGGGATTCAAAGTCTTCGCCCTTTCCAGAAGTACATCCGTCGCTTCGGGATAGAGAGGGTCTGAAATACAGCAATTATCAACGGGGCAAACCGCAGCACACTGAGGTTCATCAAAGTGCCCGACACACTCGGTACAGCGGTCATGTGCGATTACATAAATATTATCGCCGACGCCTTGCCCATCGCCGACGTGATTGCCTTTGGTCTCAGCATCGCTTCTGGTTTCAAAGATTGCTTCATTCGGACATTCCGGCAGACATGCTCCACAAGAGATGCATTCATCCGTAATCAATAAAGCCATGACCCAAGCCTCCTTCTCACGTCAAAAGACTATACGAACATTGACAAGTTCACGCGACTCACACCATAGTGCCTCGGTCGACTTATGGCGAGTAAGAGCGCGGAAAAACATTTTATTCCGTGATTCTTTTCTAAGTCAACTGAACGGGATCCGGTCAGAAGACCTAGGTCGTTAGTGTGCATGGGCCATTGGGCTCAGCGGAGAAAGAAAAGATCGACCCATATCACAATGGTATCTAATAATCAAGCCCAAACGAGCAATCGAGAACAGCGAAAAAAGCGGATCATCATGATGACTCTGCTCGCCCTTCTCCTGATGAGCGCTTCGGTTTTCCTTGTCGAACGCAAGGAATCGAGCATCATCGTCGTCACATTTCCGAGCGGTGTTGAACTGGAAGCCGAAGTGGCTGACACGCCGGAGAAGTTGCTTTTTGGGCTTGCCTTTCGCGATGCATTGCCTCCGAACGGAGGCATGCTTTATATCTTTGAGCAAAACGGGATGCATCGCGTAACAACCAAGGGATATCGATTCCCTATCGACATTCTGTGGGTGGACGAGAGTCATCACGTGGTGCATATGCTGGAGCATGCCGAGCCATGTGCTCAAGATCCTTGCCCTCTTTTCGGGCCACCACCCGAAGACGTTCGGTATGTGATACAGGCAGAATCGGGGTTCATTAAGAAAGCTGGAGTTGCAAAAAGCGACGAGCTCAAGTATGCCCTTCGCATGTAGAGGCTGGAAGACAGCCAGAGGAAATACGCACGATGGATGGGTTTCAAAAGGTTGCGCAGATCGATGAGCTGCCTCCGGGAAATTCAAAAATTGTCACGATCAATGACCGCCCGATCGCGTTGTTCAACGTCGAGGGAAAGTTGTACGCCATCCATAATAGCTGCCCCCATGAGGGCGGCCCGCTTATTGAAGGAAGGCTCAAAGGGTATGTCATTGCCTGTCCTTGGCATGATCTGGCGTTCGATATCAGAAATGGGCAAGGCATCGACGGCGGCGGTTATTGTGTAGGCAGCTACGAAGTTCGGGTGGACGGGAACGATATTCTGATCGGCCCTCGACGGAAACTATAAAAAGGGAACTCAGGCTGAACGGTTGTCTTTATGACGCGGATCAGGGTATCGACGTGAGTATGTCCAGTGTCGATCACAACTCTGCTTTGGACGGCAGCGACTGCCGCAAGGTCATGGTCGACCAGTCATTCTTCATTCATCTATGGGAAGATCGCACCAGAGGCGAACAGTGGGTGCCGTCTTACGACACCAAAGGACTTGCGCTTCTTAGTGATGAGTTCCTCTGCATCGCGAGCAATAACGCTGTAGAAAACGGGCAGCGCATTTTCGAGTTTAAAGCCGTGCGGTCAGGGATGTATGAGTTGATTTTCGAAAAGCGCATGGGATGGAAATTTACCGCAGAAGATCGGCGCTTGTTCAGAATAGAAGTAGAGCCACCATCCAGGAATTGAGCCAATGCCCGACATCGCATTCATCAACGGCCGCTTTCTTCCTTGGGAAGAGGCGAACATTTCCATCGATGATCGGGGATTCCAATTCGGAGACGCCGTCTACGAAGTCATTCGGACCTATCGAGGAAGTCCGTTCGAGCTTATTGCGCATCTTGCTCGGTTGGATCGGAGCGCAAGAGAACTCTCGCTTCGCCAGCCATATACCAGTGTCCAATGGACGCGGTGGATTCAACAAGGACTCAGCCTGGCCGGATATCAAGATGCCAAAATCTATATTCAGCTTACCAGAGGGGTGGCTCCCCGTGAGCATAGTTTCCCCTCCGATATTCCCCCGACGGTCGTCATGACCATCAGGAAGTTTCATCCCTTGGCGCCAGAACTCCGACGCACCGGCGTCAGTGCCTGCACCCGGGAGGATCTTCGATGGGGGCGCTGTGATATCAAAAGCGTCAATCTCCTGGCCAACGTCCTTGCTCGAGAAGAAGCGAAAAAGGCCGATGTCTTCGAAACAATTTTGGTCAGAGATGGTTTCGTCATGGAAGGTGCGCTGAGCAATGTCATGGTTGTTCAAGATGAGGTTGTCATCACGGCTCCCGAAGGTCCTCGAATTCTATCCGGCGTCACACGGACCGTGGTTCTAGAGTTGGCGAAGAAGGACGACATCGTGATCAAAGAACGATTCATACCAGTCGACCTCCTGTACCGCGCGGACGAGGTATTTCTGACCGGAACCACGCTCGAAGTACTCGCGGTTGTTCAGATCGATGGAAAAACCATCGGCTCCGGCCAACCAGGTCTCATCACGAAAGGGCTGGCCGCTCGCTGGGCGCTGTTGACCGGCTAGTACCCTTGCTTTGCACCGATGTGCATGGTATGGTGCCCTCTCTGTAAGTGGGCTCATGCCCACTTTTTTGTTTGGACACATGTCAAAGGGAAATGGGTTGAGCATACCGGACAATGGTCCGCAGCCGGTTGCCGACCGGTTGCACGAAGTCATTTCGCCGATCTTATGGACGCTCGGACTTGAGTTGGTTGATGTGGTGTGTGTGGGACAAGGTTCTCGCTCGGTCGTTCGCGTTCTGATCGATAAATCGGGTGGAGTCAGCATCGCAGACTGTGAGCAGGCACATAAGGCCCTAGGACCGGCGCTCGACGTAGCCGATCCGTTCCCCCATGCCTATACCCTTGAAGTCTCTTCTCCGGGTCTTGATCGGCCCTTCAAGAGATCTCGGGACTATCAACGGGCAATCGGAAAAGAGGTGAGCCTCAAGCTTCGACAACCGCTCGAAGGCCAGTGGAGGATCACCGGGCGACTGATGGAGGTGGATGACCAGGCGGTCGTCCTGACTGTGGCCGCAACGCGGACACCCCAGACGGTAAAACTGAATCGAGACCTGATTGGCGAGGCGAAGTTGGTCGTGAAAATTTAGGGGCTGGAGAGTTGGAGATTGTAAGCGGTAACCGGATGCAGGAGCGTGACGTATGAACCGAGAACTGATCTCAGTGATCGACGAAATCGGGCGTCAAAAAGGAATTGACAAGGCCCGAGTCATCGGGGCCATTGAATCCGCGCTGCAGACAGCCGCGAAAAAACGCTTCGGCCAGGCTGAAAACATCCAAGTGGAGATCGACCCAAAGACGGGGGGGATTTCCGTTGTTTCAAAGAAGATCATCGTGGAAACAGTCGGTAATCCCAAAGCGGAGATCTCTCTCCAAGAAGCGCGCCAGTATGATAGTGAGGCGGAGATCGGCGACGAAATCGGATCGCTGATCGAAATGAACGAATTGGGGAGGATTGCCGCACAAACGGCGAAACAAGTCATCTTCCAGAAGGTGCGTGAGGCGGAATGGGAAGCGGTTCAAAAAGAATATTCGACGCGTCAGGGAGATCTCATGACAGGGATCATTCTCGGTATGGAACGCCGGAATTACCTTGTGGATCTCGGAAAGACAGAGGCCATCCTGCCGATTCAAGAGCAGATTCCGCGTGAAACGTATCGGCGCGGCGATCGTGTGAAGGCGATGTTGCTGGAAGTGCGTCGTACGCCGAAGGATGTGCAAGTCATTCTGTCCCGCAGCCATCCGCAGTTCGTGGCGAAACTCTTTGAACTCGAAGTGCCGGAAGTGATGGAAAAAATCATTGAGATCAGATCGGTCGTTCGAGAGCCGGGAGACCGGACAAAGATCGCCGTCACATCGCGTGAAAAGGCTGTGGATCCGGTGGGGGCCTGCGTCGGCATTAAAGGTTCCCGCGTGCAGGCGGTCGTTCGCGAATTACGGGGCGAGAAGATCGATATCATTACCTGGACCCAGGACCCGCGGGTCTTTATTGCCGAAGCCTTGAACCCTGCGACGATCGAAAAGGTAGGGATCGACGAAGAGAAGAAGTCGGCGCTCGTGGTTGCAGCCGACTCGCAATTGTCGTTGGCCATAGGTAAAAACGGTCAGAATGTCCGGCTTGCGGCGCGTTTGACGGGATGGAAGATCGATATCATCAGCGCAACGGAATACGAAAAAGAAAAAGTAGAACGCGATAGGGAGATTAAAGCAGCGCTCGCAGAGGAAGCCGAGGCTCAACGGCTGCAAGAAGAAGCTCGACAAGCTGCCAGAGCTGAGGAAGCAACAAGCGGATAGAAAACGGAACCGTCTCATGGCTATGCGTGTATATGAACTCGCGAAGAAGTTAGGAATGGAAAATCGAGTGCTCATTCCAGAGCTCAAGAAGATGGGAGCAGCGGTTTCCTCTCATAGCAGTAGGCTCGACGATGAAATCGTTCAGAGAGTATTGGATAAGCTGGGCTCAAAATCGAAAGGCCAGGGGACAGAAATCGAAGGAGAGCTCGGCGCAAAGTCAGGGGAGCATGCGAGCCGGGGTAAAGCCATGGCGGCAAGGAGCCACGTCGCCGAAGAACCGTCCAAGTCTGACAAGCGTCGTATTCTGATCAAACGAAAGAAAGAAGATGAACCGGCCGAGGCCAGTTCTTCAGCTCCGATTGTTGAGAGTGAGCGTTCGACACAGTCGGCACCCTCCATTACCGTGCCTGCACCGCCCCCATCCGTTGAACATCCCAGTAGTGGTGGCCTAGTGGATCGCGGCATTCCAACGGAAGAAAGTCCGGGCGAGATTTCCCAACCCACACCGGCGCCGCTAGTTGCGAAGCAGGCAGAGGTGCCGACAAAGCCGACCGTCGCTCCGCCGACGATCGGGGCGCCGACTCCAGAGCCAGTGACGGGCAAAAAGAAAAGCATGGCATTCGAGGCCATCGAGGCCGAGGGACAAAAAGACAAGCTGAAGAAAGCACGAAAAACAGGCCGCCCCAGAGATGGCCAGCAGCAACAACAAGATGTGAAACTCCGTGAGGATGCCGCCCGATGGCAGGACCTTCGTGCGATTCCGGTGCAGAGACGGGATGACCGATCCAAGCATGTACACCATAGCACCCCTGCAGAAATCACCAAACCACGCCGGAAGAGCGTGAAGGTTACCCCGCGGACGACGGTAAAAGAATTCGCCGAGTTAATCGGTCAACGGCCGGCGGACATCGTTCGGAAGCTGATGGACATGGGACAAATGCTGACGTTTCACCAACCGATGAACCTGGATGCCGCATCGATTTTCGCGGAGGAAAATGGAGTTAAAGTTGACATATCGGTCGAGAAAGTTGGTGACGAATTGCTGCAAGATGTAGTTGAGACGGGCGGTGATGAACGTCCGGAGCCTCGACCGCCGGTCGTGACCATTATGGGCCATGTCGATCACGGAAAGACGTCTCTTCTCGATGCGATTCGCCAAACAAACGTGGCGGGAGGGGAAGCCGGTGGCATTACTCAACATATCGGCGCCTATACCGTCTCGGTGCGTGGTAAACAAGTGACGTTTCTGGACACTCCAGGCCACGAAGCCTTTACGGCAATGCGAGCTCGTGGAGCTAAGGTCACGGATATCGTCATTTTGGTTGTCGCAGCAGACGACGGCGTGATGCCGCAGACCATCGAAGCGATTCACCATGCCAAGGCAGCCGGAGTGCCGCTGATCGTGGCGATGAATAAGATCGATAAGCCGACAGCCAATCCTGATCGGGTCAAAAACGCCCTCTCTGAACAAGGACTGATCTCCGAAGCATGGGGCGGGGATACCATTATGGTTGAGGTATCCGCCAAACAGAAAACGGGTCTCGATACGCTCCTCGAGATGATTTTACTTCAGGCGGAAGTGCTTGAACTCAAAGCGGATCCTCACCGACAGGTCAATGGCACTGTCATCGAAGCTAAGATCGAACGAGGGA
>JAICWG010000111.1 GCA_025934915.1 Nitrospira sp.
ACGGGAAAGACAATGTGGTAATGGATTTGCCACGCACAGTGAGCGCCCTTTCTAACTGCTTCGTCCCTCTGGTCCGCCATACGCCAGAGGGTACCAGAAAAGATTGTCCCCGTAGCAAGCTACGGGGAATCACAAGATGAAGCGCCTCTATAAGATTAGGGCTCTTAGGCTAAGCCTGAGTTATGCAAAAAAGCAAGCGACTGTTAATTAAGTTTCAACCCACTTTAGAAATGTCCACTTGCTCCCCCATTTGTCCGTCCTTGCTCGTACCCACTTCCGTTGGACTGTCCCCCCTCAAAGAGAAATCAGAATAGTTCCGATCCATTGCTACACTCGGCGCGCAGACCATTACGTAACGTTTTTCAAAGGGCCGTGGATCGAACGCTCGGAAAGGTTTCGAACCAGGTTAATTGTTCACAAAAGCGGTAGTCACGGCACGCGGTAACCATTTCTCCAACTCGCTGAGTCGGTACAACGGTAGATCCCATGAACAATTTGGGACTGCAATAGACGCATAACACTTCCGCCGGTTCAGTAAACGGGTCATTGGCCGACAGCGGCCTGACTTGTCTCCTCATCATTGCTCGATTCCATGACCTTCCTGCCGATGGTTCGCAGGTGCGGCATCAGTTTGCACAGTCCGGGCAAGTCCTCTCCGATGCCGGCCTCCTCCGTGCCGCTACACATCTTGGATTGAAAGCCGGTCTGCTCAAGACCGCATGGAACAAACTCCAAGGGACACCGTTGCCTGCCATGGCAAAACAGACTGACGGTCGTTATGTCGTGCTGGCGAAGGTCGAAGAAGAGAAGGTCTTGGTCCAGGATCCGGTCAAAGCACGGCCGCTCATCCTCTCTCGTGAGCAGTTCGAAGCGACATGGACCGGGGAACTGCTGCTCTTTACCAAACGAGCCCCTGTCCGTCTGCAAGATCTCAAATTCGACTTCACATGGTTCGTTCCGGCGATCGTGAAATATCGCAAATTTTTCGGCGAAGTGCTGATTGCATCGTTCTTTCTCCAACTCTTTGCCTTGTTGACGCCGCTCTTTACACAAGTTGTCATCGACAAAGTACTCGTACACAAGGGGTTCACGACGCTCCATGTGTTGGCGATCGGTATGATCACGCTGGCGATCTTCGAAGCGATTGTAGGCGGGCTCCGAACCTACTTGTTTTCGCATACGACGAATCGAATCGATGTCAGCCTGGGCGCTCAACTCTTCCGGCATATCCTGGCGCTTCCCATGTCCTATTTTGAAGCCCGACGCGTCGGCGATACGGTCGCCCGTGTACGTGAGTTGGAACAGATCCGCCAATTCTTGACCAGCCATTCGGTCACGGTCGCGCTGGACGTCGTGTTTACCGTCGTCTTCCTGGCTGTGATGTGGTTCTACAGTCCCACGCTCACGCTCGTCGTCATGACTTCGCTTCCGGTCTATGCGTTGCTGTCGATAGCCATTACTCCTGCCATCCGGGCGCGCTTGCATGAAAAGTTCAACCGAGGCGCCGAGAACCAGGCGTTCTTAGTCGAAACGGTCAGCGGGATCCAAACCGTCAAAGCCATGGCGGTCGAACCTCCGCTTGTGCGGAGATGGGAAGAACAGCTGGCCGGTTATGTGCGGGCGAGTTTTCGCGCAACGAGCGTGATGATGATAGCCGGTCAATCCGCAACCTGTGTCCAAAAAGTGACCACCGTCGCAGTACTGTGGCTGGGGGCCTATCGTGTGATCGATGGAAATCTGAGCATAGGCCAGTTGATCGCATTCAACATGCTGTCGGCCCAAGTGACAGGGCCACTTCTACGATTGGTGAATCTCTGGCAGGAATTTCAACAAGTGGGCATCTCGATGCAACGGTTGGGCGATGTGCTCAACACTCAGCCTGAGCCGTCTTATAACCCGAATCGAACGACGTTACCTCGGGTCATAGGGCAGGTACGATTCGAAGAAGTCACGTTTCGGTACCGGCCGGATGGGCAGGAAGTTACCAGAAAGATGTCTTTTTCCGTTGAGCCCGGACAGGTCATCGGCATCGTGGGACGTTCAGGATCCGGGAAAAGCACCGTTGCCAAATTGCTGCAGCGTCTCTATGTGCCGGAGCGTGGGCGCATTTTGGTGGATGGAGTAGATTTGGCGCAGATCGATCCTGCATGGCTGCGCAGGCAAGTGGGAGTTGTACTCCAGGAAAATTTCCTGTTCAACGGCTCGGTCCGAAGTAACATTGCGTTGACCGATCCGGGGTTAGCGATGGACCAGGTGATCCAGGCAGCGACAATGGCCGGGGCCCACGAGTTCATCATGGAATTGGCGGAAGGTTACGACACGTTGATCGGCGAGCACGGATGCACGCTCTCAGGAGGCCAACGTCAGCGGATCGCCATTGCACGGGCCTTAATTGCGAATCCCCGTATTCTGATCTTCGATGAGGCGACCAGCGCGTTGGATTACGAATCCGAAGCGGTGATCCAACGGAACATGGCGCAGATTTGCAAGGGGCGTACGGTCTTCATCATTGCGCATCGACTGAGTACGGTGCGGCCCGCGCATCGCATCTATGTCGTAGACAAAGGAGAGATCGTCGAGGAGGGGACGCATGATGAACTCCTTCGCCTTGACGGCTTCTATGCGCGATTACAGATGTATCAGATCGGCAAGGGATAGAGGTCTTTCAAATGGCCTTCGGGGCGCTCGGCAGACATTGGACGGTGTGGAAGACAGCGTGGCAGGCCGAGTCAAGCGGACCAGGCGGTTCCACTGTCTCCGAGGGACAGGCCATGGAATTTCTACCGGCGGTGCTGGAAATCCAGCAGACCCCCCCATCTCCAATTCGGCCGAGCGCTCCTCTGGACGATCTTGGCCGCGTTTACTGCGGCAGGGTTGTGGGCCACGTTGGGGTGGATCGATATTGTGGCCACGGCGCAAGGCAAGATTATTCCCAGTGGCTACTCGAAGATCATCCAGCCGTACGAAGCAGCGGTCATTGCATCGATCCAGGTGCAGGATGGACAAGCCGTGAAGCGGGGCGATGTGCTGATCGAGCTCGATTCGACCCTCAATCGTGCTGACTATGAGCGCGTAATGAAGCTCCCCGCAGCAAGCTGCGGGGTATCACAGAACTCAATTCCGAAGACTTCTCGGAAGGAGAGGCCAACCCCGTAGCGAGCTACGGGGAATGTCAAGTTCAATGAATACCGATCGGCAAAAGTGGATGCGGCCAGGTTGAGGGCGCTGATCAAGGGACTGGCAACTTTCGAGATACCTGCCGACGCAGATGGGGCCTACGTCGTGCTACAACAGCAGTTGTTGCGCGACCAATTGGCCGAGTACCAGGCTAAGGGCGCGGCTGCCCAGCATCTTGTGGAGCAATATCAGGCTGTGCTCGAACAAACCAAAGAGAACATCCTCCGTTTGGAAGCCACGGTGCCGATGGAGACGGAACGTGCTGAGGCCTACAAGAAACTGCTTGAACACGAAGCAGTCACCAAGATGGACTTCCTGCAGGCCGAAGGGCAGCGGATCGACAAGACACAAGAGTTGGCCGGGCAAAAGAAGAAGCTCCAACAGGACCGGGCGGCGCTTGCGGAAGCCGAAAAGCACTACCGGGCCATGGCGTCGGAGTTTCAGCAGACGAAACAGGCGGAACTATCGGCTCTTGAAACCAAAGCTGCCTCCCTTGCGCAAGAAGTCATGAAGGCGGGTCAAAAGGCTGGTTTGCAGCGGCTGACCTCGCCGATTGATGGCGTCGTGCAGCAGTTAGCGGTGCATACCGTCGGTGGCGTCGTCACTCCGGCGCAGCAATTGCTCATTGTCGTGCCTCGAGACCATCCAGTCGAAGTGGAGGCGCAAGTCGAAAATAAAGATGTGGGGTTTGTGCAGGAAGGACAGCCAGTCGAGATCAAAGTCGAAACATTCCAGTTCACATTGTACGGCACGATTCCTGGTCATGTATTGACGGTTTCTGACGATGCAGCTCCTCTCGAAAAGATCGGACTTGTCTACCCAGTCAGAGTCAGTCTGGATCGGTCGACGATCCAAGTCGATGGTAAGCAGGTGAATCTTTCACCTGGGATGGCGGTCACTGTTGAGATCAAAACCGGTCAGCGCCGTATCATCGAATATCTACTGAGCCCCTTGCTCAAATCCATGAAAGAAAGTTTGAGGGAGCGGTAACGGATGGCCCTATTGACGGTGCTGCTTGGGCTCTGTCTGTTTATCGTCCCTGTGTTCGAACCAGGCCTGGTCCAGGCTGGCATTTCAGTCGTGGAGTCCGGTGGCTCAGCTCAGTCACCTACACTTCAGCCGCTCAATCTTACCTTGAAAGGGGCGTTGGCCGCGGCGATCAACAACAATCTGGACGTGCTCCTGTACAAGGAGCGGATTCGAGAGGCCCAAGGTCAAGTGCAGACGCAATTGGGCGCGATGCTTCCCAACATTTCGGCCGATGTCAGACAAACCAGGCGGACGCAATTTCTCGGAACGATCGGCCTGTCTCCGGTGCGTACCGATCCATTCAGCATTTTCGATACCAGGATCAATGCGACACAAAATCTGTTCAGCCTCAGCTTGATTCAGCGCTGGCGAGCTTCGCGTGAATGATGGAACAGGAAGCAGAAGCAAAACGGTTGGACACGATGGCCACGGTGGCCCTGGTCTATATGGAAGGGTTGAAGGCCATGGCCATGGTCAATATGCATGAGGCGAATCAGCAGGTCATGAGGGAATTACTCGACACTGTCACGCAGCGACAACGTGGAGGACTCGCCACGGGGCTCGATATCGCCAGACTGGAAGCGCAATTAACGGCCGAGCGGCAACAAGGATCATCGGCACGGTATGACCTTGAACATGCCAAACTGAGTCTCATCAATCTACTTGCGCTACCTACAGAGATGCCACTTCTCTTGACCGATGAATGGATGACGGATGTGCGGACCATACCGACGCCACAGGAGGCGGTGGAAGAGGCATTGAGCCGACGACCGGAGATTCAGGCACAGTACACCCGGGTGAAAGCTTCTGAATTGACGTACTCATCTATTACGGGGGAGCGAGTACCGTCGCTCGTGGCCCAGGGAGATTATGGGCTGGTCGGCAATCGTTGGAACAACACCGGCGATACTTACAATATGGCACTGATCCTCCAGATCCCACTCTTTGATGGAGCCCAGCGTGAGGGCCGTATCGCCCAAGCCCGAAGTCAGTGGCAGCAAGAATCGTTACGCATGAGATCGGTGCTCAACCAAGTCAAAATGGAAGTGCACGATGCCCGCGCTGCGCTCACTGCGGCGCAAGAGCAGGTGAGTATCGCACAGACCGGTTTACAGATGGCGACCAAGGAACTGGACCTTGCGCGAGAACGCTACGCCGTCCTTACCTCCACCAGTCACTTTGAACTCACCAATGGACTGTCGTCGGTGGCCCGTGCCAGAGAAAACCTCGTCACCGCGCTCTTCCAGCTCAACGCCGCTCGAGTCAATCTGGCCCGTTCGACGGGAAGCCTACATGCACTGAACTAAAAGTTGTTTGAGGACGCACACCGGTCAAGCTATTGGGCGGCTGTCAGCCGCTGATTCCATCAGCCGAGATCTACCCGGATCGCCCATTGGCCTGCCGTCGGGTAGCCTATGGGATCCCTTGGTTTGGCGCCACCTGTATGGCTGACTTCCCCGTCGATCGAATCAATGGGTCTGGAGTCTGCATTACCTTGACTTGATCTAACCATTCACTCAGACTCCCAGTATGTACGATCAATCTGAGAGTGACTTGTTGCGCAAGTTGGCCGATCGGACAGGGATTGTTGCCGACTACTACGACATCGCCGGAACGCAGCATGTGACGACCGACGAGACGCGACGAGCCATCTTGACTGCCATGAATCTGCGGGTTGCGAATCGCGAGGAACTCATTGCGGAACTAGAGGCATGGGATAATCGTTGGTGGCTGCGAGGCTGTGAACCCGTCCATGTGCTTCGGTTGGGACGAGACGCAGGTACTTGGTCGTGGTATGGGCCATGTGAAAAGTCGGGCGATTCGGGACTTCACATACGCTGGTCACTCTATGCGGAAAACGGAGAAACGCAATGTAAGCGAGCGGATGGGCCTGGTCTCAGAGTCGAAGAGTCTCGCACGATTCAAGGACACAGGTTTGTTCGTATCGCGTTGGCGTTTCCACAAGGTCTGCCGCTTGGCTATTACTCAGTTAAAGCCCACGCAAAGGGAGGCGGAACGAATACGGAATCCACATTCCGTCTCATCGTCGCGCCTGAGCGCTGTTACATTCCCGATGAACCTCAGCGGGGTGTTCGATGGTGGGGCGTGGCCTTGCAGCTCTATTCATTACGGAGCCATCACAATTGGGGAGTCGGTGATTTTCGAGATCTGGCCGCCGTCATCGAATGGGCGGGAAAGCGTCTGGGCGCTGCGGTGGTCGGGCTGAACCCCCTCCACGCTCTCAAGAATGCCAAGCCCTATCATATCAGTCCCTATTCACCCAGCAGCCGCCTGTTTCTAAACGACTTGTATATCGATGTCACCCAGGTTCCAGAGTGCTGGATGGGCTCAGATGTGCAAAGTCGGCTTGCCGACCCCTCATTTCGTGCAAGGATCGAGGCGGCTCGGCGATGTGAGTTCGTGGACTACGACGCGGTGAAGTCGACGAAACGCGAGGTGCTCGAGCTCTGCTATCGGATATTCCTGCGGGAGAACTTCGACGGCGTCGAACCTGAGTTGAAACCAAAGACCGATCGGGGGAGAAGCTTCCATTGTTTTACGGAGCGAGAAGGGGAATCCCTGGTGCACTATGCGTTGTTTCAAGCTCTGGAGGAGGAGCGGCAGTCCGCATCCTCCACTTCGACGGTCTGGGAGGACTGGCCGGAGGCCTACCGCACTCGGAGGTCGGATGCCCTGGAAGAGTTTCGTCGTCGGCAGATGCCGCGGGTGCGATTCTTTCAATATCTGCAATGGCTGGCCGCTGAACAGCTGTTGGAGGCGGTGAAGAAGACGCACGAGGCCGGTATGCCGATCGGTTTGTATCATGACTTCGCGCTGGGAAGCGAGCGCTATGGCGTCGATGGGTGGCTGAACCAAGACGTATTGGCATTCAAGGCCGATTGCGGTGCGCCTCCCGATGCGTTTGCCCCTGAAGGACAGAATTGGGGAATTTCCCCACTCGATCCATTGCGTCTGCGCGCAAGCGGATATCGATACTTTATCGAATTGCTCCGCAATATTCTCCGCTACGGAGGAGCGATACGGATCGATCATGTCATGGCGCTCTTTCGACTGTTTTGGATTCCGCGTGGTCTCCCGCCCGCGATGGGGACGTATGTGCATTACCGGGATGACGAACTGCTGGCGATCGTGGCGCTGGAGAGTGTGCGGACGAAGGCAGTGGTGATCGGTGAAGATCTAGGAACCGTTCCAGATTGGGTGCGCGATCGACTCGGAACAGCCGGAGTCTTCTCGTACCGAGTGTTCTATTTTGAGCGAGAATGCTCGGGAGATTGGAAACCTCCGGCTCACTATCCCGCGCAGTCTCTTGCCGTTGTTACAACCCACGATCTTCCGACGCTGGGCGGGTATTGGGAAGGTGTGGATATCGAAACTCGATCCGCGCTGGGCCTTTTCCCTTCGGAGGAGGATCAAAATATGATGTGGGCGGAGCGGCATCGGGAAAAGGCGGGAATTCTTGCTGCATTGAAGTCGGAAGGACTTCTGCCCTCGGGGGTACCCGATGATCCGACCCAGGTGCCTATGATGACGACTGAGTTAATGGAAGGTGTTCATCAATATCTGGCCCGGACACCCGCGTCCATCGTCTTGGCCAATATCGAAGATGTTATCGGCACCCGATGCCAGACCAATTTCCCTGGGACGGTGGACCAGCACCCGAATTGGTGCAGAAAATTGAGTCTGACGGTGGAGGACTTGGTCCAAGACTCCCGATTTGAACGACTCGCGTCACTGTTGCGTTTGACTCGCCCTCTTGTGTAAGTACTTTCGTGAAGGAACCCACTCGTTATCGATGTTCCCGATTCAGAAGTTGTAATCCTGGGCCAGGCGGAGCGAGTCGATGACTGCTATAACGCATCGTGACCGCCTCATGCTCGCCATCGCGACTGCCTGTTTTCTCATCATCTTGATCATTGAAGTATTCGCTCCGGTCAATGTCGTCGGGGCGTATGGATACGTATTGCCTATCTTGTTGGTGACCACCCTTCGGAATAGAACCATCATGTTGGTGACAGTGCTGGCCTGTGTCGTTGCGACCTATTCAGGGCTACTCCAACCGACGAAGCCGGGCCGATTTCAAGCCGCCGTCATCAATCGGAGCGTCGTCGTCGGCGTCTTGTTGTCGGTGGCGTACCTGGGTGTGAGTTGGGAAGAACGGAAGGCGCGAGAGGAAGCGGCGAGGGCGGCGCTGGCCCGAGAAACCGAGAATCTGCTCAAAGCCAACACGCTACTGATCCAGGCGAAGGATCAGCTGAACCGGTCGGAACGGTTGGCTGCGGTGGGACAGCTCGTGGCATCCGTGGCGCATGAGGTGGGCACGCCGCTTCACTCGATCGCGTGGCATGTCCAGGCTCTAGCCGAGGAGCCTGATGCGACGCCGGAGATGAGAAAGCGGGTGGCCATCATCGATGACCAGATCGCGCGAGTGGTTCGAATCATTCAGGATTTACTATCATCTACCAGGCCACGCCAACCTGAGCCGCAATGGCTTCCTGTGGAGGAAGTGGTCAGCCCCTCTGCGGCTCTGATGGAACCGGCCTTCCATGAGAAAGGGATCGCCCTAATGGTCGACATTCCCAAGGACCTTCCTCTGGTTTGGGCGGACAAGGAAAAAATTCATCAGGCATTGGTGAACGTCTTAGCCAATGCGCTTGCCGCAACACCCGCACAGGGGAAAGTGACCGTCATGGCAGGAAGTCGCGAGGCATCGTCGTCCGAACTGGACCGCGGTCGACTTGTCGCAGACGGCATGTCGCCGTTAATGATTACGATCGAGGTGCAGGACACAGGATGCGGCATGCCGGAGCAAGACGTCCAAAAAGCCTTTGAGCCTTTTTTTACGACGAAGGCGGTTGGCAAGGGAACCGGCTTGGGGCTATTCTTGAGTCGCGAATCGGTGGTGGTTCATGGCGGAAGCTTGGCGATGGCGAGTGAGATCGGGCGAGGCACGACTGTGACAATGACGTTACCGGCGATGCGAAGTGAACCCATTTATATGAGAGAGGAGGCGTAATGCAACCAGCGACGATTCTGGTGGCCGACGACGATGTGGTTGCACGTGAGTTGCTGGCAGAGGCGCTCAGGAAGGAAGGGTATCATGTCGAGGCCTTTGCCGGCGGAGAAGAAGTGATCGCGCGTGGACGTCAGGGGAGGGTCGATTTGGTGTTGACGGACATCCGCATGGGCGCGGTGGATGGGCTGACGGTTTTGCGGGAGTTCAAACGAGTGAGTCCGAATACGGCCGTGGTGGTACTCACCGCATTCGGCTCTCTGGAAGGCGCGATCGAAGCGATTAAGCAGGGCGCCTACGATTACCTGGCGAAGCCGTTCAAAAAAGAAGACATCAAGCTGGTGGTCAAACGGGGGCTGGATCACTGTCGATTGCTCCAAGAGAATGCGAGATTTCGGGAAGAGTTGAAGAGTAAGGGCGAGTGGTCTCCATTGGTCGGAAGCAGCACGGCGATGTTGGAGGTGTACAAGTTGGTCGCACGTGTGGCGGAAAGCAAAAGCACAGTATTGCTCCAAGGAGAAAGCGGTACCGGCAAAGAACTCATTGCGCGAGCTATTCATACGAATGGCCCGCGCCGGGATAAGCCGTTCATCCCGGTCAATTGCGGCGCGTTACCTGATACCTTGCTGGAATCGGAAATGTTCGGATATGAGAAAGGCGCGTTCACCGGCGCAGCGGGGACCAAGGTCGGGCTCTTTGAATCAGCCAATGGAGGGACGCTGTTTCTCGACGAGATCGGTGAGCTCGGACAAGCGTTACAAGTGAAGTTGTTGCGGGTCATGCAGGATCAGGAAGTCCGCCGAGTCGGGAGCACGATATCCACCAGAGTCGATGTCCGGATTATTGCCGCGACCAACCGAGATCTTGAGCAACTGGTGAAGGAAGGAAAGTTTCGGGACGACCTCTTCTACCGGTTGAAAGTCGTTCCGATCACGTTGCCGTCATTGGTCGATCGGCGGGAGGACATTCCGATGCTGGTGCATCACTTCCTACAAAAATGCGCGACAGGCACAGACCATCCGGTACGGGGAGTCTTGCCGGAAAGTATGGCATTGTTGATCCAATATCGATGGCCAGGCAACGTTCGAGAGCTTGAAAATGCGATTGAACGGGCCGTGTCATTAAGCCATGGGCCTCTGCTGACACCTGAAGATTTACCCGAAGTGATTCGCCAGAGTGCAACGACTGAAGCCGATGCACGACTTTCGCAAGTCGATCAGCTTGATGAAGTGTGTCTGACCTTAGAAGAAGTGGAAAAACGTCATTTGACTCGCGTACTCAAGGAAACGAAAGGCAATAAGGTGAAGGCCGCAAAAATTCTCGGTATCGACAGACGAACGCTCTACCGCATGGCAGAGCGTTTCGGCCTGGATCTTGGTGAGGAAGCTGAAGGAGCGGAAAAAGAACCTGTCTAAGGCTTCAATCCGTAGTTCGATCCGTAAAAGGTCTGTGTTGTGTAGGTGTCCTGTACGATTTTCAATTCTTTCTTGATTAAGCGCAATTTGTTTTCCGCACTTTGAGGAACTTGAGGTGCGGTGGGACCCCACCCTTGGAACATTGTTTGCTTACCTTCCGACGAGATTTGCAGATGGAGACGGGAGCTCCGTTCAGTTTCTGGCGTCACGGACACTTCAGCCCTGCTCCTGACGACACCAAGCCGTCCTTTCACGAGCCAATCCCAGATACTGGGCTGTTCATCCCTGTAGTCAGTCTTAAGTTGAGACCCATTTGACCATTCGACATCATAGTCATCCTCTGCCAGAACTTTTGTTACAACTTCCTTTACACGGTCCGCCGGAGCGGGCAATGTCACGTCGACGACATCAGGTTCGACAGTTCGCTGAACGCTGGCACATCCAAAGGCAAACACGGTGAGGGCGACGATGGCGAGACAGTCCTTTCGGATCATTTTGTTCTGGCCTCCTTCAGCCGGTATACGAGGTGAGTATCAGTCTGCGTCACTCCTTCTATACGATGTATACGACTCAAGACCAGTTGGGTCAAGGCATCTTGGTCCGGTATGTCGGCTATGGCAATGATGTCCGGCTTACCCCAACAGGGATCGATCATTTTTATTTCTTTAATTTCCCCCAGCGCTTTGACTACAGCAGCTGTCTGTCCAGGTAGGACGTTGATCAGCACATATGCCCGGTCAGACATGCCCTGATCTCCCGGAGCGGGACCGTGAATCGTATAGGGAATTGCCCCGGAAGTGGGCTGCTTTATAGCAAAGTCATTTTGCCCTGTCAACTCCGGCTTAGATTTTATAGTCTTCAATGGCGACGTAATAGAAGGGATCCTCTTTAAATTTGGTTTTGCCATGGTCTCACTTTGGCGCAACAAGCACTTCGACCCGGCAGTGCTCGCTGACGCTTGTTAAGGTTGTTTCCAGCCGCTTCGGGCTTCCGATGCGGCCTTCCGGATCGTACATGAAGCAAAACAAGGTAGAGCATCTCCCTTGAGCGCTATAATACGCAGAGTCCGCAGCGACCTGATCGGCGAGTTCCTTCATAGTCAATCCGGATCTGGTCTTCTTCGCCACCACGGCGATCTGATCCCTATTCACAAGGAGTGTCGTTCTTGGTGCGCCCTCTGTATAGGGTGGTGTCCATTCCTCGGTTGCCACCTCCTCAAACTCTACCTTCAATAACGCGCACAACAGGTCCTGTAAGTCATGGTCATCTTCCACCTCGAGCGTCGGACGATAGTCTCTTCGAAGACGGAGGTGACGGGCTACGGCATGGAAACGATGACAGACTTTCCGAATGAGTTGGAGTGTGTCCTGGTCAAACGCAGTATCGAGTGCGGATTCGATCAATCGAGCGTCGTTCACACTGATCGACTGCTTGTCTACCTGTGGGTCTTGCGGAGCCGGCACAACAGAGTGAGTCGCCTCAGACTGTATCGACTGAGCGCTCAACGCAGATGCTGGAGTATTGGTGTGATGTAGAACCGGTATTGAAGGAGATGCCGGAGCCACTGCCGGTGATGGCAGAACCTGTTTCGGTCCGTCAAGCGTTAATGGCATCGGTTGGGTGAATGGAGTTGACTCCGGTGGAGGAGATGGATTTGTGCTTGGCGCGGGGATAAGAGGAGCATGTGACTCGGATGTCACAGCTATAGACGTCGAAATAGGTGTCGAAGCTGCTGTAGGGATTGGAAGCGGTGTCGGTGCTGGGATCGAAGTCGGAGTTGAAGCCAGTATTGGAGTCGGGATTTGAGGTGCTGGTGCAATAGGTTGTGTCTGCGGCGTGGGCGTGACAAGGGAAATCGACGGTCCCACATTCGTCGTCATGGCCACGGCGACCGTCATCGGCATAGCCGCTTGCGCTGTTGCGATGGTCGGTGTCGTAGGAGAGACAAACACAAGACGAGCAGTGTTGGTTACGTTTGCCTCATGTGATGGCTCTGGTTGTGGTGGTTGCTTGAGTCCTTGAAGTTCCAGTTTCCTGTCCTCCAGGGTGTGGATAAGATCTTTAATGACGGCAAGGATCTGCGCCACCTCATCCTTGTCTGCCGTGCGAATTTTGAAGTTTCGATACATCTGGAATTCGTGAGAACGCTCTCCGAACGATTGCCGCAGGCATTCACGAAATTGCAGCTCGGCCTTGCTTTGTGCTGCATCACGGTAAGGGAACCCTTCTTGGCTGAGGTCGTTGATCGCCGCCAACACCTCCTGAAGCTTCGTGATTCCGAATGTGGCCTGTTCGATAAGAGCGGTTTTCGATCGGGGTCGCTGATGTTCCGATGCGCGTGCGCGTGCCATGGTTGCGTGAAAAAAGTCTAACTGAGGGGATACCGCATGACAAGAAAACAGCAAATTTTGACGAAGTATGCCGTCACGTCCGAGACTGCGAACCGCGACCAGGGCTTCCTGGAAAACCGAGTTTAGATGACGAGGGGGGATCAAGGTAGCAACGGATGGAAACCCTTTGTCTGCCGTCACGGATATCTGCCGTAGGAAGACTACGGATTGATTGGGGATGGAACGTCCACCGCCTTGGTCGGAGGGAACGGCGGCATGTTGTGACTGTGTCGCAGCGAGTCGATTCCGCGCATTCCAGTTGACGAGGACGCTCTGGTGTCTCGGTCCGGCGCCGATCTCAGGGAAGACGAGGGAGCGGGATATGAACAAACCGCGCTCATGCAATTGAGATAGTTTCTTCTATCGAAGACAAGTTGTCCATCCCGATAGAGATCACGCAGGTCCGCATCGTTTGATCGTTCTCTCCACAAGATCCAACACTTTCAGCTCTCATCAGACGTATGGGCGGTATCCAGCCGAGGAATCGGTATTGCACAGTTAGTTTTGCATGCCAGGTGGTCGAATTACCCAATTCAAAGAGAGGTCCTCGCCTGTAAAGAAAGGGGGAATCTATGGAAAAGAGAGGTCACCATGAAGCGTGCAAGTCTTTCGTTGAGTGTTGCTCTGTTATGTCTTGTTGCAAGCGCATGTCAGCGCACGTCGGATGTGATTCCCGATCGTTTGGAGGGACGTGTCGATCGGCATCTCCGTTACGCCGACATCAAGGACCATCCTGAGGCCTATCGAGGAAAGCTTATGCTGGCGGGCGGCAGGGTGTTGTCGGCAAAGGGGACGCAAGACAGGATATGGATCGAGGTCCTGCAGATTCCGTTATCCGAAGATTTGATTCCCACCGGACGCGAGTCCGATTCGAAAGGTCGGTTCGTTATCATCGATCGCGGCGATCAGGTGCCGGATTCGGCTGCGTTTAATGACAAGGAGAAACGCGTGACCGTTGTAGGAGAAGTGCTCGGCACGACCACTATCTAAATCGGCGATGTCAAGCAGCAAGTTCCTGAGCTAGTCGTCAGGCATATCACGGTCTGGGATTGGGATCATATGAAGGGCGGGTATGGTCGGTACTACGGCTACAGCGATTCCTTTCCATGGGGATACCGTGGGTACTACGGAGGTTCCTATTATTGGCAGCATACGAAGCTGCGCCCAATCGACGCACCAGTGGAGTGATCGTGCGGTGTACATTTGCCCCAAGTGCTCAACATAGGCCTTTGGGGCAGCTGGAAGCACCAATATTGGAAGCTTAACAACTAGCTGTCATGCACATTCGCCGTCGTGGCCGCGACTGAATGAATCAGTTTGGTCCGGCTATCCACTCCGAGATGGGCTTTCATGCCGAAAT
>JAICWG010000073.1 GCA_025934915.1 Nitrospira sp.
CTCGCCCACCCGGAATTGCCGAGCCGCCTCGGCCTTGCTGCCACCGCTTCGGACAAAACCACCACCCGTTGGCGCAAATCGGATGAACATCTCATACCCCCATGATCGCTAAAGTTCACCAGCAATGTCCATCAGTAATTGAGGGCTTGGCTATAGTGATCGTTGGATCGTTGTCGATGAGGCATGGAGGGCGTCGGTGAGGCGCAAAGGTGTCACGAAACAGCTTGAAATATGGAATGGGCTTACGGTGAACTACATAAATGACGACATTTTCTTGTCCTGTTTTGAGTCCATGCTGGCATGAGGTTTGATCTTTCTTTAGGTAGGAAGAAGACGGGATGAGTAATGGAGAGGGGATGTTTTCTTGACAGGAATTCAAGGGCATTGGTATAGTTCGATCGTTTTGCCTGGCCTTGAAAATCATGAAGACAAGTCGGCGGCCTGGAGTATCGCCCAGGCTCGGTAGGTTTAACACAAAGGAGGACGTGTGATGGGGTATCTGTCCAAGTTTTTAGGAGTCACTGCCGCAGTTGTGTTTCTCTCTGTCTCGGTGGTTGGGGCGGAGGAAAGAGATCCTTTGAAGCCTCGCGTCCCGCCCGATCAAGCGGCGGACGCGAAAGCGATGAAGAATCCGGTCGCATCCAGTCCGGAGAGCATCGCCAAGGGCAAGGCGCTCTACGAAGGGAAGGGCACTTGTTTCAATTGCCATGGCAAGGCTGGAGACGGCCAGGGCGAAGCCGGGAAGATCTTGAACCCAAGCCCACGGGATTTCACCAACTGCAAGTTCCATAAGAAACGGAAAGATGGCGAACTCTTCTGGGTCATTAAGAACGGCAGCGCCGGAACGGGGATGGTTTCCTTGATCCCTGCCGCGATCACGGAAGAAGAAGCCTGGATGATCATCAACTATGAACGGAGCTTCTGTAAGGCAGAGTAGTTGCTGAGAAGCTTCTGGTGAGTCGCAAGAGAAGGGTAGGGTGGGGAGGCAACTCTCCACCCTATTTTTTTGCTGTCAGCACGTTCGAATGAGCCCTTGTTTGCTTGGCTAATCCCTCAAATCTCCCCCCACATCGAGGGAAATAAGGCTTAGGGCCTTCTCCCCCCCCAGTTGGGGGGATTATCCAGATAATTGTTTAAAAGGGTGCCTAGGGGGATTGCGCCACAGATATAAAAAAGGGTAGAGTCCACGCGTCAACCCAGCGTCGCACGACAACCTCAAACGAGGTGGCAACCACCAAGAGCCGTCGGTTTTTATAAATAGGAGGGCGACTATGTACAGCCTATGGCCGTGGGTGAAGTGCCCAGTAGGAGTGGCAACGGTAACGCTTGTGCTTGGATCAGCGGGAGTCATTTCCAATATTGCCACTGACAGAAGTTACGCCGAAGATACTGCCCCACCGCCAGGCGTCGTGGCAACAGACATCGAATATAATGGTCGCATTGCCGTCAACGGGGACCCAGTCACGGTGAAGATCGCCACTCCGAATAAGAACGGCGTGATGGTTTTCGACGGCACAGCTGGCCAGCGGATCAATATCGGCTTCAATGGTGTCATGCTCACACAGTTTTACGTTTCAGTCTATCGGCCGGATGGCGGGGTGATGCCCAGACATGTCTCCGCAGTGAGGAACTATTATGCAACTATGGGCGAGCGGCCAGTCTCCTCACTGACACAGGTGCATACATCCATGGCAGCCTACCAGTTTTCAACCGATTCGGCGGCCACGATCTCTTCCAGCGAGATGAACGGCGCTAGCGTTGATCTTGAGGAATTGCCGGTGTCAGGGACCTATACAATTTTCTTCGACCCGCTCAGTACGTATACCGGGAGTTTCAAGGTCACGGTTTCAAGTGAACTGGGTGGCGACATCACCTCTCACGGTGCGGCGGTCCCGGTCAATATCAGCCGCACCGGGCAGAAGGCCCGCTATACATTCTCGGGAGAAAGCGGCCAAACGGTGAGTTTGCAATTGAGCGATGTGACAATCCGGAGCGGGTACGTCTCTATTGTTAATCCGGATGGAAGTTTGTTAGGCAAGCCGATCTCGTTTGTCTCTGGGGGTGCTGGGGGTGCTATGATTCCGGGACAAGTCCTTCCGGCTTCCGGAACCTACGCTGTCCTTATTGAATCGGATCTGAGTTACACCGGAAGGCTCAAGCTTGCGCTTTATAACGCCCCGGAACAGACCGGAACCATCATGATCGACCAAGGGACGGTGACACCGACCCTGACAGTGCCGGGTCAACGGGCACGCTATACATTTAATGGGACGGAGGGGCAATGGGTGAATCTCGGTCTTTCGGGAGTGTCAATTCCCATGACTACGGTGGCCATACTGAAACCGGATGGCAGTAAGTGGGAATCGACCACAGTTGGTCCAAGTGGCGGCAGTCTCGATCCTTTGACGGCTCTGCCGGCGACGGGGACTTACGCCATCGCGGTAGAGCCGTTTAGTAACTATACCGGCAGTATGACGCTCGTCCTTTCTTCTCCCGTCACTGGTACGATTGCAATCGATGGAGCTTCAGTGCCGGTCAATCTGAACAAGGTGGGTCAGACAGTGCGCTATACGTTCAATGGCAACGCTGGGCAATGGGTCAACCTGGGACTTTCGTCAGTGAGTATTACATCCAGCGCGGTCACGCTTATGGCATCGGATGGGACCATCCTCGCCTCAACAAGTGTGGGTACGGCTGGCGGAGGTCTTGAAGATCAAAACCCATTGCCGACCACCGGCACGTATACTGTTCTCATCAACCCTGTCGGCAGCTACAC
Organism: Nitrospira sp.; assembly: GCA_025934915.1. Lineage (GTDB taxonomy): Bacteria > Nitrospirota > Nitrospiria > Nitrospirales > Nitrospiraceae > Nitrospira_D. The sequence continues at coordinate 2,777 of JAICWG010000073.1, forward strand.
CGGCAAAATGACCTTGACTCTCTCAACGGAGGTTTCGGATTCGCTAAAAATGAATGCGGCCCCCAGGCCGATCACGGTCAGCCGCGCGGGCCAAAATGGGCGCTATACGTTTACCGGCACCGCGAATCAACAGGCCACGATCAAGGTCACCAACAATAAGCTCGGCAGCGTGACCGTGAATCTGTATGGTCCGAATGGCATCCTGCAAGCTGGGATGACAAGTTCAGCATCGAGCTTTAACCTCAACCCTGTCACACTGGCTTCAACAGACACATACACAGTCACAATCAATCCTGCGATGACTGAGACGGGGAGTATTCACCTGCAAGTGGCAAACTAATAGGAGCGGAGCTTCAGCAGTGGCGGGTCATCCTCTCTGCTGAATGCTACAGGTCGAAGGAGGGTGGGGAGACAACTTCCCACCCTCTTTTTTTATCGCGAAGCGACGATAGATTCGAATGAGGGCCAGACGTCAGGGCATCGTGGGCCGCACGGATGCTGGCGGAGCAGGAGAGTGGCGGGTGTGGTTGCTGCTGGCCAGCGGAGGAAAAACGTGGTCCGCCGTGTTCTTCTCAGCGGTAGGCTTCTTTGCGGTTGCCGATCTTGACGACGAGGACGATGAGCTCCTTGTCTTGAATCGTATAGATGATCCGGTAATCACCTTCTCGGATTCGATAGAGGACCTCTTCTCCGGCCAGTTTCTTCACGCCCTGCGGTCGCGGATTCTCACGGAGTGACTTGAGCCGTTTGACGATCCGTTTTCGAACCGACTCGGTCAGAGACTTGAATTGACGTTCAGCAGGCGGGGCGAGAAGGATTGAGTAGGTCATCGGGAAGGACTAAAGGCCAAGGTCTTTCAGAATCACATCGAGTGATTTTGCCCCCTTTTTCTTTGTCTCAGCCAGAGAGGCCCGCGCGTCGGCGAGGTCGATCCGATCTTCCAATTCTTCGAGTAGCCGCAAATCGTCAATCGGTACCACTGCAGCGATGTCTTTTCCCCTTCGACGCACCACCACACGCTCTTTACCGTATGCTGCACGGTTGATCGTATCCGCAAATCCCTGTCTCGCTTTACTGGCGGGCAGATGGGCCATGGTCCTCTCCTTAAATAAGGGGCTCGGAAGGCTCTAATTAAACAAATTGTACAAGTAGTACAAATAGTACAACAGGCCTTTTAGGAGGTCAAACGTGAGGAGTCAGGTTCCAACGTATGAAGAGCTTATATGAAAGTGACGCGGATCTCTCAGCTGATGGCAACGGAGAACTGCGGCCGGTGGGCGTGGCGACTGCTGGGGTGCGGATGGCAAAGCCGAATCTGTGTTCCTGTGTCATGCACGATACAAGGTCCGACCTCAAATGGACCTCCGGATGGGGCAGTGAGCTTGTATTGGGGTTGGCTTAAACTTACAAGATCTGATTAGCCGCTGTCCCGCCCCTCACATACAACTCGCAAGGGTTGTGATCGGCTGGGACGCCCACGCCGCGAGCCATACAGGGGTTGGACCCGAAAGGGAGCCAGTGGATCTGTGAATCCGCTCCCGTTGGAGGCGACGTGGTACCGACAGTTTTCTGGGGCACGTAAGGTTGCCAGGGCGGAAAGAATTCTCGAGGAAGATTTCTTCCGATGCCTTGATCCTGATGGGTGACTGGTGCGGACCAACGGTCTGACATCGTATGAAACGAAAACAGGGGTGCGTTCCCGAACGATCATCGCCGCTGCGAGAAGATTGACGAGGGGAAAGAAGAACATTCTTTTCACGGGAACGTCTGTGCCTACTTGACTACCGGCTAATGAGTGACCCTTTTCAACTCTGCATGCGAAAGCTGCTCATCAGTCTCGACGCCATGGCATCACGAGATGGAACCGGCGAGTGCCGAAGCATAGAAGGGTCCGGGCTCCATGGTGATCGTCGTTCTTACGACAATTGCGTGCGACACATTTTCATGCTGAATGGGGAAATATCCAGTTTGACTCTTGACAGCACAGACAGGTGCTGATCCTCAGTTGCAATCGCACAATGCTTCCTATGGCGACTCAAACCCACACTCGATCGGCTGAAGTCGCTGGGTTGTCCCAATCTTCTCCCAGGGGTTCTACCGGTTGGCACCTCCGCTCAAACGGTGAGTAGAATGATCTACATCACTTCACCAGGGGAGGTGGGTTATGAAACAACTCTCTCGGAGTGTTTTCTTGCAAGTGGGAACGGGCGTTGTGATGGCGTGGCTGGTGACAGGCTGTGCCACGTCCTGGGATTTGGAGACGATGAGTCTGAACCTGACCAAGAAACTGGACGACCAGACCAAAATCATCAGGGTGGAGACCGGCGGCCTGTTCGAGCAGGCCAAATCCTCCAAGACCGAGTTGGAAAACCTCCGTGCCCAGGTCCGCACCTTCCAATCGGCGCTGGACCAGGTCGGCGGCTTCCAATCGGCGCTGGAATTGTTGAAAGCGCAGGAGGTGATGAATACGCAAATTTTGCGTGAGCTCAGCACCATCACCACCAACACGAAGCAGACGGTGGAGGGTTCCGACATAAAGGATCAAGAACGGTTCCGCAGGATTGAGATGATGACAGGGGAGGCCACGAAACAACTCCAGACCGTCCAGCAGGCATTCTCCGACTTAAGCGGTAAGATCGAGAACGTCCCTTCCCGGGTCACGGCACTGGGGACGGAGGTGCGATCGCTCACGGAGACGCTGAGGGAAAATTATGAACTGGAGGAGGCGGTGCTCAAGGACCGCCTCCGGCTCATCAAGGAAATGCAGAAGCAAGTCAGACCGCTTCACGCCTACGAGACGGGTGGGACGAGTCCGGAGAAGTGAGCCCGGCGGTAGTCTGAAAGCGGTGAGGAGTGCGGTGGGGGCATCGGCAGACAGTGAGCAGAGCGGCGGCTCGTGAGGTGACGTTCAACGAGACGATGAGCCCATCGCCTCCCATTCCTCTTGGCTGATCGGCCTTCTCGGCTTCAACGTGCCACTCCCACAGGCTAAATAAAGCGGACAGGAAGTTGGGGTCGGATCTTGAATTGTGCATTGCGAGAGTCGGTTCCATTCTCGACGTAACTGAGAAGTACAAAAGGAATGGTTCAAGCAGTCGTAAGTTGGTCTGCTGAGGACGGGAAGGGCAGTGAACGAGCTGCGGGCGTGATGATGGTTGTGAACTTGCAGCTTAGGGGGTATGAATTTCGATGCCGTCCAGACGAAAGCTCAGAAAGTCCCGCGTGTTGAAAGTGAGTAAGGTTTTAACGTGCGCGGTCCTAGCGCAAGCCGCGATCACCCAATCATAGGTCCGACCGCCTGCTATGTTATGGTCGACAGCCTCTCGGAGCAACGGCCGAAAGGCTTTGTTGTCCAGGCCTGCGAGTGTTCCTTCGGTGAGAAAGTTGGTCTCGATGAGAACGATCGCGTCCTGCGGCGAAAGTCGATGGAGCGGCGGGAGTCTGGTGAGCACTGCATAAGCCTCAATCAGGGCAGGCATGGCGATGACCAAGGATTCCCGCCCTGCAAGTCGGCGTTCCATCTCCGTAATGGCCCGCTCATGGTGCTCATGCCACATACACACCGTGGCGACCATGACACTGGTGTCGGGGAGAAAACTATCCATACGGGGCTAGGAGGAGGCTGCTCTGTCGCGGGTGAGCTGCCGGCGTGTCCGCTCGATGGCCTCGCTCGTGAGTTGCTCGATCGGCTGATCCGGCGTTGCGACCAGGAACCGGCCACGTTTCTTCAGCTTGACGGGAAGCGGTGCCAGCTCGATTTCAATCAGTCCCTGTCTCCAGCGGATCTCCAGCTCGGTACCCGGCTGGAGTCCTGCTTCCCGCCGCAGTTCCTTGGGAATTACCAAACGGCCGGCAGTATCGATGGTTGTCTTCATGGTATAGAACATACCATCACATTCCCCATCCTGCAAGCATGCCTTGGGGACGATGGCTATTGCTTGAACATGTGCCGAGACGATCGGCCTATCGAGCATGAGGCAGCGAACGATGCCGGTGAGCCACTTGCCTGGGAACAATCTGGAATTGTACGGATTAAGGCGCTTCGGAAGAGGTGAGTGAAGGAAGTACGGCCAGTACGAGCGAGGTGGCCGTGTCATTCGGATTGAGCGACGGAAACAGCAAGGGCCGTTGTTCTTGGTTGAACTGAGTCTTTGCCGCCCAGGCGACTTTTTGACGCACATAGCCAGCCAGTTCTCCGAATGTGATGGTCCCATTTCGATTGGTATCGGCTTCTCCTCGTAGTCCTTTCAAGAGATAGTAGGTGAACAGGCCGTGGCGATGCTGGTCGTCTTCCAGCCCCTTCGTAAGGTCTTCGCCCCCGATCAGTCCGAGCGTATTTCCTCCGTCGAGTTCCCAGCGTGGCGCGCCGGTCTTTCCCTTGGCATCGCCGCTGAGTTTGGACACCATGCCGTCGAACAAGAAGATGATCTGTTTGGCGCTGAGTCTGGCGAAGGCTGACTCGATATCGCTGAGTGGATAAAGTCGCGTCGAGTCCGCGAGGCTCCCGTCATAAGGGATCAGCAAGATATCGCCGGTCGGCGTCACCATCGCCTGTCCAGAAAAATAGACGATCACGACGGCATCCATGGCCGCATGCGATGGGAGCCAGCCGAACAAGGCTTCATTGATATCACCACGGAGCGCCTTCTGGTTTTGTAACAGCCGGATGTTGGACGGGGGGACGCCGCCGAGCGACTGAAAATAGGCGGCGACGGTCTCTGCATCCGTCAGGGCGTAGCGGCGGCGTGCGAGCTTGGGATCGCGGTAGGCGCCGACTCCGATCGAGACGAGGTAGGTCTGAGGCTGGTGAAAACCCGGCGCCGGCGCGGGAATTTGGTTCACGTCATCCGTGCCCGTACCGGCAGGCTGAATGGTCAACGAAAGGGTTTGGGGTAGCGCCGCGATTCGTCCCGATTTGGCGACCGTGACATGGATCACGGCTTGTTGGGCCTGCTTGGCCGTGGGGAGGGTGGCGATGAACTCGAGGGATTTTGTTTGGCCCGCTTGTAGTGACTGGATCGGTAGCATCGCTGCGGGGAATTGCTCGATGATCGACGGAGTTCCAGTGAGAGAAACCGACACATTCTCAACCGAGCGCGTTCCCGCATTGACGACATCCACACGAACCCGCACATGCTCGCCACCTTCAAAGATCAGATTACTGTTCTCGTCGAGGAGCATCGCTTTGAATCGAAGGACCGGCGACGCTGAAGCCGAAGCCGCTTCCAAATCTCCGACCGACGTCCGATTCTGCTCCATCGAAGCAGCGAGTTCCTGTCCACCGGCAGCCAGTCTGGCATTCTGAGAGACACGTGTCGCAAAATCGATGGCGACATCGCGGATGAAGGGCTCGATCACATAATCGCACTTCTTTGCGAGCAGTTCGAGTCGCAACCGTTCCCGGCGGGCGATCTTGATGTCCGTTTGACGGAGCAACGTTCCTGTTCGGTCGCGGATACGAGCGATTGCGTTGAGATGTAAGTCGGCCGGGGCTCGGTCATACAACGCATCCTTATCGAGGTCAAACGACGAATCGACGAGATCAACCTGAACGACATAATCCGGCGTGGAGCTGTCGCTGGCGCCTTCGTCAAACGTCGTGTTGAATGTTCGTTGAATGCCTTCCCGTAAGGCCTCCTGCAGTCGATCTCCCAGCGGAATTTCCTGGAGCTGCCCACAGGAATCGCTGTAGCGAATCGTCAGTTCTTTGATCGACGGGGGAATTTCCAGCTTGACACTGGCGGGTAACGGATCTCCCAGTGGTGGAAATTCCAGGTGTTTGACGCAAGCGGTAAGAAGGAGGAGCGTACACCCTATCCATGCCCTTGCCGCCTTCCCTCTACGATTGAGCGGGTTTCCTGCGATCAATGCCTGGCCTATGATCACAATCTTGCTCGAACGTCCGCCCACCGTACTCGAACGATCAGGTGAAAGCAATCGCCCAGCGGAGGTGGGGCAAGGGCCAATTCGATCGGGAATTATTCAATAGATCTTCCCTATGGCGTAGCCTTGATAGGGGGGAGACTTTTCCTCTTTGAAGCCTGTTGAAAGAGTAGTGTAATATGAAGCGTTCAATCCGAGGAGATGCTCGTTCTCAATAGTACTCTTAGTACTCTCAATGAGAGTCACATCCTGGAGGAATTCAGTTATGGCAAATTGGAGTCAGCAAGCGACGAAGGTATTGATCGGCAGCGGACTGATTGTGTGGGCTCTAGCCAGCAGTGGATGCGTGTCACCCGTATCGGCTGCAGGGGTCCCTCCAGCATGGGCTCAAGGCTTTTCAGACATTGTGAAAAAGACCACCCCAGCCGTTGTGAATATCGCGGTGACGGGCGGAGGAGAAGGCCGGAGGCGAGGAGGGGTTCCTCCTAACCCATTCGGGACCCCGCCCCCTGGGGAAGAACCGGGAGGAGAATCGCCGACCCCGCCGCCGATTCCGCATGGTCCACCCATGCCGCATCGCCCGGATCAGAGCGCGGGTTCCGGAGTCATCTTGGATTCCAACGGGTTCATTGTGACTAATAATCACGTCGTTGAAGGAGCCACTCAGATTACTGTGACCCTCAGTGATCGGCGCGAGTTTACGGCGAAGGTGGTGGGCACAGACCCGAAGACGGATTTGGCGGTGGTCAAGATCGACGCCAAGGATCTTCCGTCATTGAGATGGGCAGAGTACGACAAGTTACAGGTGGGCGATCTTGTGTTGGCGGTTGGAAGCCCGTTCGGCCTGAGTTCAACCGTCACGCTCGGCATCATCAGCGCCCTTGGGCGTGGGAATGTCGGAATTGCGGACTATGAAGATTTCATTCAGACCGATGCGGCGATCAATCCCGGAAATTCCGGCGGAGCGCTCGTCAACATGAGTGGAGATCTGATCGGCATCAACACGGCGATCTTCTCGCGAACCGGCGGATCGGAAGGGATCGGGTTTGCGATTCCCAGCAGCATCGCCCTCGATATCGTGGACAGTCTCCAGAAAACAGGCAAAGTCGTACGCGGGTGGATGGGCGTCGCGATTCAGGAAATTACGCCGGCCTTGGCGAAATCGTTCAAGCTCCCTGAGCAACGGAAGGGTGTGTTGATCAGCGATGTCAATGAAAACGGCCCTTCCCATGCCGCCGGCGTGAAGCGAGGCGATGTCGTTGTGGCGTTTAACGGCAAGGAGGTTCAGAGCGTCAGCCAGCTGCGCAATCTCGTCGCAAGAACGGTGGTAGGCAAAGACGCGCAGGTCAAGGTCCTGCGCGAAGGCAAAGAGCAGCTGATCGTCGTGAAAGTTGCCGAACGACCATCGGATGAAATGCTGGCCAAGAAAGAACCGGCGCCGCCGAAGGAGCCGGGAGAAACGCTGAAGCTTCCGGACAACGTGCTCGCGTCGTTACGTGTCCAAACGCTGGATAATGCGGTGATGAGTCAGTTGAACATTTCCGGGAAGACGTCCGGAGTGGTGATTACGGCGGTGGATCCTGGTGGACCGGCAGAGGCAGCCGGGCTCCAGCGTGGTGACGTGATCCAAGAAGTCAATCATGAGTCGATCAAGTCGCTCAGCGATTATCAAAAGGCCGCGGAAAAAATCAAGAAGGACGAACTGGCCGTGCTGTTAGTCAATCGACAAGGAAACAGCCTGTTTGTGGCGATTAACCCGAAGTAGGAACAGGAACAAGTCGGTTGATCTGTCGATCGGTGGAATGCGTAGCTGTGATCTTCGCCTCGTCGGGGAGTCGGTGTTTCATCGTTGCGAGGGCCTGTGCTGAACAAGCTGAACCGGTGGTTGCAAGATTCGGTGTTCAAGCCGCTGGAAGACAAAAAGATGCCGGTCATGGAGCACCTCGTAGAGTTCCAGGGCCGGCTCACCCGCGCGGTGATCGCTCTGGCGGTCGTGTTCACGGGGACATTTTTTTATGCTGACGCGCTGGTCAAGTGGCTGCGGGTTCCGCTCCAGAACATGTTCGTGCCGAGCACATTAACCTGGGAACCGACCGATTTGCCGACGGTGCCGTTTGTCTTCCTTGCGCCGGCGGAGGCACTCTGGCAGAACGTCAAGGTGGCGGGACTGTTCGCCATCGTGCTCGCCATGCCCTATCTTTTGTTTGAGATTTGGAGGTTCGTCGTTCCGGGGCTGCACGCGCAGGAGCGGCGGTTTGTCGGGCCGTTCGTCTGTGTGAGCACGTTGGCGTTCTACGCGGGGGTCGGGTTCGCATTTTTCTTCGTGCTTCCATTCGCCTTGAACTTTTTGATTTCTTACGGAGTCAATGCCGGATTCGTACCGCAGATTTCGATCGCCCAGTATGTCGGTTTTGCCCTCTGGTTCTTGATGGTCTTTGGGCTGATCTTTGAAGTGCCGTTGGCCATCACACTCACGGCAAAGTTGGGCTGGGTCGATGCGCCGTTTCTGATTCAGTATTGGAAGTGGGCGTTGTTGGGATCGTTTGTCATCGCCGCGATTCTGACTCCCACGCCCGACCCGTTTAATCAGACGCTTATGGCTGGACCCATGTTTCTTCTCTACTGGATCGGCATCTTCGGCGCGAAGATTTTCGGCAAAAAAACACCTGCTGAAAATCATCAATCGGGTGTTCCGACGGTCGCCATGGCTGGGGTAGGGGCCGGGGGGGCTGCCTCCAGCATGTCCATGCCGAAATCTTCCGGGGATGACTATGTCAGCATTCCTGGAGGACGATACCACTAACGACGAGGGCGATCGACAGCAATGATCGCAGAAAAGAAATCCCATGGCACGTGAACTCAACGTCATCAATAACGGAAATGAAAATGGAGATGCCTGCACTTACATGTGGGCTTGTGCCATCTGCGATGAAAACGAACGGTGCCAAAAGGATAAAGAAGGACATAGCCGATGGCTGGTCGCCAAGCGGATGGAGCGCATCGAGCACAAAGTACTCATCATGAGCAATAAAGGAGGAGTGGGAAAAAGCACGTGCACGACCAACATCGCGGTGAGTCTTGCGCTTAAAGGATGGCATGTCGGGATCTGTGACATGGATATTCACGGGCCCAACATTCCGAAAATGGTCGGTGCGGAAGGTCAGAAGCTCAAGATCAGCACGTCCGGCGGGATTATTCCCTTCCAAGCCTACAATTTGAAGATCGCCTCAATGTCGTTTCTGTTGCAGAACTCGGATGACCCCATTATCTGGCGCGATGCCTACAAGTACGAATTCATCAATCAGCTGCTTGGAGGCGTCGATTGGCAGGATTTGAATTTTCTCCTGATCGATCTCCCGCCGGGAACCGGGAATGAGTCGGTCACGACGATCGATCTGCTCGGCCCAGTGAGCGGCGCGGTGATTGTCACCACGCCACAAGAAGTGGCGCTGCTCGATTCCAGAAAGTCGGTCACGTTTTGCAAGGACAGCGAGGTGCCGATCGTCGGGATCGTGGAAAATATGAGCGGGCTCGAGTGTCCGCATTGTCATACCCACATTGATGTATTCCGGAAGGGTGGAGGAGAAGCGTCCGCGCTCGACATGGGAGTCCCGTTTTTGGGGAAGATTCCACTCGACCCGGACGTGGTCACACAGTGCGACGCGGGTGAACCCTTTGCGCTATTCAACTCAGACACGCCGACGGCGGAAGCATACCACCGGATCGCCAATCAGGTTGAAGCCTTCTGTAAAAAAGGCGCATCGTTGCTGAAAATGGGGCGAACGGTCACTGGACTGCTGAAGGGGGGCAGCCAGTGAAAGCTGCGGATGCCATGACCGGATTGACCCAACTCTACGATGCGCAACGGGTTGTACTTGATGCTGCGTCGGTATTGGGTTTTGAAAAAGTCTCGATTCTGGATGCCTTGGGCCGTGTGCTGAGTGAAGACATCGTCGCTGAGCGCGACAATCCGCCATGGGATAACTCAGCCATGGACGGGTTTGCAGTGAGGTGGGAGGATATCAAACAGGAGCAAGCCATCCAGAAACCGGTCACGCTCTCGGTCATTGAGGATGTTCAGGCCGGGATGATGCCCTCGAAAACGGTCGGTTTGGGCCAGGCCATCCGGATCATGACGGGAGCCCCGATCCCCCAAGGGGCGGATACAGTTTTGAAGGTTGAAGACACAGAACATACACCTGATTCAGTCCGCGTGTTTAAGGCGGAACCCAAAGGGGCCAACGTTAGGCCTCAGGGTGAGGACGTCAAAAAAGGGGACCGCATCATCGCAAAAGGGACCAGAATCCGTCCCAGCGAGGTTGGGATGTTGGCGATCCTGGCGAAGTCGTTCGTGTGTGTCTATCAACGGCCTCGGGTGGCGATCCTTGCGACCGGCGACGAGTTGGCTGACTTGGACGAACGGTTCAGCGAGGAGAAGATCATCAATTCGAACAGCTATGGGATGGCCGCGGCTGTGCAGGAAGCGGGGGGCATTCCGTTATTGCTCGGCATCGCGCGTGATACGCCGATGGCGCTCAAAGAAAAGATCTCGCAGGGGTTGAATGCCGACATGGTGGTCTTGTCCGGTGGGGTCTCGATGGGTGACTATGATTTCACCAAAGTGGTGTTCCGTGAGCTCGGCGCCGAGATGAATTTTTGGAAGCTCGCTATCCGACCCGGTCAGCCGCTGGCCTTCGGGAAGATTCAGGGCAAACTCGCGTTCGGTCTCCCAGGGAATCCAGTTTCGTCGATGGTGACCTTCGAGCAATTGGTGCGACCTGCGTTACTAAAAATGGGTGGGTGTCGAAGCTATGGACGCCCGGTGATTCAGGCCATATTCCAGGAACGATTTTCCAAGCGGGGCGATCGGCGGCACTTCCTGCGCGGCATTCTCACCAGGGAAGAAGGTGTTTTCAAGGTTCGAACGACCGGAGACCAGGGGTCTGGTATTCTGACGTCCATGGTCAAGGCGAATTGCCTCATCGATGTGCCGGTAGAAGTTGAGCGGCTCAATCCCGGCGACGAGGTGGCGGTTCAGTTATTAAATGGCGAGGCATGGCCCGCTACTACCGAGCATGAGCATTCCGAGGGCAATCGGCTCTCCTGCTGCTAGATCAAAACACGTAACGGTCACGGTATGTCTATTCCAATTGTCTCTTTTATCGGCCGATCGAACAGCGGTAAGACAACCTTGATTGAACGTATCATCCCCGAGTTGGTCAAGGACGGATACCGCGTGGCGACGGTTAAGCATGCCGGCCATGGGTTTGATCTTGATACGGAAGGGAAGGATAGTTGGCGCCATAAGCGGGCCGGCGCCGGTAGTGTTGTGGTGGTCTCGAAGGGGAGCCTCGCGTTATTTGCCGATGTCTCCGAACAGCTGAAAGTGGAGGAAGTGCGGGATCGTTTCTTGGACGCCTCTTACGACCTCATCATCGCCGAAGGATGGAAAAGCGAAGGGTATCCGAAGATCATCGTCGTTCGTGATCAGCTCGGCGAAATCGCGTACTCTTCCGACGGCCTTCTGGCGGTGGTCACCGACAAGCCGATCGATCTTCCTGTTCCGGTGCTCCACCTCGATGATGTGGCCGGTGTTGCCGCTCTCTTGATCAAACAGTTCCCCCTTAGACGCCGGGAGCATGAGCGGGAAGTCTAAGGCCACGTTGTTGCTGGCCATCGTGATCGGAGCTATGGCTCTGGTCGGAACCGCGATACCCTTTACAGATCACCCGACATTCTGCGCAGGATGCCATACGATCGCCCCTGCGTATGAGAGCTGGGCCAAGTCTTCTCATAAGGAAGTCACTTGTGTTGCGTGCCATGTGAGGCCTGGTGTTCAAGGCTGGTTATCCGACAAGGTCTTGGCGGGAGTCAAAGACGCGGCTATCTATGTATTCGGGACGCCGACCGATGCGCACAATCTCAAGGCCAAAGTGGATTCCGGAGTCTGTCTCAGCTGTCATCGGCATATCCTTCGTGTGTCTGAGACAGCGCCACGCGATCTTCCGTCGCCGGTAAAAGAGGTGGGGCTGATCATGAGTCATGGCCGACACATGGAAGCGTTCAGGGTCCGTGGACAGGATGAAGGCTGTACGACTTGTCATTCCGGCGTCGTACATGATGAACCTATCAAGGGGTATCCTATCGTCATTCCACGCGGACATGTATCGGCCGACAGCCAACCCTGGTATCCGCCGCATCCGGAAGGTTCCTCCCTTCGCGCGAGGGCACTCAGTGACTGTTTCCGCTGCCACGATGGGAAGGCACAGCATGGCGGGAAAACGTTAGACCGGAAATGTGAGACCTGCCATATACCGGAGAAGATCAGCGGTACCTTGCTATTCAATTAATCGACCAGAATCCGTCAACGTGATGTCTACCCCAGTCCTGAAAGTGTCGGATCTGACGAAGCGGTTCGGTGACTTTACGGCGGTCAATGGGGTGTCCTTTGAGATCAGACCGGGAGAAATCCTGGGGCTCTTGGGGCCGAACGGAGCCGGGAAGACGACCACCATTCAGATGCTATTGGGACTCGTGACCCCTACGGCCGGCTCTATTCACATGTTCGGTCTGGATCTCTCGACTCATCGAGAGGAGATTCTGCGGCAAGTCAACTTTTCGTCTACCTACATTTCCATGCCCCAGTCGCTCACGGTAGAAGAAAATTTGTGGGTCGTTGCGCGTCTCTACGGGGTTTCGGATATCGCTCGGCGCGTATACGACATCGTCAAAAAACTGGAGATGGAGGAGTTCCGCTGCAAGATCACCCGCAAGCTGTCGTCGGGGCAGATGACAAGACTCACCTTGGCGAAAGCATTTCTGACCGACCCTCGGATCCTCTTTCTTGACGAGCCGACGGCGAGTTTGGACCCAGATATCGCCGACAAGATCAGATCGTTGTTGAAAGAAGAGCGGCGATCATCCGGTCTCAGCATCCTCTACACGTCACATAACATGCGCGAAATGGAAGAAATGTCGGATCGCATCATTTTTCTTCAACGCGGACGTATCGTGGCAGAGGGAACGGCGCAGGAAATTATCGACCGCTTTGGGAAGGCCGATCTGGAAGAGGTCTTCTTGAAGTTTGCACGGGAACAGAGGCAGTCATCACCATGACGGACATCTTGATCGATAGTTGTGCCGGATTCCTTACGGGAGGGCTTGCGCTCAGTGCGGCCTGGGGTCTCTTTTGGTTGGCGATCAGTCTGGTCGGTCTGAGCCGAGGTACCTGCGGCCAGCGTATCATATTCATGAGTTTCGTGGGAGGATCGGTGCCGCTTGCTCTCGCAATCGCTCTTGTGTGGTGGATGGGTGACCTCGAACGTATGACGGCTGCATTCGCAGCCGGGCTCCTAGGGATGCCGACGGTGGTGGCGGGTTTTTGGTTACGGCGGATGCCCGACGGACAGCGGGCAGGGGCGCACCTGGCCGCTGGGGTCCGACATCTCATGGGAGACCTGCTCGGTATGCATCAAGGATGCGAGGGCTGTCACGATCGACAGGATGATAGGACGTGCCGATGAAACTGCACCGCATCACGGCATTGATCGTCAGGCATTTGTACCTCTATCGACGCAGTTTGCCCCGCATTATGGAAATTTTTTATTGGCCTTTCCTGGATCTCGTGATCTGGGGATTTATCACGCTCTATCTCGCTCGATACCAAAGCCAGGTTCCGGGATTCGTCACCTTTTTCTTGGGCGCGTTGATTCTCTGGGACATGCTGTTCCGAGCGCAACAGGGGATCACGATTTCCTTTCTTGAGGAGCTCTGGGCACGGAACTTAATGAATCTGTTCGCCAGCCCGTTGAAACCCAGCGAGTTTTTGACCGCCACGATGGCCATGAGCGTGATGAAGGTGACGATCGTCTCGATTGTCATGGCTGGCTGTGCCCTCCTTTTTTATTCGTATAACATCCTGATCGTCGGGGTATGGCTGATGCCGTTCGTGCTCAATTTGGTCATTACCGGCTGGATTATCGGCGTGTTTACAACCTCACTCATCATGAGGTTCGGACAAGAGGCCGAAGTGCTCGCCTGGAGCATGGTCTTTCTCTTTCAGCCGATCTCCTGTGTCTTCTATCCCATGGAAGTGTTGCCCACGTGGCTGCAGATGATCGCGATGGCGAATCCGGCGGCACATATCTTTGAGGGCATGCGGGCTGTGTTAGGTACAGGCGCACCTCCCATTGGGAACCTCGCCTGGGCGATTTGCCTGAATGGAGCGTTGCTGGTCGGTGTCGTTGCATGGTTCTACCGGACGGTTGCCTATTGTAAGGATCACGGGCTTCTGGTTCGAGTCGGGGAGTGAGGTTGTAATCCAGAGGGCTCTGTGTTAGGGTAGCGAAGGCTCATGTCGCTCTGGGTCTCGGCGGCAGCGAGTGTCTATCAGAGGAGACCCACAATGCCGATGTTGCCTTGTCCGGGAATCTTGTCGGAAGTCAGACCTAAGTCGCTGCATCGATCGCGTCTTCGGCCCGCTCCTTCCCCGTTCCTCGTGTTCAAGACAATGTCACTATTTTAAAGGAGGAACCCCGATGGGTTCGAAGATTTATGTCGGTGGGTTGCCCTATTCGGCGACCGAGCAGCAATTGAGTGACTTATTCGCGGCCCATGGCGCAGTGGCCTCGGCGCGGATCATTACGGACAAGTTCACCGGCCAATCCCGTGGATTCGGCTTTGTGGAGATGTCCTCGGACTCTGAAGCCCAAGCTGCAATCACGGCTCTCAATGGGTCGGATATGGGTGGTCGGACTTTAACAGTCAATGAAGCGCGTCCCCAGGAACCACGCACCGGCGGTGGGGGCCGTGGTGGATTCGGCGGAGGCGGTGGTGGTCGAAGCGGAGGCGGAGGAAAGCGCGATCGCTGGTAATTGATCAACCAATGTGCAAAACGAAGGGGTTGCCATGGAAAGTGGCAGCCCCTTCTTTCTTTGTGAAGTGAGCGAGAGAATAATAGATCGGAGCCGATGGTGAGTATGTCCGATCCTTAGGGCCGTGATAAAACATGAATGTTGCCCAATCGACGATAGGGGCGGCCGATTTACCCGCATTCTCATTCCAGAGAAGTCCGGTGCTGGTTGTGGAAAACTTTTGGTCGCCGGACGAGCGACGGTTCTTTCGGGAAAAGATGAACCAGGCATCCTGGAAAAGCCTTTCCGATCTGCCGAATGTTCGGGAAGACTTTCCAAATTCTGGGAACTGGGCAAAAGCTGAAATCGGCCCGGAAGAGGGACAGCGATTTCTATCGCGGCTACAGCTCGCCTGCATTCGGGACCATATCGAATCTTTCCCGAATATCATCGGGCGTCATGTGGGATTCAATTACTATTCGTATTCCGCTGGGGACTGTCTCTTGACTCATGACGACACGGATCAGGGTCGTCTCGTAGAGGGCCGTCGCGCGTTGCAGCGCCGAATCGCGGTCGCCACCTACTTTCATGAGGAATGGCAGCACGATTGGGGTGGGGAATTGATGATCTATGAGCGGCGAGCAGATCATGCCGAGGGGCATATCAATCTTACACCGATCCACTGTATCGAACCTCGCCCTGGGTCGCTTGTCATGTTTACCGTACCCCGGTTCCATCGAGTCTGCCGTGTGGACCCTACAGCTGGTCAGCATCGGCGGTTATCGATCGCCGGATGGTTCATGACGGAACATTTCTAGGGCGTGTCGTCAGTTAAGCCACATGACGGCGGCGGCAAGATACATAGCAGAGAGAAAGTTCCGTGCCGTTTTGTCGTAGCGTGTGGCGATCGCCCTCTATTGCTTGAGTTTACAGAAGACATTCTCGATCAACTGTC
>JAICWG010000083.1 GCA_025934915.1 Nitrospira sp.
AGAAGCGACGATCGCCGAGCGACGCGACCCACAGGTCGGGTCCAATAGGGCTACCACACTGTCCAAGAAATCAAGAGCGGTACACGCCAGTGCGCCCCGGTCCGTGCGATCCAGCGCACCGCATCCACAAATTTTCGGGTGTCCGTTGCCGTCCGTCCGGGATCGCTCGCTGTACCAGGCAACAACTCCTTGATGGGCTTCCATTGAGCGTCCCGGAGCTCGCGTCTTGCCATCCCCTCCTCCCTTGGGTTTTGATTCATGCCACACAACCTACCCTGCAGAGGGGAACTCTAAATGTCATCAGACCCTAGATGTTTTAGGGTAAAGTC
The DNA here is from genome assembly GCA_025934915.1 of Nitrospira sp. Taxonomy (GTDB): domain Bacteria; phylum Nitrospirota; class Nitrospiria; order Nitrospirales; family Nitrospiraceae; genus Nitrospira_D. The sequence goes on from JAICWG010000083.1 coordinate 330, forward strand.
TGCAACATCGGTCATTGCTGGAAAGCACTCTGTAGTCAATATCAAGCTGCTCAGTAGGGGAGCTATTGCAAGGTATGAGTTCTGTCCCATTAGCGTGCTTCCAGCAAAGCAATACCCATATGTGTGAGTGTGGGTGACTTGCGAAAAGAAACCACGGCTGTCTGGTGATCTGCAAACTATAGGAAGTGGAAATATCTTAGAGGCATCCTCAAGCAGAACTGAATCTTCTGATGACGTTACTCGGCTATCAGCAGCAATCCACAGACTTGGGTTTTCTTCTACTTCCTTGTTACACCAAATGGCGATTGCCGTCATGTGACATCCTCTGGAAGTACGGTGGAGCATGAATGCTAGCCTTTCGGCGAATCAAAATAAAGGGAGTCGCTACGACAAGCTATTCGCCTCAGGCTGAGCGGGTCCACGAAGGATAAAATGTATCAGTGGGAGAATGAGAGGCTGTGGCTTGCAGTCGCACATCTCTTGTGGCCGAGCACGTTCGCCTCCTCAGCGGCAGGCTCGCGCTGCGACGGCGTAGGGAAAGAAGTAGCGGTCCAAGGCGGTGAGGTCGCTGCCATTGGTTGTTCCGCCTGACATGGCATCGCACAAGAGCTCGCGCGTTCGGGCGGGTTCTTTCCGTCGCCCTCTCCAACGTGGATCGGAGATCGTCAAATCCAGGAGTTCCAGGGCCTGCACAAACGCTAGCTCGCAACGGACGTGGTCTGTCTCATGCCACCGTGCGGCTTGTGCCATATCGCTGCCCACATTCGCCAGCTGCTCCATGAGTGTGGGGGGCTGCCACCGACCCAACGCGAGATCGCGATGATCGCCTTTCTGATGTGATGCCCATGGCTACCGACAGACGATTGCGGGTTTTGTGTCCCTTGCAATGAGGATGATGAGCGATGTCCTTAACCTGATGCTACTACTGGACCTTAAGCAGGTATAGAATGAAACCATGTCCTTCTTCACGAGATCATCAGCCAGAGGAACTCGCTTTGTGATGAAACTGATTTCGTTAGTATCACCGCTCTTTGCCGGGCTTTTTGTGATCGCGCTGACAGCACCAACTCAATCAGCGCAACTCGAACAGGATCGAGGCACATGGCATACTGCCGCCCCTATACCGACGAAGCGGACGGAGGTGGCAGCTGCGGCGGTGGATGGGAAGATCTACGTCGTCGGTGGGTTTGAGAAGCCCAGCTTGGGCAATGTGCTGAATTTCGCGATCACGCCCTCTGTTGAAATGTATGATCCAGTGACGGACCGGTGGACTTCCAAAGCGCCTATGCCGGTCGGCCTGCACCATGCCGGAATCGGTGTCGTGGATGGACGATTGTACGTCATAGGCGGATACAGTCGATCGGGGCTCGGTGTCTGGAACCCAGTCGCGACGGTGTATGCTTACGATCCTGCCACGGACACCTGGACTGGTCGCGCTCCGATGCCGACTGCGCGCGGTGCCTTGTCTGTGACTGAACATGGGGGAAAGCTCTATGCCATCGGCGGATACGACAGGAAGGTCAACAATGCGCAGGTTGAAGTGTACGATCCCGTGCGCAACGTCTGGACAACAGCGGCACCTCTACCAACCTCGCGCGATCATCTCGGCACGGCGACGGTCGCCGGGAAGATTTATGCAATCGGCGGACGCATCGACGGTGACTACCATCAGAATCTTGCTGTCATGGAACAGTACGATCCGGCAACTGATCGCTGGAGGCGCGTTGCGGATCTTCCGACTGCGCGGAGCGGTATCACAGCCGCTGCGGTAGAAGGACGGATCTACGTATTCGGCGGCGAAGGGTCTAGCGGCACATTCAGTGAGAACGAGGTTTATGACCAGGCCGGTGATACCTGGCAGCGTCTGGCTCCTATGCCGACTGCTCGGCATGGTATCGGGTCGGCAGTAGTACAGGGGCGCATTTACGTCATCGGTGGCGGACCGACTCCCGGAGGCTCCTTCAGCGATCTGAACGAAGTCTTTACCCCGCCAGGAATCAGTGTGAAAGTTAACTGATTCCATTCTTCCCGAATCTTCGATGGCACGGCAGTAACACTTACTCCAATCGACCGGGCTTCACGCGTTCTGTCGAATACCCATCTGGTCCGATTCATCGAGAGTGTCCAAAGGCGAGACATCTTCAAGGCAGTTTAGGTGGCGACAGCCTCGATGATCAGAAAGTAACCGGTATTGTAGAAGGCATGCAGAGCGATGGAGGGATACACAGATCCAAAGCGATCTCGTACGAAGCCGAAACAGAGAGAAGGAACGAACACGAGCAAAGACCACGAAATGGAATGGCTGACCAGATGAGCCAATGAGAACAAGAGCAATGTCAGCAGATTGGAGGTGGGTAGACCAATCCATGTCTTCTGCTTCGCCATGGATTGCAACAAATGGCCCTGGACAATGCCTCGAAACAACAATTCTTCGAACACCGGCTGCCAGAGGGCGATGGAGAGAAAAGCCGGTGACCACATAGCATGCCGAGGCAGTGGCTGAAATGCAAAGAGCCCTATATGGTTGGGGTCCACTTTCTGCCATGGCGACACTCCTCGCATTCCGAAACTCAGTCTCATCGGCGTCTTGCCCTCCACAACAACACAACCACAGACAGGAGTAACATGACGGGCAGCAACGTGTCACCGGTTGCGCCAGGGGCGACAGTACAGCCTCCTCCGACGTTATCGCTGGGAACCGGCGGAGGTGACGCGATGTTGAAGGTTGCGGTTACGATCGCATTTTGAGTGAGCGAGCAGGAATCAGTTCCACTACAATCTCCACTCCATCCTGCGAAGACGGACCCGAGATCTGGTGCTGCGGCGAGGTTGACAGTGTTACCTTGGGGAAACTGCCCCTTGCATGTCGCTCCGCAGTCGATTCCGCGAGAATTGGACGTAACCGTGCCGGTGCCCGCCTTGTTGACCGTAACCGTGAAGTTTGCCACAACGCTGGCCAATGCGGCCCGGGCATTGATGCGTCCACCGGTCGACACCTTTCCACTCAAAGAAGCCTTCCGATCCACCGTGTTGAGGATTGCGTTCCTGAGTTGGGATACGGTGAGATTGGGATCAACCGAGAGCAACAAGCCGGCGAGTCCCGCCACATGCGGAGTGGCCATCGAAGTACCCTGGAGAAACTGGTAGTCCGTCGCTCCCGACGGCGGACCCGCCACACAGGCGACGCGGACATCGTCTAAATACACGCCGTCCGAGACGACGCTCCCATCCGACCCGAACCTAAATCGGAATCTTGCCGTGTTGGCTTTACCATCCGGGATGTCTCCAAAGGTCAATGGAACGAATTGTTCATCTGACGAGCCACTGAACACTCCTCCTATAGCCCAATTCGCTCCACTATTGGACGATGATTCCGTCAAAATTTCATCAACTCCTGCCTCGGTCGATAGGCGTACCTGACCGTCAAACCGGCACCCCCGTTGCCCTGTCGTACTGAACACAGGTCCCATTGCGAACGAATCGGTGTCATTTAGATAGTCAGTTCCGGGACTGTCTGTCAGACTTCTCGGAGAGCTGAATGAGGCAGCATTAGTGAATCCCCAGGTATTATTGGTCCCCCCAAAGACATACCCGAGACTGGTCGGGTCGGAATCAAAGGTATGGAACAGAACATTCGTGACGTTTGACGTGGGCCTTGTGCTGTTGATTTTGACTCCCGGCGCGGCCACTTGGACGGTCGTGGACCCGAAATTAGAGAAGCTCGCTAATCGATCATTCTCGTCGGTAGCCGCTACCGCGATTACGTTTGCCAGCGCGGCTTTCTGTTGCCCGCTACACACTGAAGGAGCACTGAAATTAGCGGGGAAGCTCGGTACGTTGTCGTTATCTGAGTCTTCATTTCCTGCCGCTGCAACAAACAGTACGCCGGCCGCATTCGCGTCACTCACCGTTTCATAGAGAGCCAGGCTACAGTCAGGTCCGGCAAAGCTCGCGTTGATCACACGTGCCCCATTGGCGACAGCATATTGGATTGCGCTGACAATGGCGGACGTGGGTAGACTTCCCACTCCACCAGCTTTGAGGGCCATCAATCTGGCGGTCCACATGACGCCCGCCAAGCCAGTGGCATTGTTCCCTCTTGCAGCGATTGTCCCGGCAACGTGAGTGCCGTGACCGGGATTTGGTGCTGGTTGTAGCTGGTGTGGTGCGGTAAGGGCAACAGGGTCCATGGGGTCGCTGTCGTTCATGAGGAAATCCCAACCATGCACATCGTCTACCAGCCCGTTCCCATCGTCATCGACTCCATTCCCTGGGATCTCTCCTGAATTCGTCCAGATATTGGGCACGAGATCCGGATGGTCGTAGGCAATACCCGAGTCAATGACGGCGACAATCACGTTTGGACTTCCCGTGCTGATATCCCAGGCTTCCGGCGCATCGATGTCGGCATCTGCTTTTCCGGCTGTTCCATGCACAACTTGACCGATATTATGGAGACCCCATAACGTGCCAAACTGCGCATCGCTGGGAATGGTTTTCAGCCTGTAGAGATAGTTCGGTTCGGCATACTCAACGGCGGGATTACTTCGATACATCAAGACCGCTTCTTCGACCGACAAGGCACTTTCCAATTTATACTGGTGAATCACCCGGGCATTCACGGACAGCGCTCTGACTTCTTTTGCGCTCACACCTGCATTCAGAGACCTGATTCCCGAGGAGGACGCCTCATCCCTGAACTTGACGAGCACCTCTCCTGGTACATACTGGGCCGGGTGGCGCGCGCCCTGTGATAACGCCGTCATTCCGCGAGATGCCTGTTTCTGTCCCGCATGAGCCAAGCGATTTTCCAGCATGAGTCCCGACAATGCGATCACGACGGTTGCTATCCCTAGGATGGCTCTCCCGAGGCAGAGCGCGATTCTCATCACACTACTTCTGCATTTCGTACCGATAATTGGGCTCTGCATACTCGATCTCCTGATATGAAGTGAGTTGGGTGATCAAGGATTCGACCGACCGATCGTCCAAGATCCTGACGTGATAGAGGCGTCCGCGTTGAATTTCAGCGATCACGTCGATCCGGTTATCCTTCATGATGGACGCGATCCTTTCTTGAGAAATCCCGTCCTTGAACTTGACCAACACTTCGTACGGGACGAATCGTGGTGGCGAGGATTTCATAGGGCGTTCAAAGGTATGTGTCGTTGTCGTATTCTGGTTCCTTGCGTCACAGGATGTGAAGAACCATATAGCCGACACACCCATCATGATTGTGACAAGTTGTGTCATCCGATGAGATAGCGCGGGCAAACAAGTCATCGCTTTCTCCCTGAAACAGGCCTGATCACTTTACTAATCTGATCAAGGCGATTACATGTAGTAGAGATGGTGTGTCAATAACTTTGATGGCTCGTTACATGCCTGCCGGGTTTCCGGGTTTCTTGTAAGTTGTTTGACGGTAGATTAAGCTGGCCATGTGTACGAGCGAGCGCTGCTCTTCCGACGATCAGTCTCTTCTCGTAGTAGGGCGTTCCACTTTTTGATGCACCCATTTGGATGAAGTGGCGGCGGTCGAGACGAAGGCTTGACCGAAGCCGAGCACAAAGTGGACGTCTTCAAGCCGCAATTCCCAGAGAGAAAAATCACCAAAGCCAAACATCATCCCGGCTTGGGAAACCGCGAGAGGTATCGCTCCTTGATCTCGCCATACGACGGTGCATCAGGTGACAACGGTGCCGCTTGACCCTGAAGGTTCATTCTTCTTAATGCGAGAAGGTTTTCCCTCGGTCCGTCCGGTTCGGCGATGAATAGCGACATATGGGGATCAACCAGCAGATGCTGGGTATGGAGCGCCAGTCGGCTGAGGTGCAGATACGCGTTGGTCCAGTCCGATCCAAACACATAGGGCACGTGCGATCCAAAGGGATGTCCGTTTCGCATCGTGAGCAGCACGCCTGTGCGAACCTCCTGCACCAGTGCCGATCATGCCCGTTGTACATCCTCACACGTGAGCGGCTGAGCCATTGCCAACCTTTCAAAAATTGAAGAAAGAACACCCTGCACGTTACGATTTCAAACGTCAAGAGGATGCCCTCATGTTTTGGTCAACCATCAGTTGCTTGAACTTGACATTCCCCGTAGCTCGCTACGGGGTTGGCCTCTCCTTCCGAGAAGTCTTCGGAATTGAGTTCTGTGATACCCCGCAGCTTGCTGCGGGGAGCTTCATTAGTTTTCTTGACTGATTGGTAGCTGAGGCCTATCGTACACAGGTGGGGGGAGTTAACGCCCCGAGGGAATATGGTTCAACAGGGGATCGAGCGTGAGGATGGTGTGCAGGCCCAGCTCGTACTGGGAAGCCTAAAGTCCTCCCAAGATCTCCGCCGTACCTAATCGTCCTCGGTTAGGTGCGTGCTCCTCCCACCCTAACGTCCAATCCAACTCCCACTCCAATCTCGACTTCTTTTCTGGCTCCACCGAGTACCGGCCATGCACGGGTGCCCGGGTACGTCCAGGCATAAATGGGACTGCCTGCTATACTTTTGGCAATTACAGCATCAATTGGATACTGAGTGTCTCTCACAATATGAAAGTCCTCATACTGGTCCTCATGAGCGGTCTTCTGTTCTGGCCGGTTATCGGGTCCGCGGAACTCTATAAATGGACCGATGACCAAGGGAATCTCCATATAACTGATACGGCGCCTCCCGTGACGCAAAAGAAGTCGGCGACTACTGTGGCGCCAATTCCTCGATCTGCATCACCGAAGAAGGCCACAGTTCGGCCGACCTTGCCTGGGCGATCTCAAGCTGAGATTCATCCCGTACCTGGCCCCCTCAGCCGTTCTCCCGCAAGCGAGGAAGTCCCAATTCAACGGCCCATGGTAGGTTTGAGTCCGAGTCAGGCAACGCTGACGAGTTCGTGGCATGTCTTCGATGGTACCCAGATGAATGCCAAGGCTCCCGTTCGGCAGTGGAAGGATGAGCAGGGCCTGGATCACTTCGTCGATGTTTTGCTGGCAACTCTGGGCAGCTCAGAAGTTGTGCCAAAGTTGGAAGGCGTTTCTGTCTCATCCTCTACCAGTAGAGCCAAAGAGCGAGCGACCGGTGTATCTCGTTCGCGTCACCAACCGGCTGAATGAAGCGAAGAACATGAATCATTGGGAACTGTACAAGAGGATATTGAGGACCCTACTTGTGGCCGTCTCCTTCCTTGCCGCCTCATCGATTCAAGATGCGGCTGGTTATCTCTCCAGAACTCCTACGGCATTCTCTGAGGATGGGCGGATCCTACTGGTCCAGATGGAGGAGCTGGTTGTCTGGGATCTTGAGACGAAGGCGCTCGTGGCGAAGATTCCAGGTCTTCACTGTGAGCAGGTCGCGTTGCTGAAACAGGAGGGATGGGTGCTGTGTGTGGAGCGCAGCGTCACCATCTACGATTGGAAGAACCGAGTCTCAGTGGCCACCATTCCACCGGAATCGCCGCAGCTCTATAGGTTGCTTGCCTATTCGAACGAGACCGATCGGATGATTCTCCGTCACGGGAATGAGGCCGTGTCCGTCTGGCAACTGGGGAAAAAGCCCGTGCCGCTCAAGCATATTGCGCTGGAGGGGAAGACAGACATGTCTTCCGTGGCCGCCTCGCCCGATACAAAGCTGTTGGCGATCGCCCAGGGCCACACCATTCACCTGCACGATCTCAGTGGGACAACCATTCGTGACGTGGCCATAGCAGACGGTAAACCGCGTGATCTCCTCTTTGCGCCGAACAGTTCTCGTTTGGCGGCGAGTGCAGGCAAAATGATTCTCCTGATCGATCCGGAGGAGGGGTCCATAGCCACGCGCGCAACGTTGACGAGCGCTGAAGGGGCACAGGGCTCTCTCACGCCCGAAGTCTTCTCGCGGGACGGTCATCGATTGGTAGCAGCCAACGGAGAATGGAGCTATGCGCTTTTCAATACTGATACGGGCGAGCTGGTGTCTGTGACCGAGTTTACCGATGCAGCTCCAGGGCGCGGGATGCGCTCACCGACACATCTTCGTGCCATCGACATTGCTGCCGATGCCGATCACTTGGTCGGGCAATCGGAGCATCTCCACACGGTACAGATCTGGGATCTACAAACTGGTGCGATGTTGCCGGACCTGTGCGGAGAGGATTGCCGCAACATGGGCCCCCGCGTTTCCTTACTCAAATGGTCTCCGACTAGGTCGAAGATCGTGGTTGGGATGAAGGGAGGCTTCAATCCTGATGTGGATGGGAAGATATCGGTTTGGGATGTTCCCTCACGTTCCCCGGAATTGGTGCTGGACCCCGGCCAACCTCAGGCCAAGGTACTGGCCAAACGAGCGACCCTACCAACATTTATTACGATGACATCTTCTCCCCCGGCTGCGCCGGCTTTCGCCCATGCACGGGCCTTGCGTGCAGTGGCGACGTCTCCCAGCGCGAATCTGCTCGTCACGAGCAGCGACGATGGACTGCTGAAAATATGGGACCCAGGGCAGGGAACTCTCTTGCGTCAATTGGCGCTGTCTGCTCCGGCACATGCGCTAGCCTTCAGCGCCGATGGCGCAATCCTGGCGGCCGGGACCATGGAAGGAGACGTACGTTTGTGGGAAACCCAGACTTGGCGTGAGTTCTCACCTTATTCAAGCAGACAAGGTCGGATCAATGCGTTGCAATTCATTCCCGGCAATCGATTTCTGGTCGTCGCCGGAAGACGACCGAAAGTGCTTGTCATAGATCTCGTCACCCGAGCGGCCGTGAAAGAGCTTGTGCATACCAGCCGTTATCCGGCCTGTGACGAGAATAGCTGTATAAAAAAGCGAGCGGTACGAAGAGAGGTCGTAGACAGTCTGAGTTTCCTGGATGGAAGTTCGTTTCTTTTGACGACCTCGCAATCCGGTTCTGTCGTCTGGGACATTACAACTTGGCGCGAGGTTGAGAAGCCGGCCGGTCTTCCGGACGCCTGGTCCGGTCTTGGCTGGAAACGTCCATTTGTCTGGATGACCACTCGCGCCGGTGTTCCGAACGCCTTTACCCTCGCTATCTGGGATACCAAGAACAATAAAGCGTTGGCGAGTTTGGATACCTTCACCCACCGGGATACGGAAATTGATCATGGGCCGGCCGTGGCGTTAGGGACAACCATGGCCGTCGACCCATCGCATCGATGGGCTGCCACCAGAGTCGGAGAACATATTTCCGTCTGGGACCTTTCGGCACAGACAAAACGAAAGACGTTCCACGTCAAAATGCCGTACCATCTTCATTGGACGAGCGACGGCAACTATTTGATCGTTGCCACACTCGACCGTAAAATCCTTGTCTGGTCAGCTGAGACCATGGAGCCGGCGCACTATCTGCGAGATCCGTCTGTCACCCACTAGGGGAATTTGTTCTTCACAAGGGCCCCTTTTCGTTCTTGTCATTCACCATCTGGTCCATTGTTTCCGCGAAAGTTTTATGATACCAACAGAGAACATTTGTTTCATGAGAGGGTGAATGGCAAAAAAGAAAGAATCCGCGTCAGAGACTGAATCGAAATCTTCCGCTTCTCGAACACACCCTGAACCAGCCGCAAAGACGAAAGTCGCCGCCAAGCCGGCGGAACGGGTCACTGCGGTTGAGATGGGGGCGCGACAGCGGGAAATCTCCGTCTCGGAGTTTTTTACGAAGAACCGGCATCTGCTCGGCTTCGACAATCCCCGCAAGGCGCTGCTGACCTGCGTCAAGGAAGCGGTCGACAATGCGCTCGATGCATGTGAGGAGGCCGGGATCCTTCCTGATGTGACGGTCAGGCTGGAGGTGGTGTCGAGCGGCGAGCCGGTTGCACCCAGCCAAGCAAGCAGGTTTCGCGTCACGGTGACCGACAACGGACCCGGCATCGTTCGGCAGCAGATTCCCAGGATTTTCGCGAAGCTGCTCTATGGGTCCAAGTTTCATCGTTTGCGGATGAGCCGTGGGCAACAGGGCATCGGTATCTCCGCAGCGGGGATGTACGGACAGCTCACGACCGGCAAGCCGGTCAAGATTATTTCCCGGATCGGCCCCAAAGCCGCCGCGCATTTCTTCGAGGTTCAGATCGATACAAAGAAGAATGAGCCGCTGGTCCACGAGAACAAACAGATCGACTGGGAGCAACCGCGAGGGACCCAAGTCACGCTGGAAGTCGAAGGCAAGTATCAGAAGGGCCGTGCCTCGGTCGATGAATGGTTGGAGCAGACTTCGATCGCAAATCCTCACGTGAAACTGCTCTACCAGACACCCGAAGGCGAGACGAAAGAGTATCCCAGGACCTATCACGAACTGCCGCCGCAACCGCGCGAGATCAAGCCCCATCCCTATGGCATCGAGTTCGGCATGTTGCTCAAGATGTTGCAGGACACGAAGAGCCATACGCTCTCCGGCTTCCTCGCCGGTGATTTTTGCCGGGTGTCCCCTCAGATGGCCGATGAAATCTGCAAGACGGCGAAGGTCTCGCCTGGCGCAAAGCCCCGTGAGCTGAAGGGGCCGGTGGCAGAAACGCTGTATAAGACGTTACAAGAAACAAAGATCATGGCGCCGCCGACCAACTGCATTTCACCGATCGGCGAGAGGGCGATCCTCGCAGGGCTCTATAAACAAATCAAAGGCGAGTTCTACACCGCGGTCAGTCGGCCACCGGCGGTCTATCGCGGAAATCCGTTCATCATCGAATCGGGGCTCGCCTATGGGAATAGACCTCAGGATCAAAATAAGCCGCAGCAGCCGGCCATGCCGAAAGCGGAAGGTGAGCACGAGGAAGAAGACTCAGAGCTCGCCCGCGTGATCCGCTACGCGAATCGAGTTCCGCTACTCTACCAGCAATCGGCCTGTTCGACGTTTAAGGCCGTCATGAGCACGACCTGGAAAAACTATGGCTTGACTCAATCGCGCGGAGCATTGCCGGGTGGACCGATGGTGATCTTCGTCCATATGGCGTCGGTCTGGGTGCCGTTTACGAGTGAATCCAAAGAGGCCATCGCCGACTACGATGAGATTCAAAAGGAAATCACCCTGGCGCTTCGTGAGTGCGGGAGGCGGTTGGGCCTCTTTGTTCGTCGGCGCGAACGGGCTGCCAGCGAATTCCGGCGACGCAATATTTTTGAACTCTATATCGAAGAAGTCGTGGATGCCTGTAACCGGCTCAAGGGAGGCAAGCTGCCGAAAGAAAAGTTGAAAGGGCAGCTCCAGAAGATTGCGAGCTCGCGGACGGGTGGCGCGAAGACCGACGAGGCGCTTGGCAAGACCGGCGGAGGGCCTGAAGGACTGCCTCACTCCATCATCGTCACAGCGGAGGGAGTCGAAGGTGAGGCGGAATTGGCGACTCAGGTTGAGGCTGATCAGGCGACAGCCGCGCCCACGCCGGAGCCGGATCTGCTGGGGAACACGCCGTCTACGGATGAGCCGGCTCCAAAAGCAAAAGCCGCCAAGGAGAACCACTCGAAAAAGTCGCCGAAGGGAGCAAAAGCGAAACCTAGTCAGATAGCGCTCTTTGAGGCACCAGACAGACAAGATAGACCAGACAGACCTAATAAACCCACTCGTGTTTCAAAGCCACGAGGAAAGAAATAGCACCATGGCGACGAAACAGAAACCAGCGACTGCCGTCGAAAAGAAGTTGATCGGCCTAGCGGACATTGTGGTCCAAGCGGCTGAGCGATCAAAGGACCCGACATTTCAGATCCCTATCCGTGCCCTCTCAAATGTGTCCTTCAATGAACGGAAGGGCCTAATTGAGATGGGGAGCAAGAAACAGGAGCGGTCGTTTTTCAACGTCGGCATGGCGAAGAAATTCATGCAAACGGTGCTGGTCGCCGATGCCCTTTCCGAATTGCAGCGGGCTGATCTGACCACGTCGCTTCGAGAAATTTACTACCGCACGAAACATACGATCAAGGACTCGCACGAGAACACCTTCGATACGCAGGATGAATCCGATCCGGTGATTGAAGATCTGGAAGTCTCCCTTGCCACGCTTCGAGAAGAGCTGCATGTACGTGCAGAGAACAGCGGCAGCATCGTCGGGCCGGTGATTTTCGGCGATGACGGCGATCGCGTTGATTGTTCAAAGCTTGGGAAAGGCGGCTACTCCGTACCGTCGATCGTGGAGCCGGAGTACCTGGAGATCCTGCGCTGCACCGCCGATTTCGTGTTGCTCGTGGAAAAGGGCACGCAGTGGAACCGGCTGTCGGAGGACAAGTTCTGGCGGCGTTATAACTGTGTACTGCTCACGGGGAACGGCCAGCCACCGAGGGGCGTGAGGCGTTTGGCGAGGCGGCTGCATGAGGAGCATCGATTGCCGGTTTATGTCCTGGTGGACAACGATCCGTGGGGATACTACATCTATTCCGTCATCAAGCAAGGTTCGATCAATCTCGCATTTGAAAGTCAGCGGATGGCGATTCCGAAGGCCAAGTTCATGGGCTTATCGAGTGCCGACCCGGAGCAGTATGAGCTGCCGCGCAATGTGGGCATCAAGCTCAACGAGAAAGACATCGCCCGCGCGAAGGAATTGATGAACTACCAGTGGTTCCAAAAGCCCGCATGGCAGGCGGAGATCAAGCGCATGCTGACGAGCGGATTGAAATACGAACTCGACTCCTTGGCGAACAAAGATTTTCAGTATCTCACCAAGAAATATCTGCCGAAAAAACTTCAGGAACGGGATTGGCTCGACTAGCCCGCATTACTCATGAGCGCTTCTACTGCAACCGCCGATACGCCGCTGCGACAAGCCTGGCCACGGTTTTCTCGTGGCCAGGCTGGCAGGCTCACCCTTCGCGACCTCGACATACTGTTTCAAGTATGCCTCGGTCTCTCAAGGCTCCGCGTGCCCGTCTCGCGTGGCGTCTTGGCGGTTTCGTCACGAACCGCCATGAATAATGCGGGCTAACCTCCCTTCCCGAGAATCGGTAACCACGCACCGGCCATGAAGAGCTTGCCAGCCTGGACCGCGCCCCTTCGTGACTGGCAGCGACGAGCTCTGTCGGCGGTCTGTACCCATCAGACCAAAGACTTTCTGGCGATGGCCACTCCTGCCGCAGGAAAGACGCGCTTTGCGCTGCGCATCGCGCACGAATTCATGGCGAAACAGGCTGCGATCCGGGTACTGGTCGTCTGCCCGACGAATCACCTCCGCACGCAATGGTCGGATGCAGCGGGGAAGATCGGTTTGCAGCTTGATCCGACTTTGACCAACGAACAGGCGGCGGAAGCGCCGGACTATCACGGCGCTGTGGTCACCTACCAACAAGTCTGTCTGGCTCCGGCGAGCTTCCAACATGTTTGCAAAAGCAAGAGGACGTTGCTCATCTTTGACGAGCTGCACCACGCGGGCGACGGCAAGAACTGGGGAAAGGCGCTACGCTCGGCGTTTGACCCGGCGGTGTTTCGGTTAATTTTGTCCGGCACGCCGTTTCGTTCGGACAACAATACAATCCCGTTTATTCGATATGAACATGGAGAAAGCCGGGCGGATTTCGCCTATGGGTATACAGACGCCATTCGTGACAGCGTCTGCCGGCCGATCGTCTTTCCAAGCTACGAAGGTGAGTTGAGCTGGTTGTCCGACGGCCGCGAGCATCAGGCGACATTTGAGGACGGGCTGACGTTTAATCGACAGCGCGAACGACTGAAGACGGCGTTGCTTCAGGAAACCTGGCTTGGGCCGGTGATCACCGATGCCCACGCTCAATTGACCCGTCTTCGCAAACAGGAACAACCAGATGCCGGTGGACTGATCGTGTGTATGGATCAGGAACACGCACGATGGGTTGCGGACCTCGTCGGTCGTATCGTCGGCACCAAAGCAGCCGTTGCCGTGTCGGACGATCCCGCCGCCTCGCGCACGATTGAAGAGTTTGCCGACCACAAAAAGCAGCAGTGGCTGGTGGCGGTCAACATGGTGAGCGAAGGCGTAGACATTCCACGACTCCGTGTCGGCGTCTATGGGACGAACGTCATCACGGAAATGTACTTCCGACAAGTCGTCGGCCGGTTTGTTCGAATGCAGGAGGGGTTACCTAAACCGCAACGAGCGTGGCTCTATCTGCCGAAAGATCCGGTCTTAGTGCACTATGCCAAGCAGATCAAGGCAGAGCGCGATCATGTGTTGGAAGACATCATGCCGGCGGGGCAACGAGACCTTTTCGGCCGGGTCACGGTCTCAACAAACGAGTACATGCCGTTGATGGCTGTTGCCAGGATGGATAGTCTGATCGGAGGAGACGAGACGCGAGAGGAGGGCGATGCCGCTTCCGTCAGCGAACCGGCGGTCTCACTCCATGAGCAGAAGCAAGATCTGCGAGATCTTCATCGGCTGCTGGTTGCCGGCGTGGCACGAAACAGCGGAATCGATCATCGCCGGCTCAACGCGGAATTGATCGCGCGTACCGGGAGCCGGGTTGATCAGGCGACGGTCGAGCAGCTTCGGAAACGGATTCAACTGCTAAAGAGGTGGAAAGAGCGAGGGTATGACGGCAAACGGTGATCACCACTCGCACAAGGACCAGCAATAATAGTCCCGCAGTCTCAACTCATTGAAACGACGACTATTATGGCGTATTGTTCTCAAACAAAAGTGGCGTGTGATGCGGGCAGAGAGTCGAAGATGCGGCGCTTGTGCGAATCGCGTTAAACATTGTAGGGCATCTCCATACTGAGGATCATGCAGATACAGTGGGTATTTCTCGCCGTGGCAATTGTTAGTGAAGTGATCGGAACATCCGCGCTGAAGGCTTCGGAAGGGTTTACGCGCCTGTGGCCTTCCGCTATCGTTGTTTCTGGCTATGCGTCAGCATTCTATTTTCTTTCGCTCACGCTCAAGACTATTCCGGTCGGCGTGGCCTACGCCATCTGGTCAGGCGCAGGCATCGCCTTAATTGCGTTGATTGCTTGGGTACTGTACGGCCAAGCTCTCGACCTACCGGCAATCATAGGCATGTCACTCATCGTCGCCGGCATCGTTGCCCTCAATTTCTCTTCCAACACCGTCTCTCATTCATGAGCCACCCAATCCATCATCCCGCCGAACCTGCTTAAGTCAATACGCATACCAGGCTCTATTTCATTGCTCTCTCAATTATTGACGGCTCGATTATATCTGAACCATTCAGATTGTCAGACTGAGTGAGGTGACGAGCAGACCTATGCTTTCTCACATGTCGATTACGCGACGCCAAACACATCATATCCACGCGATCAGATCGTGTCATGCAACATATGCCGTAGCGGTCAGCTTATTACGCAATCGCACCACTCTCTTCACATACAATTTGGACGACTGTAACCAGCGATAAACAATGTGAAACCGTTGTAAATCGGCAATGTTTGAGCATCCCGAGTCTACCGTACGAAATAAGAAGAACGTCGGATGGTCGTAGGGGATACGATGTCATTGTGCCGGCAGTGGTTTCGGCTGCTCACAGGGAGGCTGAGGAGGTCTTCATCATGGGTTCATCTCTACTTCATAGGGATCGTTCTTTACCTCATAGAAGGTCGGTGCAATCGAGTACGTCGGGGGTTAAACTCGAGAGAAAGGATGGATAGAACACATGTAAACATGATCACTGCCTCAAAGGAGGGTCGCCCATGCGTATGATCGGATTGATAACGATGAGTCTGTGGTTGAGTGCTTGCTCAACGACCCCGATGTTCCCGCCAGCGGTTATGAAAGACGTCGAAACCAACACTTTTGACGTCAAGGCCTGGGAAGCCCAGGCCTATCATCCCTCAAGCGCCACCTTCGTCTCCCACAAAGTGGAGTTGGCTGGGGAGATCATACGAGTGATTCAGAAGCCAAACGGTGTGGTCATTCTGGCCGAGGAACAGCCTCTTGATACGAATCCAGCGTCTAACCAGATGAAAACCGAACAGGACGTCGCACCCTGGTTCGCGATCACTTTTAAAGGGTCTGTAGAGCCGAGTCTGTTGCAGGTTGGTAATCGGCTGACTGTGGTCGGCATGACGTACCGAGCCGGCCAAGAAATGCTCGGCGGCGCTCCACGAATGTTGCCACACCTGATGGCGCAATGCCTTCACATCTGGAATACCCGGGAATCGGAAATGGCAAACTTTTCTTATTATGGAGGCCCCATGGGACATCATCCTCCGGAAGAACGCACCGTCTGTCTTGAGGGTGGCGATGCTGGTTCCCCACCGCGCGGCAGCCAAGGCGACATGAAGAAGGCCCCTGGGGGCTCATGAAATAACGGCTAGAGCGTCGTTCGAGAATAGAACACGTCGCTGTATGATGGAGTCGACATGAATGGCTTCCGCACGAACGTATTACTTGCCGCAGACAACGAGCATCTCACCTTGGGCGGAGTCCTTGTCACTGGCCCCTCCAATGGAGAACTCTGGGCTCCGTCTCAAAAACATGAACATGCAACCCTCACGGTGACGGGGACTCATGTGTGTTGACGAGGTCGTACCCGGGTTCCGGCGTCACGATGCGCACCTTGGATCCTTCAAGCAACGCGGCAGTGGGGTTGTTCACGACGCGGTCGCTCGGGGAAATCCCTCCTGCGACTTCGATGATGTTGTCGAGAAGTTTGGCCACAGTGATTGTTTGCAAGTGCAAATGATCATCCTCCTTCACTACAGCCACTTGTGTGCCATGCTTCTTGTATATCAACACAGAGGAGGGCAATATGAAAGACGGTCGATCGGAGGGCGCTTCAAGGTGGACCTGCGCGTACGTGCCGGGCCAGAGCGCTCGGTCCTCGTTCTCGATCGTGAACACCGTGGTCGCAGTGCGTGTGCC
>JAICWG010000012.1 GCA_025934915.1 Nitrospira sp.
GGATCGATCGCGGCTTCGGTCATGATTTGATTCTGAACGGGATAGCGCCGCTTCTCCGGATACAATACCGCGGCTTCGCGACCATCCATACTCACATGGAAGGTGCCACGCGCCGCCGTATAGTTCGGACCCATGACGTCTTGTGCGCCATCAAATCGAAATGTATAGCCACCGATCGTCGCCGTCTCCCCCACGTTCATCCGTACATCTTTTTCAGTTTCAAACCCCTTCACCATCGTCACTCCGACAACAAACACCGCGATGCCGCAGTGTGCCATGAGCATGCCCCAGTAAGATCGTGGCACGGCGGCTAAACGACCTGCAAGATCATGGCCGCCGACATGGGTGAGTCGTTCGCGCAAACCGATGACGGACGTCGTCACAATCCAGACCGCCAATAAGAGGCCGAGACTGAGCAAGGGAGTCCAGGTACCCAGGACAAATGGCAAGGCAAGCGCCGTCACCACACTGACGCCGAAAGCCCACCGTAACCGCTTGGCCAGATCCGGCAACTCGGCTTTCTTCCACTGAGCCAGCGGACCAATTCCCATTAAGAAGAGAGCCGGCACCATTAACGGAACGAAGACGGAGTCGAAGTATGGAGGCCCGACAGAAATTTTTCCGAGATCCAGCGCATCCAAGAATAAGGGATACAACGTGCCCAGCAACACAGAGCCCATCGCGGCAACCAGCAACACGTTGTTCGCCAGCAGCATCCCTTCGCGTGAAACCATGGCGAAACTGCCGCCCAACCCGACACGCGGCGCCCGCCAGGCATACAAGGCGAGCGACCCTCCGATGACGATGGCCAAGAATACCAGAATGAACAGACCACGCTTTGGATCGGTGGCAAAGGCATGCACGGAGGTCAACACACCGGAACGGACAAGAAACGTCCCAAGGAGGCTCAACGAGAACGCCATGATGGCAAGCAGGACGGTCCACACCTTGAACCCTCCCCGTTTGTCGGTCACGGCCAATGAATGAACCAACGCCGTTCCGGCCAACCATGGCATGAATGAGGCATTCTCAACCGGGTCCCAGAACCACCACCCACCCCATCCCAATTCGTAATAGGCCCAGCCGCTTCCCATCGCAATGCCGACGGTCAAAAAGCACCAGGCAACAGTGGTCCATGGACGAGACCAGCGCGCCCAAGCTGCATCAAGATTCCCTCCCAATAACGCGGCGATGGCAAACGCGAAGGCTACCGAAAAACCGACGTAACCCATATAGAGCATCGGCGGATGGATCACCATGCCTGGGTCCTGCAAGAGCGGATTGAGATCGCGCCCGTCAAGCGCGGCGGGAATCAGCCGTTCGAACGGATTGGACACGGTCAGCATGAACAGAAGAAATCCGACGCTCACAAGACCCATCACGCCGAGAATGCGGGAGCGTGTGGCTTCGGGGAGATGAGCGGAGAAAAGCGTGACGGCGAACATCCACACCGTCAGAATAAAGGTCCACAAGAGAAGCGACCCTTCATGTGCCCCCCAAATCGCTGCCAACCGATAATGCAAGGGAAGCTGGGAGTTCGATGTGGCTGCCACATACAACACAGAGAAATCTTTTTCAGCAAACGCATAGCCGAGGCAGCAAAATGCTGTTAAGACCAAGAGAAATTGCCCACGCGCCGCCGGCTTGGCAACGGCCATCAGCCCCGAGTTCCCGACGGCGGCTCCGTAGATGGGGAGAATGCCCTGCACCACGGCGACGCACAGTGCAAGAATCAACGCAAAATGACCGATCTCCGGAATCATAGCGAGCCTTCCCTACCTTGTCTACCTTGAGGGACAACGAGTGATTTACTTTGCTGAGCACCGGACGCCTTGGCTTTTGCTAAGGCCTCGGCCGCTTCAGGCGGCATGTAATTTTCATCGTGCTTCGCCAAGACTTCGCTGGCGACAAACGTACCGTCGGCGTTGAGTTTCCCTTGTGCCACGGCACCCTTCCCTTCCTTAAAAAGGTCCGGCAGAATCCCTTTATAGGTCACCGGCACGCGCTTCGCGGTATCGGTGACGATAAAGCGGACCGTCAGTCCATCGTTTTCACGAACAAGACTGCCGTCTTCAACCATGCCGCCGATGCGGAAACTGCGTCCTTGCGGCACCTCCCCGCTCGCCACCTGAGTAGGTGTAAAGAAGAACACGAGATTACTCTGAAAGGCATTCAGGATCAGCACCGTCGCCACCGCCAAGACGAGCATCCCCAAGCCGATAAAAGCAAAGCGTTTATGCCGTGGTTTCATCGGCGCCTCCTAACAACGACGCGCGCTGTTCGGCGCGCGTCGCAGCCCGTCGACGCCACAAGGCCAACACTTCCCATCCCATGCATAACGCTGTGGCCACAAATGAAGTCCACACATAGAGCCCGTAACCTCCCATCGCAAAGAATTCCGATGCGCTGCTCCACTGCATCAGCGAGCCTCCACCGCTTCCTGGATGACGGCCGACTTCTCATTCCATACCGGCAACGATTCCCGTTCAACCATGATACATCGTACCCTGGCAAGAATGACGGCGATGCTGTAGAGCCAGAAAGCCAACGTCATCAGCAACATGGCCGTGAGCATGGTCGATGCCATTTTCGAGCCGGTCGCCATGCTGACCGACGCCCCTTGATGCAAGGTATTCCACCACTGCACTGAAAAGTAGATGATTGGGACGTTGACCACCCCAACGAGGGCGAAGACGGCGCTCGCCCGGTCTGCGCGCCGCAAGTCATCAATCGAGGTCCGCAACAGCATGACTCCGGCGTACTGGAACAATAAGATGAGTTCCGATGTCAGCCTCGCATCCCACACCCACCAGGCTCCCCACGTAGGCTTCCCCCACATGGCCCCGGTCAGCAACGCCAAGAACGTAAACATCGCTCCGGTGGGAGCAATCGCTTGCGCCATCATGAAGGAAAGACGCGCGTTGAGTCCCATCCCGATGCCGGCCCACACAGCCATGACGACGTAGAGAAACATCGACATCCATGCCGCCGGAACATGGACAAAGATAATCCGGTACGCCTCGCCCTGCTGAAAGTCGGTGGGCGCAACGAAGAACCCCATGTAGAGCCCCACCCCCATCAAAACGACCACCACGCAAGCGAACCATGGAATGAGACGTCCTGCCAGGGGATAAAAGGCTTGGGGAGACGAATACTTCAGCCAGTTGATATCCATGCTCATGAAACAGTGTTACTCCAACGCAATTCGCAACGCCGCTGCCGTGGCCCAGGGCGCCAGAAAGAGAGAGAGTACCAGACAGGCCCCTAGTAGCGACAGATTTGCTTCACCGCCGATTCCGGCCATACTGCTGGTGACGGCGCCGGCTCCAAAAATCAATACTGGAACGTAAAGTGGAAGCACCAGGAGGGCGACCAGTAGACCACTCCCGCGCACGCCAAGTACTAAAGCGGCGCCGATCGCACCAATCATACTCAACGTCGGCGTTCCAAGCAAGAGCGACATCACCAGCACTCCCAGTGATTCTCCGCTTAAACCGAATTGGAGCCCGAGCAGAGGTGAGAGTAGCACCACCGGTAACCCCGAGATCAGCCAATGGGCGAGGACCTTCCCGACCACCAGCACCGCCAGCGGCTGAGGAACCAAGACCATCTGTTCAAGGGCTCCGTCCACATAATCCGCCGTAAACACACGTGAGAGCGACAACAAACATGCCAATAAAGCCGCTACCCACAGCACCCCAGGACCGATGGTCCGCAGCACCACCGGGTCAGGCCCAACACCCAAGGGAAAGAGGCTGACCACGATCACAAGGAAGAAGACCGACATCGCCGCATCCGAACGGCGCCGCATCGCCAGCAACAGATCACGCCGGATGATTCCGCTCACGGCCTCCCACATACTGGAGCCGTTCATCCCGTCAGCCTCAGGCGTTGGACAATCTCCGTGGGAAGCGCAACCTCCTGATGTGTCACGACGACCGCCAGCCCCGCACGCTGCAGATGGGTATGCAGTCGCTGTGTGACGACCGCGGTTGCAGCCGTGTCGAGCGAGGTAAATGGCTCATCAAGGAGCCATAAGGGACGAGTGGAAAGCCACAACCTTGCCAACGCCACACGACGCTTCTGTCCCTGTGAGAGCACTTTGGACGGCAGTTGATGAATGGGCCGCTTCAACCCAATCGCCTCCAACGCCTCTTTTGCGCCGTTGTTCGAACAGGATTCTCCGGCGAGCGACATCGCGCTCATCAGATTTTCCAGCGGCGTGAGGTCGTCTTTAATCCCGTTAAGATGCCCGATATACGTCAGTTGACCTGCATAGAGCTCCTTGAGTTGCAGAATATCTTGTCCCTCCCACAGAACCGAACCTTGTTCAGGGGACAACAAACTGGAGAAGATACGGAGCAAACTGGTTTTCCCGCTTCCGTTTTCACCGACCACAGCCAACAGCGATCCCCGTTCAACCTTCACATTGAGGTCTGTGAACAATCGTCGCTCACCGCGACTGCAACGTAATGAAACCGCTTGCAACATAAGGCACTCCACGCCAGTGCGCGACGAGAGTAAGGGAACAGAGCGTGGGAAAACAAGGGGCGAGTGGCAAGTGAGTCGGCTTTTACAGCCATCTTGCTCTGGGGACGATCCTACTGTTAATTAGTGCATGCACGATGACATTGACAATCCATCACCGCGAGAAGTGTCTGCATCTGTAGCATTGAAGGAGATGAATCATGAGCGAACTCGTCTGCATCGCGTTTAAGGATTCCAGCACGGCCGATCGAGTGTTGAACGAACTGCGCGCCATGGAAACGGAATACGTTTTGGACCTCGAAGATGCGGTGATCGTCGTCCGCGATCAGGATGGCAAAGTGCATCTGAAGCAATGCGTCGATGTATTCGAAGGCTCCACCAAGCATGGCGTGGCGCTGGGTGTGTTATGGGGAGGGCTCATGGGGCTGCTCTTCATGAATCCCCTGGCTGGACTGCTGGGCAGCATCGCCGGAGGGGCCGGGGGTGGAGCCATGACCACCGCCGCCAGCGAGTATGGACTGTTGAGCGACTATGGGATCCCCGACAATTTCATCAAAGAATTAGGAAGCACGATCACGCCTGGCAGCTCCGCGATCTTTCTCCTGATTCGGAGCTTCGAGGAAGACAAGCTGCTGGCCGGAATCTCAAAATACGAAGGAACGATTCTTAAGACGTCACTCAGCAAGGAGCATGAAGAGAAGCTGCGGACCGCCCTTACACATCAACGTAACCAAAAGACCGGTGCAAGGTAGCCGCGGCTCGGGAGAGCGGGCGGAGGTCGTCTTCATCAATTCTTGATCTGCCTACGGCCTGATGGTATAAGCTGCACGTGAGAGAAGCACAGTCGGTATCCAATCAACAATGACAATCGTTCGGCAGAGCATCGGGATTAGCATGGCGGCGGCGATGATAATCGCCGGTTCCGCCTAAGCCTGCCTGCGACTGGAAACGTACGCGAGCAATGGCCCCTGGCGGATTCGGTTCCGTCAGGGGTTTTTTATTGTGTACTGGCCGGAATGAATCACGAGGAAGGGAGCACGGAGCATGGTCAATCTTGAATCGATCGAAGCAGCCGCAACTCGCATCGGTCCGTCCATCTATGAATCGCCGTTAGTACATTCCAAAACGCTGTCCCGGCTGAGCGGAAACGCGATTTTTCTGAAACTTGAAAATCTGCAGATGACCGGATCGTTCAAGGAACGCGGCGCGTTGAACCATATCCTGACGATGACGGATGACGAACGGCGGCAGGGAATCATCGCGGCGTCGGCAGGGAACCATGGGCAGGGCGTGGCCTATCATGCGACCCAACGGAACATCCCCGTGCAAATCTGGATGCCGCGGTCGACGCCGCTCATCAAGCTGACGACGACCCGCGCCTACGGTGCGGATATCGTGTTGCACGGGGACAATTACGATGAGGCCTGCGAGGCAGCCATGGAACGAAGCGTACAGAGGAAGGCCGCGTTTATTCATCCCTTCGACGACGACGCCGTCATCTCCGGACAAGGGACTGTCGGGTTGGAACTCCTGAAGCAGAACCCCGCGCTGGATGTGATCATTGTGCCGGTCGGAGGCGGGGGATTGATCGGCGGGGTCGGCTGCGCGGTCAAGGAGCGAAACACTGCGATAGAGGTGATCGGCGTTCAAACGGGTCGACTGCCGTCGATGCAAACGGCTCTGCACCAACAGCAACCCGTCGATCTTACGGCGAAACCCACATTGGCCGACGGAATCGCCGTTCGAAAAGCCGGCGCGCGCACGCTACCGTTGGTTCGCAAATATGTCGATCGGCTCGTCACGGTCGAGGAAGACGAGATTGCGGAGGCGATTCTGATGCTGTTGGAGGGCGAGAAAACGGTGGCGGAGGGGGCCGGTGCCGTTGCGCTTGCCGCCGTTCTACAAGCGAAAACGGGCCATCGCGGGAAAAAAATTGCGGTGCTGGTGTCCGGAGGCAATCTTGATGTCACACTGCTGGCGAGAATCATCGAGCAGGGCATGGTTCGCGACGGGAGACGGCTGCGCCTGCGGGTGCGTCTCCCGGACTATCCCGGCGCATTGGAAGGCTTGGCATCGGTGATCGCCAAGGCCCAGGCCAATATCGTGGAGACGTCGTACAACCGCGCCCACTACGGGGTGAGCCTGAACGAAGCCACGATCGATATCACGATGGAAACCCGTGGGCGCGATCACGCGTCGGATCTATTGGCGGCGCTGACGAGCTCGCGTTATGAATTCAGCATCGTCGAATGAGTACTTGGTCCACCTTTCTGTTTTCCATCTAAGAGACAACTCACGTTCATGTCGCCCATGACGTTAATTGCGGTACGGCATCGATCGAGAAACCAATCCACAGTGAGTAGGACAGGAATGTATTGCACGGGCAAGCCGACGGCGGTAAAGACCATGGTCATCGTCACCAGGCCCGCTTCAGGGATGCCGGCCGTACCGACGGACGCAATGATGCTCGTGAGCACCACCATCACTTGCTGCTGAACAGTCAGATCCATCCCGATCATTTGGGCGATGAAGAGGGCCGCCATCGCCTCGTACAGCGCGGTGCCGTCGTCGTTGAAGTTGGCGCCGACCAGCGCTCCCATGCTGGCAGACTGTTCGCGCAATCCCACGTGCTCCTTGAGCGCCGCGTACGTCACCGGCATCGTGGCCGTCGAACTGGCCGTGGAGAAGGCCATGACCAGCGCATCGCGTCCCTCGCGCAAAAGCTCACTAGGTCGCACCCACGACCCGAATCGGATGCGGATGAGGTAATAGGCCGCTTGGATCGCAAGCGCGAACTGCACGCTCAGCACAAAGATCCCAAGCGCTTTGAACTGCGCGAAGCCTTCCGTCCCCACGATGCTCGCGACGATGCCGAAGACGGCAAACGGCACGGCCGCGATGATCCAGTGCAAAATCTTAATCAGCGATTCCAGGAAGAGCTCAACGAGGTGTCCAACCGTTCCAAGAGGCCGTGCGCGTTCCTTGCAGAGCGCCATCCCAAATGCCACGGCGATGAAGATGACTCCGATGACTTTCCCATCATCGCCCAGCGGTCCGAGCAGGCTCTTGGGCACATTCTCAAGAAAGGTGGCAAGAGGGTTGGCTGCCTTCGTCGCTTCGTCGTGTGGAGGTGGCGGGGTAAGCCCCGCGCCTTATCCTGGCTGAATCACATTGGCGACGGTAAGGCCAACGAAGATTGCGACCAACGTATTCAGCAACAACAGCTTTGGGAGCCGCGCCGCGAGTGGACCGCCAAGATGCGTCGTCATGAACGTGTGCACGATTGCCGCAAGAATTAACGGCGGCGCGAGCGCACCGAGAAGGCGCAATACAAGCTTGCCCGGCACGGCCAACACAGCCGCCTCGCTATCCAGCATCAGCCCCACCATGACACCGAGTACCAAGGCAATCACAATGCGCGCGTAAGGCGGGCTATTCTGCCACCTCGCAATCAGACCCGTCTTCGGCAAGGAGGCCGCCGTTGCTTCCGAGATGTGATCATCCACAGGTCGTGACTCCCGTTTCTCCCGCTGAATGCTTCCGTGTAGGAGAAGATCGCCGAATGTACCACGAAGAGGGCTACCGGTGAGTCAGAGGAATGTGTGAGGAGATGGCTGTCTTGTGCGACTCAGTCGGCGTGCCCGTGGATGACAGACCCGAGGATCACTAGCCCTCGTGTCACGCATCTTGTATGGTACCGAATCGGTCACACAAAAGACTCGCGGTGCCTTTTTTCGTTTTGGGATATCTCGGTTCGAATTGTTAAAGTGCTGGATGGTGCGAGACCCGTTCTTCCTTGTCCATAGGACTTGAGAAAATATCATGACAAGCGCACTACTGTACGACCGTCTCCAATTTGCATTCACCGCCACGTTCCACTACCTCTTTCCACAATTGACGATGGGCCTGGCGTTGCTGCTGTTCTACTTGCGCAGCCGGGCGCTTGTAACCGATGACGACCATTATCAGCACGTTTCGGATTTTTGGACGAGCATCTTTGCGTTAAATTTCGGCTTCGGCGTCGTGACCGGCATCCCGCTCGAATTTCAGTTTGGAACCAACTGGGCCAGGTTTTCTACCTTCGCGGGTGGCGTGATCGGCCAAACCCTCGCTATGGAAGGAGTCTTCGCATTTTTCTTGGAATCATCGTTTCTCGGTATCCTGCTGTTCAGGAAACGATTCAGTCGTCGGCTGCAATGGTTTGCCGCGCTGATGCTCTTTGTAGGTTCGTGGATATCCGGCTACTTCATCCTGGCGACGAATGCATGGATGCAGCATCCCGTCGCGTATCAAGTGGGAGACGATGGCCGGGTATTCGTCAACAGTCTGACCGGGCTGCTCACAAATCCCTGGTTATTCTGGCAATTCACGCATAACATGACAGCAGCCGTCGTCACGGCCTCCTGTGTGATAGCAGCAGTGGGTGCGTACTATCTGTTATCCGGTCAACATCTATCCCATGCGAAGACTTTCTTACAAACCGGCGTTGTCGCCGGCGCGATCGCTTCTGCACTGATGATTTTCCCCACCGGACACGGCAACGCCAAGCAAGTCTTCGAACATCAACCCGTGAAGGGGGCGGCGTTTGAGGGGCTCTTCACGACGGAGAGAGGAGCCGGTCTCTATCTGGTGGGGCAACCCAATCTGGAAACGATGACCATCGACAACCCGATTGAGATTCCTAAGGCGCTCAGCTTTCTCGTTTACAAAGACCTCTACGCTAAGGTCAAGGGGCTCGACGCGTTTCCTCGCGACGAATGGCCGGACAATCTTCCACTCCTCTATTATGCGTATCACGTTATGGCCGGATTGGGGACCATCTTCGCTGCTATCTTCGGTCTGGCCCTGCTCTCGCTTTGGCGTGGCCGGCTGTTCAACATGAAGTGGCTATTGTGGTTACTGATGCTCTCAGCGCCATTCCCCTATATCGCCACGTCAGCCGGCTGGATGACCGCCGAACTGGGACGGCAGCCCTGGCTCGTGTACGGCTTGTTGCGCACCGCCGATGGCACATCTCCGCTTGTTCATTCAGGGAATGCCTTATTTACCTTGATCGGATTTTTGGGACTGTATCTGCTGCTCGGCTTGCTGTTTGTGTTTCTTCTCGGGAAAGCGATTCAACGCGGACCTGACTCGATCGACTCACAAACGACGTATCCCGCGTGAACGAAGGGGCTGTTGATGGAAACCCTGTGGTTTATCGTCGTCACACTGATGCTGGCCATCTTCATTGTCCTGGATGGTTTCGACTTTGGTGTCGACATGGTCTATCCGTTCGTCGTTCGGACCGAAGCGGAACGCCGAACGGTGCTCGCCTCCATCGGGCCACTGTGGAACGCGAACGAAGTCTGGTTGATCGCCGCCGGCGCTGTCCTCTTCTTTGCCTATCCGAAGGCCTACGCCGCCGGATTTAGCGGGTTCTATCTGGCCCTGATCCTTGTGCTGTGGCTGCTGATCTTTCGCGGTCTCGCGCTGGAATTGCGATCGCATGTAGATCATGTGCTGTGGAAACAGGCCTGGGATACGGCCTTTACAATAGCCAGTTTCCTCTTGGCTTTTGTCTTCGGCGCTGCGCTGGGCAATCTGATTCGTGGTGTGCCCTTAAATCGTGACGGGTATTTCTTCGTCCCGTTTTGGACGGACTTTCAGCCTGGACCGGAACCGGGCATCCTGGACTGGTTCACGGTGCTGCTGGGGCTGACGACTGTGTCGATTCTAGCCTTCCACGGAGCGAATTATCTCGCAATGAAAACAGAAGGCGCCCTGTATCAGCGGGCCGTCTCGACCGCCTGCGTCATGGGGTGGGTTTCGGCTGGGTGCACGGTGCTTACCGTAACTGCCGTCCCGTTCGTCCAGCCAAGCTTGCGTCTTAACTTCGCCGGCCATCCGATGGAATATCTTGTCCCATTGAGCGGCCTATTCGCACTCGGATCCAGTCTGTACCTTCGACAGCGACAGCGTGACACTGCCGCCTTTCTTACCTCCAGCGCATTTATTTTGCTGATGCTCACCAGCGTCATGTTCGGCATGTATCCCTACATCTTAGTTTCAACAACCGATCCAGCGCTCAGCCTCACCGTGTTCAATGCAGCCACCGATTCCTATGGATTAACAGCAGGGTTTGCCTGGTTCGGAGTCGGCTTCCTGCTTGTAGTGGCTTACCAGAGTTATGTCTATTCCCTGTTCTGGGGTAAAACGCGCTCAGATGACGCGCACTGATCTGCCGGTAGGCATTCAGACTGATTCGCACAAACAGGTACGACCGAAGAGATCTCGACATCACAGAGAAAAACGGTGAGACTAGACAAGGTCCTCCACGAGGATGCACTCAATCTCCTTGACTCGCCGCAGGCCACGTAGGTACTGGTCAGGGCAAAAATCTTTTGTGCCAATTCGTCCTTCTGATCGCGATAGGGCTGAACCAACAGTTCCAGAAGCGTCACCGTCGAAGTGACCGCGGCATTCTGCCCCCGTTCGATCAGCTCAAACAAGGAGGCACACCGGGCTCCATATCGTGGGTGGTCTTCGAGAAAATAAATGAAGACGTTGGTGTCGAGACCGATGCGTTGCCGTTGAACAGGAAGATCTTGAGACAAGGAAGTCCTTACCACGACCGACGCTCTCGCTTCAGGTAGTCGGCGGGATAGGCATCCTTCGCCAACCCCTGTAAAGCCTTTGCATAGCGTTTCGGCTTTGGCATGACAAGTGTCAGATCATCCTTCACAACCACCAGCAATTCATCGCCACCTTTGACGCCCATCGCTTGTCGGGCTTCCTTCGGAATGACAATTTGATTCTTGCTGCTGAGCTTCTGAACAGCCATGAATTACCTCCCTCACAAAGCTTTACTTTCATCACAGTAAAGTAAAGCGCAACAATGTTCCAGCCATGGATGCTACTCGAACAGCCCCTATGTCAGGGAACGCTTGGGACAGATGCTCGCGAGTGCAAGGTATGCCGTTTCAATCAGCCGACGAGGTAGAGCACAATGACAAGACTGACAAGCCTCGCCACGAGGACGCTACGCGGTTGTAAGGCTCGCTTTACTTAGAGGTCTTCAGGAGTAAGTCCGGTCGTTTTTGCCAGACGAGCAAGCATCTTGGGACCGATTTCTTCGCGATCGTGAAACGCAAATACAACGTCAGGCCAACCAGCCCGTGCCAGTACGCGGTGAGATCCTGTTGTTCGTTTGATCGTCCAGCCGATGCGAAGAAGAGCGGAAAGAATACGAGGAGTGCGGGTGGAAGACCACTGGTTCATGCAGCAATAAAGGAGGCGTTCAGGAACTCGTCAGGAAGGGCTTCTCCATGTTCAAGGCGATCCGCCATCGCACGAAGCGCTAAGGCCTGCACCGCGGCGAGAGCTTCCGCCCGAGTCTGGCCATACGCCATCACCCCGGGTAAGGTCGGTACCCCACCGATCCAGCGGCCATCAGCTTCCTGCTCCAACTCGATAGTAAACTGAGCGGGCTTTGCCATACCCCATCCCTCCTAGCGGTAGGCTATGCCCAGACCAGCCAAAATGTAAGATCCTGCGGTTGCAATGCATCCAGAACCAGCGCATGAATGATCCGGGAATCGGCATTCAAATGGAGCCCTTTTAAGGAGCAAGAGCACGCCTTTCATGACTTTGGACACGGCAATCACAGCGAGCTCGGTCTGGTGAGGGTGCATTCTCATCGAGGGAAAAATCCATCACATACGACCACGAGACGCGGTGGACATGACTCTCAGACTCCGCGTCATACGTCAGCCAGACGACATGCTGCGCTGCCTGATGCACGACGGAATCAGCTTCAGATACTCCTGTGATGGTATTGCCGAACAACGCCTATTTGTCTTGATGACGCAGTGATCGCCGTTTCTTCCAAAGCGTGGTTGCCCACTAACTGGAACTCCTATTCCTCCGCTTACTATCGTCGGGTAAAAAGCGACCGACAATGTATCACGAAGAGGCTACTAATGAGTCAGAGCTGAGCGTTTCGTTGAATTGCGAATCGATCCTGCCTATACTGCCGTTCATGAATCCTGACGCCAAACGATGGCATGAGCTAGCCGTGTATGACCTCGGAACAGCTGAAGCGATGCTTGCCGCTGGTCGCTACCTGTATGTGTTGTTCTGTTGCCAACAGGCGATCGAGAAACATCTGAAAGGACTTATTGTTGAGCGTTGCGCCATGTTCCCACCCCGCACACATGATCTGGCCAAGTTGGCTTATGTGGCTAAGGTCACGCCGGACGATAAACAAGATCTCTTTCTCAGGACGTTAACGAAATACTACGTTGGGACACGGTATCCGGAAGAAGTGCACGCATTGGCAGATGAAGCGACAAGGGAATTGGCAACACGTTTACTGATACAGACAAAGGACCCCTGCGATGGCTCGAAACCTTGAGGAAATAGAGAAAATCGCAAGCCGAACCTTGTCGCTCCTACGAGAGCGAATCCCCGTCACTCAGGCCTACCTGTTCGGGTCCCAGGTAGAAGGTATTCCCGACGAAAATAGCGACATTGATATTGCAGCCTTTAGCCCGGCTGCGGATGCAATGGATGCCGCGCCGAGGGTCGCACTGGTCATAGATGTGGAACGGCAGGTAGGTGCGCTTGTCGAGCTGCACCTATACGGTGCCAGCCAATACGCTGAAGCCCGACCCACCAATTTCTTTGGGTATCTGCTCACGCACGGCAAGCCGATTCATTAAGGTCTCCATCCCGATCGACCTGCGCCAGCCGGCATAGATGGCTTGCTTCGGATCATGGAACTGGATGCCCAACGAGGAGTGAGTCACCTTTGTGCGCGTTCAACGGTCATACGTATTGCTGAACCAGCCTATGCTGTCTTGAATGTGGAATCCCGTCATACAATTGAGTGCACAGTTCAAGATCCGACCCCTCCGCCTTCTCCATGCCATTACGCGATAGAGCGAGCAAGCATTGCATCAATTAATGCTCGACGATCCAGCTTCTTCCCTGCGAGAACCACCTCGCCAAAGGTGTCATCTATGATACGTTCTTCCCCGCGGAATAGATGGACATGAATTCCGAACTCCTGCGGACGTGCCGCTGTCCACACTATTGCAGGAGTAGATGCCCAGATTGTGTATTTGGAACCAGGATACTCATCAAGGTTGAGGTTACGTGTGGGCCTTTCGTATCTCAGTGTTTTTGCAAAGCTATCATGCAGTGGCTTCAGTGGTGTTGAGACGATGGGCCCATCGCTCCAAGTGCTATCACATCCACAATTTCCGCAGAAATGCTTGCGGTGTGGTGTTGTCGCGAAGTCTCCAAGATCCAGGTGTGGATATCCACAAGTCGAGCAGTTGATGCAATCCATCTCGCGACTAATTTCTAGGGAACGTACGAACTCGAAAGCTGCTGGTGGCGTAATATTTACTCGAGTTATGTCATTGCTTCCGAATAAGCCCAATTCATGTGTGTAAAGAACAGAGATCGCATCGAAGTCGCGGTCGATGGTTTTCCTACCGTCAGCTTTTGGACGTACGTGTACATGGATTCGTGGCGGACGATTCTTCACCACGAAGGTGGACAGGGCTGCTGGCATTGAACACCATACCCCGACCTCCTCGTAGTCTTTTAGATTCAGGGTCAATGGTCCGACGATATAGTGCATGCGTTGCGCATGGTTAGCGCACCGCATCTCACCAAACTGATCATAGGCTTGCAGATCCGCCTTTGCTCCCCAATATGTCTGATGTGTGCGACACCACCATCGCTCAGCTCCCATCCGAAATTTTCCCGCGTGCACAAAGTCACAGGGTAGCTCGGCATCATTGCCAGCCTCGTCGGGAAATCGACCAAGAAGGGAGGGACCGAACACTGCTATGTTACCGATAGTGCGACCGTACGACCAACAAATAGCGTGCTGCTCCGTGGCTTGAGTGTCAAGAGAACGTATTGCAGGCTGTTCGTTGCCGATTTTGCCTAAGTACACCTTCTTTGCCGGGGCACCTGGATGATTCTCCCACTCGCAACGCCACAGCTCTATATAACCTTCCGCCTGATTGATTTTTCGCTCAACAAACATTTGCACTCCTAAGGCGAGGGTTCAAACGTCCTGCAACTCTTGGGTGAGCATCTTGATTAATAACTGTCTATCAGGTGGTCATTACGGCAGCTTATGTGGACTAGCATAACACCACCTCAGTAAATAGGGTTAAGCTCGTCTATCTGGCTTGTCAAGCCACAGTAGAAATTTCATCCGCACTTCTAAGTGGCGTCTGGCATGACTATTGTTTATGCCTCGCAAGAGACGACTCAGGCTGCGCGACGAAATCGACTGCCAGATAGACGGTCGCTCCGAGTCGAGCAAGCATATCGACAAGCGTGTCATACTGAAGAGGTCGATGCGCCAGCGGAAGAGATCCGTGACGCGCGGCTGAACTTACGATCTTCGTCAGACCGGCTACCCCCTTGCTACGCGCATGGATTGATCGTTTTGCAACCGTGCGTAGAATGTTCGTGAAGTCTGTTACACAGAGACCTCAACATATTCCACTTGACTGCTGGGTGGGGGGATGGGCAGACTATCGGCGCGAAGACCCTCCGGGTGGAATCCTATCGCTTCGCGAATCCTCGTTTCAGTTTCCTGGATCGTCTCACCGGTAGCTACACACCCGGGCAGGTCCGGTACATAGGCTGCGTAGTTCGAGGCGGCTTTTTCAATCACGATTGCATAGCGCATGATGAGAGTTTAGAGCAAGGATCACAACTGTGTTTCCGCAACGAACCGCCGCTACGCGCTGACTTTGTCCGGCAAGCTAATCACGGGAATACTCACCCGCGCTCGCCCGACCTTTCCCGTCGCAGTACACCGATCCATGAGTCGAAGGACCGCAGGCTTTAAAAATGTCTCCCCACACTGACTGCACACCTCAGCCTGCACGTTCTTAAACAGAAACAGACGTTTCCCCCACCGATGAACATGTTCAATCGTTTTTCGCTTCACCGGGGCTTTGCAGAACGGGCAGGACTTCATGACCGCCTCCCTTTTCTTTTGCGCCAGTTCGTCCACAGCTTCGAATCCGGCCGATAGATCGTCATCAGAATAAGTGTCGGCATAAGGCGTCGGGAGTCTTTTTCAATCGTCGCACACATCACGCGCACCTTACCGAGGGAACTGCGCATGCAGCTTATTATAGTCCGCCGGCTTTCGTCGTCCGCCACGCGATCACGGCGGCGCCGAGGAGCAGGAGCGAGGCGAGGATGAACGGTGCACCGGGCAGTTTGAGGGGCGGACTGAAGGCAGAATCCGATCGGATGAAGTAGGCGAAGGTCTGCGTGAAGAGGGTCGGTCCGATCAGGCCGGTCACGCCGTTGATGCCGGCGATGGCGCCCTGGAGCTGGCCCTGTTCCGTACTGCTGACCCGGCGTGTCATGAGCGATTGCGTCGCCGGACCGGCGAGTCCCCAGAAGGCCATCACGGGAATGCCGAGGCAGAAGATCCAGCCCTCCCAGGCGGTGCCGTAGACGGAAAAACCGACCGCCCCGCACAGTAACCCGATTAGGACCGTCCTCCGTTCGCCGAACTGATTGGTGATGGGACGGATCAGTCCGCCCTGCACGATCGTCGCGGCCATACCGACGCCCGCCATCATCAGGCCCACGCTGGCCGTTCCCCATCCATAGCGATAGCCCATATACAGAACCGACAGGCTTGGAAGCACGGTATGGGCGAGATAGCCAAGGAACGCAACCGTCGCGAGGCCGAAGAGTTCACGGTGTGAGCGCAACAGCTTGAGCGAACCGACCGGATTGGCCCTGGTCCACGTGAAAGGCATCCGTTTGTCAGGCGGCAGGGATTCGGGGAGCACGAAGAATCCGTAACAGGCGTTCATGAGACTGAGTGCCGCCGCACCCCAGAACGGCAGTCGAGGATCGATGGCGCCGAGCCAGCCACCCAAGGCGGGACCGAAGATGAAACCGAGCCCGAAGACCATGCCGATCTTACCGAACGACGCCGCCCGCTGCTCCGGCGGCGTCACGTCGGCGATGTAGGCTCCGGCAGTGCTGGAGCTGGATGAGGCCATCCCGGAGATGACGCGGCCTGCCACAAGCCACGCCACGTTCGGCGCGAGCGCCCATCACGATGTAGTCGAGGCCCAAGCCCAGGTTGGACAACAGCACGACCGGACGCCGACCGAACCGATCGGACAGCGCGCCCTGGATCGGCGAACAGAAAAACTGCATGAACGCCCAGGCCGTTCCCATCAATCCATAAAGCACGGCCGCCTGCGCCGTATTACCAAAGAAAAATTCCTCGACGAGTTTCGGCAACACCGGAATGATGATGCCGAACGACAACATGTCGAGCAGGACAGTGACGAGAATGAAGAGGACTGCGGCTTGGCGCGGCGCCGTCGTGGCCGGGGGATGGCTCATCGCCGGCGCATCCTATCAGACTTGTCCCCCACAACGCTTTTCGCATGGCGCACCCGTCCGCTTCCTGCCTACCGGTTTTGAATCCGATTGATCTCGATCCAACAGGCCAATTTTTCGTCGCTACGTCAGCTCAAAGATTTGCAGATTCGAGGGCAGGCCTTTTCAGCACTTCGAACTGTCCATCCGGCAGGCTTCGGCGCGGCTTTCGAATCCTGAATTCCTGAGACTGAGGGAATGGGCTGGAGGAAGGATTTTCTATCCGACTGAAAGGTGTTCTCCCGCGACACGTCGCCGGAACCACAGGCTGGATATTGCGAGGGCGAGCAGGACTGCACCGATGCCGATCAGGCTCGCGGACTCACTGGAAACTTCGATGAGCCACCCAAAGAAGGTCATGCCGGCCATTGATGTGGCCGTGGCAATAGCCGTATAGATCGCCATAACCCGCCCCACCATGTGAGCAGGCGAGATTTCTTGGATAATCCCCCAGGCAATCGGTGTCCACGTCCCCAATCCCATTCCGATTAACATGACGAGCAGGGTCGCCACCGTGATATTTGAAGCCCAGACCAGCCCCCACAAAGCCAACCCTCCGACGGCGCTCGAGAACACGATGACTGATACCCGGCGTCGAAGATCCCATTTGGAGAGTCGCACGAGACAGAGCGATACGAGCAGCAGGCCCACGCCGAGCCAGGACCAAAGATATCCCACCTCTACCGGACCGAGTGAAAGGAGCCTCTTTCCGAACACGGGAAATAGCGTGGTAAAGGCTCCGCTGCCGAACGTATAGAGCGAGGCCAACATGATCAACGTCAGGATCGTGCGCCGAGATATCAACGTATAGCGAATACCGTCGAACAAATCCTCAATCGCCGTCGTCCGTCGGCTTTCCGGTGGAGCCGTCGTCATCCCGGCCGATAGGCGGAGGGGGAACAAGAATGCCGCAGCCGCCAGGTAGGTCACCGCATTGATACAGAGCACGTCCTGTGAACCGGAAAAGGCAATCCCCAGTCCGCTGATGACCGGGCCGATGATGATGCCGAGGCTCGTTGTGCCTTGGAGGAGGGCATTGGCGGCGGTCAACTGTTCCTTCTTCACCATGAGCGGCACCGACGAGGACAGCGTCGGGACAAACATGGCGGTTGCAATCCCGTAGAGAAACGTCAGCACGTAGAGCGATTGGACGGTAAACGCTTCTACGGAGACCCAGCAGGGGATCAAGCCGATCAATAGGGCCCTAGCCAGGTCGCTGCAGATCAGGATGGCCTTCTTGGGCAATCGATCGACCACCACGCCGATCACGGGTCCGAGGACAATTGGGGGCAATGTTTGCAAAAGGCCGATGACCGTGGTCTTCAGCGCCGAACCGGTGATGGAATAGACAAACCACAAGAGAGCCAGCTTGCTGACACCGTCGGCCACTTGCGACAGCACCTGGCTCCACCACACCAAGCTGAAATCGCGCGTGAGGAGCCATTGTCTGCGACGGAAGATTGGACGTTCCGCCATACGAGACCTTTCCTCCTCCTGATCCATCGTGCTGATCCATCGTGAGGAACCGCCCTGACAGGATGCGTATGCCGATCGTTTCCCGCATACGTGACCTCAGCTTACCAGGATATCGGAATGGGGCCGACAAGAAAAGCGTAACGACAGGCAGAATGATTGGACAGCCGGCAATCTGACGCGAGGTCTAGGCCGCAACCCGTTGAGCCATGACCGCTTGACGCATAAACCGGATCGCGACGGCTGCCGTCAGTAACAGAACCAGACCAAGTCCGATAAAGCTTTGCGCCGGGCCGACGGCGTCTGTAATCCACCCAAAGCCGGTCATGCCAGCCATGGCGGCGGCCATCGATCCCGTGCTGAACATCGTGAGCACGCGTCCCATGAGGTGTTCCGGGGTGGCCTCCTGCAGCAACGCCCATACGACGGGATTCATGACCGCCGTGCTGCCACCGACAACAACGATCACTGCGGCAGCGACCAGCGGTGTTTCGAGCAGGCTGAGACTGCAGACCGCCAGTCCTCCCACCGTCATCCCACGGACGATGAGCCGCAAGCGGCTATGCAGATCTCCCTGGTGCCTCCAGGCGAGCCAAGTGGATACCGCCAGCATGCCGACCCCGAGGCCGGACCAGAGCCAGCCCAGTTGAACCGGACCGACCTGGAGAAACTCTTTCGCGTACACCGGCAGAATGAAAACAAAGGCGCTCACGCCCAGGTTGTACAAGGCCGAGATAATGACCAGAAGAAAAACTGTAGAGTGCGTACCGAAAACAAATCGAAATCCTACTTTCAAATCATCAAATACGGAGGCGGAAATGTTTCCGGCCTCTTTGCCGATCTTGAGCGTTTCATGAAACCGCATGGGGATGAGACAAAGGGCCGATACGAGGAAGGTGGCCGAATTCACATACAGCACATTCTCCACCCCCATCATCGCGATGAGCACGCCGCCGATTGCCGGTCCTAGTAATAACCCAATGTTATTCGTGCCTTGGATCAAGGCATTTGCCGTCACCAATTCAGTCGGACGGACCAAGCGCGGGACAGCCGACACCAAGGCCGGCCCAAAGATGGTTGAAACGATTGATGTCAAGAAGATCAAGACATACAGGCCTTCAAGGGAGAGGAGGTCGAGAGCAAATAAAGCCGGGATGAGAAAGGTCATGACGGTACGGATCAAGTCCACCCAGACCATCACGATCTTCTTCGGCAGGCGATCAAGAAACACCCCGATCATGGGACCGAACAGCAAAGGTGGAACGGTTTGGAGCAATCCGACAACCGTCATTTTAAGGGCCGAACCGGTGAGGGTATACACGAACCAAAGTAGAGCGACTTTATTGAGACCTTCTCCAATTTGAGAGATCATCTGTCCCCACCAGAGCAACCCAAAGTCCCTGGTGCGGATCAAATACCAGCCTCGACTATCACGTTCGCCGTTGTCTTCCACGTCTTCGTTCCCGGTAGAATGTTCGCTCATTGCATAGCTCAGCTTTATTTAACACAGTAAAACGTTTCGATGAGAAAGGAAGGCTCGGAATAACCCTAGTTGGGCTTGGACAAATATCCGGTTCAAAAATGATTTTTGTCCAGTGAGACAGTCACATTGAACAATGTAATAGCAGAGAAGTCGGAGAGTAGGACTAAGCGCGACGCAAAACCCTCCTAGGCTAACCGCTAGAACAGTTTCGCGGAGATTCCGACAAACGGCAGCAGGTAATTGAGCCCACGGTTCGGACTACCAGTATCGACGTTGGAAATGTGGCTCAAGCGGAGTCCGGCGTTCAGCGCCCCTCGTACAGTCAAATCATACGTCGTGCCTGCGCCGCCCCAGACCAGAAAATTGAAATTCGATCCCTGCTCCGGAATGCGGCCGTCGAAATTCGTCCAGATCGGACCACCGCCGCCTTCGAGGTAGGGCTTCAGCCGACCGAACGAGGCAAGCGTATAGACCACCTTCGGCGTGATTCCCACGCCATACACACTGGTCGGTTCCGTAATCCCTAAGAACGCCGCTTCAACCCCCAAGGCGACTGAGCCACGCCACCACCCCTCGCCGATCGGGTCAGTCAACACGATCTGCCACGAGGGATGGACGGCCACCCCATTCAACTTGGATGATTGCGAATCCACCAGTCGAACCGACAGCATTCCGCCGACGACTACGCCGACAGTTTGTTTCCCAACCCAAGTAGAGGCTGCCTCCTCCGCCGCAACTGGCGACAACCAGACCAGTCCTGCCAAAAGCAGCAACACTGTACCCACCCAGCTCATGTGCTTCATAAGCCAGACATGGGCATGGAGGTCATCGGTGACTCAACGAGACGGCAGAGCATAGAGCAGTATACACATGTTAACAAGAGAAAGGGTGGCACTATGGGAGACAGGATTCACGCGAAGCTGGATGGGTGCTTAATGACCATGCAGAAGGTGAGCTGAAAACTCCATGAGTGTTACCCTGCTTCGCGGTAGCCGCAATCTTGATTGCGGCATTGGACGCTCCGACCGTCTTGCTTGCTGACTTTCTCGATCAGGAACGGAGCCTGGCATGTCGGGCAAGCTTTGGGCACGGGTCGATCCCAGAGAGCAAATTCACACTTGGGATAATTGCTGCACGCGAAAAATGAGCGGCCTTTGCGCGTCCGCTTCTGCACGAGGTCACCACCGCAATCAGGTTGCGGACATTTGACGCCGAGCGCCAGCGGCTTGGTCGTCTTACACTGCGGATAGCCTGAACAGGCGATGAACTTGCCGAAACGTCCGGTCTTCACCACCATGGGACTTCCGCATTTGTCACAAACCTGATCGGTGGTCAGCTCCTGTTTAGGCACGATTTTGATGGTGCCGTCTGGAAGCTTTTCAAAGTTTTGCGTGTTCTTGCAGGGCGGATCGTCCTTGTACGCCGGACAGGCGAGAAACTTCCCATTACGGCCCCATTTGATCTCCATCATCCGTCCGCACTTCTCGCACGGAATGTCGGTCGGCGGTTCGACAATATCTTTGGGACCGGGAATCGCCTTGGCTCGCTCCATTTCCCGCGTGAACGGCATGTAAAAATCCCGCACCGCCGCGACCCACTGCTTGTTCCCCTCTTCAACCTCATCCAGTTGTTCTTCGAGCTGTGAGGTGAAGTCGACGTTGATGAGTTCGGGGAATCCCTTCAGCAAGAAATCGTTCACTGTTTTCCCGGTCTCCGTCGGGACCAAGCGTCCTTCGGTTTTTTCCACGTACTTGCGATCCTGGATCGTGGAGATAATGGCGGCATAAGTCGACGGTCGCCCGATGCCTTTTTCCTCCAGTTCTTTGATCAAGAGCGCTTCGTTATACCGAGGCGGCGGCTGGGTGAAATGTTGCTTTGACAACATGCCCAGGACCGTCTGCCCTTCCTGCTCGACCAGCCGCAGCCGTTCCCCTTCGGATAGGGCCGGTAGCTGACGTTCATCGTCGTCGGCTTCCTGATCGGCCTTCGGCTTCTGCGACAATGCTTCCTTGTCGACTCCCTCCATGTAGACAATCGTATGACCGGGGAACTTCACCACAGTTCCAGTGGAACGGAAGAGATAGTTTTCTTTGGTTCCAACCGGTGCCGAATCGATACGGGTAACGTCCAAAATGGCCGGCACCATCTGCGATGCGATGAACCGATTCCAGATCAGTTTATAAAGATTGTACTGATCGTGATCCAAGTACTGGCGGACCGATTCCGGATCGCGTCCCGCTGAGGTCGGCCTGATTGCTTCATGCGCTTCCTGGGCCGCCTTTGAGGTCTTGTAGACATTCGCCGTGGCAGGGAGATAGTCCGCCCCAAATCGAGACTGGATCACCTCGCGCGCGTCGACCATCGCCTCATTGGAAATGCGCGGGGAATCGGTTCTCATATAGGTGATCAAACCGGTCGCCCCTTCAGCGCCGATTTCGATCCCTTCATACAACTGCTGTGCCAGCGTCATCGTTTTCTTCGGCGAGAAGTGCAGCTTTCGTGAAGCGTCCTGTTGCAACCGACTCGTAATGAACGGGGCGACGGGGTTGCGCTTCTTTTCTCGGCGCTCGATCGATTGTACGACAAAGGTCTTCCCTTGAATCTCGCCGACGATGCGGCCGGCTTGCTCGGAGTTTTCAATCGAGGCCTCTTCGCCATTGATACTGTGGAGCTTCGCCTCGAATGCCGGAGGATTGGTTCCCGTCAGCAGCGCGGTGATCGACCAGTACTCTTCGGTTCGGAACGCGTCCCGCTCCGCCTCACGCTCGCAAATCAACCGCATGGCCACCGACTGCACCCGCCCCATGCTGAGCCCGCGCCGGACCTTGTTCCAGAGCAACTGACTGCCTTGATACCCGACGATGCGATCCAGCACGCGGCGGGCCTGCTGGGCATTTACCAGTTTCATATCGATCTCGCCCGGCGACTGAAGCGCGCGCTTGATGGCTGATTCCGTGATTTCGTTGAAGAGGACCCGGAAGATCTTCCCATCTTTCTTTTTCTTCTTCGATTTTCCGAGCAGCTCTTGCTCGATGTGCCAAGCGATCGCCTCCCCTTCACGATCAGGATCCGGCGCCAGAAAGACCTTGTCGGCTTCCTCGGCCTTCTTCTTGATCTCGGCCAACACCTTGGACTTGCCTTTGATGGTGACGTACTGTGGTTCGAAATCGTTCTCGAGATCCACACCCAATTTGCTGGTCGGAAGATCCTTGACATGTCCCACCGATGCCATGACGGTATAGCCCCGCCCCAGATATTTCGTAATCGTCCTCGCCTTCGTCGGCGACTCAACGATAATCAAGTTTTTTCCCATGACAACTCCGTCTACCTCTCAGGAATTGTATCATCCGTACCAAATATCGGCGATTCGTGCAACTAGAATGGCAGTCGGCAACCATCAGCAAGAGGTTAGGAACCGTAGGTGGTGATAAGAAAGTGCCGGTGCGACAAGGCTACTGGCTATGTTCGTCACATATCATTCGTCGCACGTGAAGACGTTCTTCGTGCTGACGAATCGTCGATGATCATTCGATTGACGGTTGACGCGGGACTCGATGCCTTGCTGGTGCTAGAGGCGGATGTAATGTTGACCAGGCAGTTGGCGAATCCGCCCGTTCAGTTCCAATGAAAGCAACGCCGCCGACACCTCCGCAGCGCTCAGCCCGGTGCGCTCGATCACCGTATCAATGGATCGGGCTTCATAGGACAGCGCTTCGTACACCGGTGTCTCTTCCCTCCCTAGCGGCACACGCGCTTCCATCAACGCGCGGTCGAGATGCAGCGTCGCCCGTTGCCGGGCATCGACTTGCGGAAGAATCTCATCGAGAATGTCTTGGGCTCCTTCGATCAGTTTTGCTCCCTCTTTGATCAGGCGATTCGATCCGCCACAGGCTTCTTCCTTGACGGAACCGGGTACGGCAAACACCTCGCGACCTTGCTCCAACGCCAGCTTTGCGGTGATCAACGAGCCGCTGTCGGTCGCGGCTTCGCCGACCAGCACGCCCAACGAAAGCCCGCTGATGATCCGATTCCTTCGTGGGAAGTGATGGCTTTGAGGAGCAGCGCCGATCGGCAGTTCCGAGATCACGGCGCCGTGCGCTTCGATGTCCCGACGGAGCGTGTGATGTTCCGAGGGGTAGGTCCGATCGATGCCGCAACCGAGAACCGCAATCGTTCGCCCCCCACCCGTCAGCGCTCCTCGGTGCGCCGCTGCATCGATCCCGCGAGCCAGACCGCTCACGATCGTCACCCCACATCCGGCCAGGTCTTTCGCAATCTCCTCCGTGATGAGTCTTCCTGATGGAGTCGCCCGTCGTCCACCCACAATCGCCACAGCAACCTCATCCTTCGGCGATACGCTCCCGCTCACATACAACAACGGCGGCGGATCGGGAATGGTTTTGAGGCGGGCTGGATAGGATCGATCAAATAAAGTGACT
Organism: Nitrospira sp.; assembly: GCA_025934915.1. Classification (GTDB taxonomy): domain Bacteria; phylum Nitrospirota; class Nitrospiria; order Nitrospirales; family Nitrospiraceae; genus Nitrospira_D. Next base: position 24,319 of record JAICWG010000012.1, read on the forward strand.
GTTTGGATCTTGAATCGTTCTACAATCTTCACCTGGCGATCGATCTGCCGCCGGATACTCGACTCAGGCCCCCGTCGCACGGATTCGGTCAGTTCAGGACTGCAACCGACTCTGATCAAGTCATCCATCGTTGCGCCGAGCACCGCATCGGGAGATCCGAACGCGTGAATCAATTTGAGAAGGGTACGATCGCCGACTCCGTCAATCGCTTGGAGCCTAAGCCAGCAGGTCAAGGCGGCTTCATCCATGGTCAGTCTCGATCATCGGCAGGGAATTCGCTTCAACAGCAGGAGGGTCCGCTAGGCAGAACATCTCCTCGACAACGAGCGGCGGCTAGAGCACGACCAAATCGTACTGCTCCAGATGCAACTGACTGTCCGGTGTGACGATGATTTTTGTTGAACAGTCTCGCTCCAATACTTCCACTCCGTGGCGCTCTTCGTCTTGCAGCAACTCAGCCACCGTTGGATGGGCTCCCACAATAATCCGTTGCTGATCGGCAGACGGTTCAATCCGTCGGATTTCGCGGAAAATTTCGTACACCACGGTCGTGGGAGACTTCGTGTATCCACGACCTTCGCAATAGCGGCACGGTTCCGACAGCGAACGTAGCAGGTCCTCCCGTACCCGTTCGCGGGAGATTTCGATCAAGCCGAGATCCGAAATCCTCGATATCCTCGTCCTCGCCTTATCCGACGCCATGGCGTCCACCAACGCATGGTAGACTTTATCCCGATTCTTCTCCCGCTCCATATCGATGAAGTCGACAATGATGATGCCGCCGATTCCCCGCAACTTGAGCTGATAGGCGACTTCTTTGGCCGCCTCGAGGTTGTTGCGTAAGATGGTCTCTTCCTGATCACGTTTTCCCACAAAGCGGCCCGTATTGACGTCGATCACAGTCATCGCTTCGGTATGATCGATCACGAGATAGCCTCCCGACTTGAGCCAGACTTTCCGGCTCAATGCGCGCGCAATTTCCTGCTCCACTCCCAGATGGTCGAACAAGGGCTCATCCTTATCGTAGAAATGAATCCGCGAGGTCTGTTCAGGAGAGAATCGCTGCACGAAGTCTCGAATGGCTTCGTATTCCTCCCGCGAATCGATCCACAATCGATCCACCTTTTTGCTGAACAGGTCTCTCACGACACGGAAACTCAAGCTCAAATCAGAATGCAGCAGCGCGGGAGCAGACAATTGTTCCCGCTTCGTCAAAATGTCCTGCCAGAGGACGTGCAGAAAGTCGACATCGGATTTCAATTCATCTTCCTTGACGCCTTCGCTGACCGTCCGCACGATATAGCCGAAACCGGAGCGCCTGACCCGGCGCATAATCTCCTTCAGTCTGGCCCGTTCTTCGTCCCTCGGAATCCGCCGAGACACACCGATATGGTCCACGTTGGGCATAAAGACGAGGTATCGCCCGGGAAGTGAGACGTACGTCGTCACTCGCGACCCCTTGGTGCCGATTGGGCCCTTTGAAATCTGGACCATCAGCTCCTGGCCCTCACTCAGCAACTGTTCGATCGGCTTCGCGCTCTGACGCTTCGGACGGAGCATCTCCGAATCTTTTTCGTCTTCCTCGGCCTCAACCAACATGTCTCCCGGCTCTGCATCCGCCAACAGATCGGAGACGTGCATAAATGCCGCTTTTTCCAGGCCGATGTCCACAAACGCGGCTTGCATGCCAGGCAGCACCTTAGCCACCTTTCCCTTATAGATATTTCCGACAAAATCCTTATGCTTCGCGCGGTCACCGAACAAATCGGTGACGACTCCGTTATCAAGCACGGCCACACGGGTTTCCTCCCGCGCGACGGTTATCGCGATCTCACTTCCCATATTGACTCCTTTGGTCTACACGCCACGTGAGCCGGCTGAAGCGATGGACGCGGGCCCCAGCCCAGGTCGGTCACTCACTCCGCACACCGGCTCCACCGGCTTTCCATATTACTTTCTCCGAACGACGGAACACGAGCGTTCCGCCTATTCGGTCATCGTTCAATAAAACAGGCTCAGCCGCTTCCGCTTGACGTTCAACAGCAAGCCCAACGACGCCATGGTCATAATGGTGGCGCTTCCGCCATAACTCACCAGAGGCAAGGGAATGCCGACGATCGGAAACATCCCCGCCGTCATACCGATATTGATCACGACGCAGAAACACAACATTGCCACGATCCCCACGGCAAGCAGCGCTCCAAGCTGATCCTTCGCCTTGGACGCGATTTCCAGCGACAGCCAAATCAACGCCACAAACAATGTCAACAGGACCAACACGCCGAGAAATCCCCATTCTTCCGCAAAGACGGCGAACACAAAATCGGTATGGCCCTCCGGCAAAAACTTCAGCTGACTTTGGGTGCCGCCGTAAAGCCCCTTACCCAACAATTCCCCAGACCCAATCGCGATTTTCGATTGCAGGGCATGGTAGCCCTTTCCTCCAGGGTCATAATCAGGATCGACGAACGCCATAATGCGCTGCCGCTGGTAATCATGCAAGGACCCCCACACTCCCTCCCAGGCAAACGGAAACAGCATGATCGAGAAGAGCAGGATAAACCCTAAGGCTTGCGACCGAACGCCCACCATGAGGAGCATGGCGGCATACACCGCGACAAAGCTGAGTCCGCTCCCTAAATCGGGTTGTTTCAAGATGAGGAGGAGGCCGGGCAGCACCAAGAGGCCCGGAACGATCACACGCTGCAACCACCCCACACGAGGGGTTTTCGAGTAGTAGTGTGCCAACACCAAGACGAGGATGAGTTTGGCGAATTCAGACGGCTGGAAGCTGAACGGACCCAATGCGATCCACCGCTGAGCCCCCTTGCTCGTTCGCCCTTCGAATAGCACAAAGACCAGCATCAGCAAGATAAAGACGTAGGCTGGATAGGCAAACCGCGCAAGACGATGGTAGTCCGATACCCACATGACGAGGAAGGCCGCCGAGCCGAGGCCGATCCATATCAACTGCTTGAGATAATACGGCGCCGTCCCCCCCTGCTGCCCATGCGTGACACTATAAATGGACAACACGCCGATCCCCAGGATGGCAAGGATCAAGGCGACATAGCGGATGTCGAAACTATCGAGGCCCCGACTCTCGGTCAATCGATCAATCATGAATCTTTCGAGGTACGCCCCGGCCCATTCCCACGGGAAAAACCCGAGATGGCAGCCGGTATCTGGGGAGTGAGTTTCATATACGTTTCAATGACTTCCTTCGCAAGAGGAGCCGCGGCCGCCCCTCCGTGCCCCATATGTTCAGCGAGCACGGCAACCGCGATCTTCGGCGATTCCACCGGTGCAAAGGCGACGAACCATGCATGATCTCGGAACTTTTTGGGAATGTTTTCTTCCGGTCCGGTTCGGAGCGCCGCTACTTGAGCCGTGCCCGTTTTCCCACCGATCGTCACCATGGAGGATTTTGCCTTCGTCGCCGTTCCCTTTGTGACGACGTCGGCGAGCGCGTCCTTGATGACGCGGAATGTTTCCGGTTTCGCATTGATTTTTCCGCGCGGAACGGCAGGCAATTCTTGAAGGTTTCCCGACGTGCGATCCATGACCGCCTGCACCAGACGAGGGCGATAGCTGACTCCGTCGTTGGCGACTGTGCCGACGAGACTCGCCATTTGTAACGGCGTCACGGTCACATACCCCTGTCCGATGGCGGCCGAAATGGTCTCTCCGGGCAACCACTGCTCGTTCTTGGCTTTTTGCTTCCATGCGGTTGAGGGCATGATACCGGATCGTTCCGACGGTAATTCCACTCCAGTGGCCTTCCCAAGCCCGAAGTCCTTCCCAAACTCGGCCATCACATCGATCCCCATTCGTTGGCCGATCGTATAAAAGTACACGTCACAAGAATGGACCAACGCATTGTGCAGATCGACGTACCCATGACCGCTGACTTTCCAGTCATGATACAGCCGCTTGCCGAACTGGTACCCTCCATTACAGAACACGGTACTGGCAGGCGACATGGTTTTTGTCTCCAACGCGGCCACGGCCATTGGGATCTTGAAGGTGGAACCGGGGGGATACTGCCCCTGTGAGGCACGATTGTTCAACGGACGCCCCTCGTCCTGCACGATTTCCACCCATTGCTTCGCGGTCAGTTCTCGGGAGAGCACGTTTGGGTCGAAGCCGGGACGGCTGGCCATGGCCAGAATATCCCCGCTGTTCGGATCGAGCGCCACGATGGCGCCGTGTTCTTGGCCCAGCAGATCTTCGGCAACCTTTTGGAGCCGCGCATCAATGGTGAGATAGAGGTCGTTCCCCGCTTGCGGCCTCTCGACAACCGAGGCTTTCTTCTCGTGGCCGAGCGCATCGACTTCCACGCTCTTTTGACCGGCCATTCCCCGCATGTGACGGTCATAGGACTTTTCCACACCATATTGCCCCACGATGCTGCCTTGGTGGAGATCGATAAACTCCGGTTTCTCCAGTTGATCCGCCGAAATTTCTCCGACATAGCCCAGGAGATGGGCCGCTGTCACGCCGCCTGGATAGTTGCGCTGCGATTCGACCTGAATCATAACACCGGGCATGTCGAGACGATGGGATTCGACCAGCGTGGCATCGCGCAGGGTCATGCGGTCTTTGATCTTGCGCGGAAGCAGCTTGCTGCCTTTTACCGTCATTTTTTTCCGAACGAGGGTCGGATCGAGGCCGAGCAAATCAGTCAGCTGCTGAATCAAGACTTCGCGATCTTTCACATCTTCCAGCGTGACATAGAGGCTGAAGCTCGGTACGTTATTCGCTAGAAGGACACCGTGTCGGTCATAGATCAGTCCACGTGCCGGCTCGAGCAACACCAATCTGGTACGATTGTTTTCCGACAAGTCTCTATAATATGGACCCTCGCGAATTTGCAGATGCCAGAGACGCAGACCAAGCAGCACCACCACCAGCAGGAGTCCTACACGAAGAATGAAGAGCCGTCGATGAAGGTCGCCGAATTCTGATTCCGAAGAATGCGTCGTCATCATAATGAACGCCTACATTCGGGACTCGGACATCAACTGCTCGATATTCAAACGACTCCACATAAGCCAGTAGATCAGTCCTCCAATTACCGCATCAAGGCAGGCTTGCGGCAACACCACAGTCCAGACAGCCCACCACCAATCCTGTTGCACGCTGAGCTTGAGGACGAACGGAGTGACCAGCCCAGTCAAGCAGGAAACGACCAGCAATCCCGCCACCAGGACGATAGGGCTCAGATAAACCACCTGTCGGCCCGCGAGGCCTGCTACGAATCCCGTGGTTCCCTTTAAGACTGCGCCGGAAATTAGGTCTTGCGCGGAGAACAGACTCATCGCCCATCCGAGCGCGAGGCCGACCAATAAGCCATCAAGCTCTCCTGCTATGAGGCCGACCAAGCACACTGCCACAAAACTGAGATCCGGCTTCACACCCCACACGCTGATGTGCGGCAGGAGAACGGACTGAATCGGCACAAGACCGACGATCACGGCGAAATAGATGAGGGCTTTCATGACTTGGGCTTCGGAACGCCAAGACGCTCCCCTTCGGTCGGAATAGAGGAAGACTGAATAACCAGCACTTCCTCGACCCGATTCGGATCGACCTCCGGTGAAAGTTCCGCAGATTGGAACAGCGCTTCCTCTTCCTTATCGATTCTTATGATCGTGCCGATCGGTATACCGCGGGGGACCCCCCCCACCAATCCTGACGTGACGACGTGATCGCCCGGCCGCGCGTTGGACAACAGCGGAATGTACTTGAGCCTCGCCTGTCCCTGCGTCGTCCCTTCGACTATTCCCTCATCTCTCGTGCGCTGGATTAATCCGGCAATCGCATTATTGGGATCCGTCACGAGCAGGACGACGGCGGTGGAGGCCGTGGTCTTGACGACGCGACCGACCACACCTGCCGGAGTGATCACTCCCTGGTCCGATTGAAGCCCGTCGGACGAACCTTTGTTCAAAATGATCGTTTTGTACCAATTGCCGGTATCGCGCCCGATCACTTGGGCGGCGACCGATGCGGGAAGGACTTGCTTCTTAAACTCCAGCAACGCTGAGAGCCGCTCCGTCGCCACCGAGGCTTCTCGCAGCTGCCCGTTTTGTTCTTTGAGAAGATCCAGTTCTCTCTTCAACTGTTGATTTTCTTCTTCAACCTCCTGGAGGGCCACGTATCGTCCCCAGACATCGGCGATCCGATCATATATCCCGGCCACGACCTGAAGCGGCCAACTGATAATCCATCCTAAGGGGCTGCCCATCTGCTGAAATACACTTTGGAGTTGGCCGGGTAGAAGCAAGAAGCCGAGCACGAGAATGACGGCAAGAACGAGGGCAACACGCCTAGCGCTGTATGATGCGCGTAAATTGACCATCCGCATGAGGGATGGAACCTTACCGGAGGTTGTTCGCCTGAGACATGACCGATACCTTTCGGAGGAGATCCAGCTCATCCAGAATCTTGCCGACCCCCAACACCACAGAGGTCAGCGGATCGTCCACCGTAATGATCGGTAGGTTCGTTTCTTCTCGGAATCGTGTGTCCATCCCTTTCAGGAGGGAACCTCCCCCTGTCAACACGATCCCGCGGTCGATAATATCCCCAGCCAGTTCGGGCGGAGTGTTTTCCAATGCGATCTTGATCGCGTTCACGATCGTTCCGATGGGCTCTTGCAACGCTTCACGAATCTCAGCGTCATCGATGACCAACGTACGCGGAATGCCGGAAATCAAATCCCGCCCCTTGATCATCATGGTTTTTCGCTCCTCGAACGGGTAAGCAGACCCAATTTCAAACTTAATCCGTTCCGCCATATGTTCGCCGATGAGCAGATTGTACTTTTTCTTGATGTAATTCATGATCGCTTCGTCCATGCGATCACCGGCAACCTTGACGGACTCGCTGTACACGATACCGCCTAGCGAGATGACGGCGATGTCTGTCGTGCCGCCACCCACATCGACAACCATGTTGCCGGACGGCTCCGTGATCGGCAATCCGGACCCGATGGCTGCAGCGACGGGCTCTTCGATCAGATAGACTTCTCGCGCTCCGGCCAATTCGGCCGAATCGCGTACGGCGCGTTGCTCCACCTGCGTGATACGGGAAGGCACGCCGATGATGATGCGTGGCCGCACAAACGCGCTTCGATTGTGCGCCTTCCGGATGAAATGCTTCAGCATTTGCTCGGCCATCTCGAAGTCAGCGATCACACCTTCTTTCATCGGTCGAACCGCGACGATATTCCCTGGCGTGCGTCCGAGCATTTTTTTTGCCTCCGCTCCGACGGCCAGCACTTTTTCGCTTTTCTTTTCAATTGCGACGACGGAGGGCTCGTTCAAAACGATCCCCTTCCCGTGAACATACACGAGAGTAGTTGCGGTGCCTAAGTCAATCGCCAGGTCATCGGAGAACCAACCGAATACATCTCCTGGGAACCCCACGGCGTCTCTCCCTTCATGTTGGCCGGGCGATCCGGCGCCGGCCTGTCTACTTCGTGTACAATTTACTTAATCCGGGACCGCAAGCTGACCGGCGTCTAATACGTGCGTCCGAGCCACTTCATCGCCAAGCCTATGACCTTGCTCATTCCCAATGATCAAAAAACCTTCAAATGCTAAAATGGCCAGAGAAACGATCCATCCAATGTATGGCACCGCATACGCGATCTGTGCGCCACCCAACGGAAGATTCCGGATGATCGACTCTCGAAAACCGGCCGTATCCCGACCATCCAATCGCATGGTTTGCAGACCGACCAACCGTTTGCCGATACTTTTTCCGCCCGCAAACCCATCGGCAATCAAGATGTAGGCCAAGCCGGAAAGAAAGCCGACCGGAGGAGCGATTTCGCCGGCAGCGACGACAATGAACAGATCAATTAACTTCGCAATGAACCGATTCAGGACATGGGCCTTCGGATAGACTGTTGCTTCCAGCGTCGTCGAGGTCGGCCCCTCCTCTGCCAAGTATTCTCCTTCTAATTAGTGGCAAAGTATAACAAATCGCATCAACTTGCACAAACAAAGACCGATCTTTTTTCCTGGTTTCCTTTTCGGAACCTTGGCGAATCGTCTCTCGGTCTCCTGGAAGCAGTGCGAAAGAGCCTGTCGCCCAGGTACTGACGCTTGTAGACACTCCGCGTAAGACTGAACTCGTCGGCTCTTGCCTTCCGTCCGGCCCACAAGTACACTGTCGATTCACAGAAGAAGAGGATTGACATGATCAAGACCATGCGCGACGCGGCTCACAACTACCCGTGGTTGCTCAAATCCATCATGGGAATCTTAGCTATAGCCTTCGTGATAACGATGGGTTGGTGGGGCTTCGGGGAGCAAGCCGGTGGACCGGTCGCCAAGGTCGGCGACCAGGCGGTTTCGCTCGACGAATTCAAACGCACCTATGAAAATATGCGCCGTATCTACAAAGAAAACGTCAAGACCGACTTCAAAGAGGAAGAGTTCAAGGAATTCGTCGTCGGACAACTCGTCGACAGCCGGGTGTGGATCATCGCGGCTGAAGAAATGGGCGTGCGTGTCTCTGATGCCGATTTGCGCGAACTGATCATGCAGACTCCGGTCTTTCAGAAAAACGGAGCGTTCGACCCTGAGCTTTACCGCCGCATTCTAGCGGCTAATCATTTGACCCCGGCGTCGTTTGAATCGATCCAGCACCAGGAAGTCCTGGCTAATAAGGCTCGCATGATCGTACGAGACTCCGTTGCCCTGACCCCGGCAGAAATTTCCGAAGGACAGTCTCTCATGACCAGACCACAAGATTCAGACCCTGCTAAGGCAGCAGAAGCCAAGCAGCGGGTGTTGGATGACATGCTGTTGCAGAAACAACAACGTGCGCTGGTCTCGTTCCAGCAATCCATGAAAGCCAAGTTGCCGATCACCATCCGCAGAGAACTACTGTAAGTGTTGTTCCACATTGGTGCTGGGCAACCTCATAGAGAAACTTCCATCACCGTCCGACTCATCTATCCATTCATGTCATTCTGAAATCAATGCCCTTGGCCGTACCCGGCGACAATCTCGCTTCGGGCAGGTATTACCGATCAAAGAACCCGCGAATACTCCCAAGGCTTATTTGCTAGGCGACGTATGCAGGGTCATAACTTGGGGGACTTTGAGAAAATGGGCATCGGTCGTGAGTACTTTTAACCCCATACTGCATGGCTGAAGCTGCAATCCAAACGTCGTTCGTTGGAATCGGTGTTCCGGCCGCTCAAAGACAGTCCAAAATGGCTCACTTCCGCATCCCCGGATCGATCGCCCGTTGTTCGGCGAACGCCTGTTCAAACACCTTGGCCTCCTGCTTATTCCACGAGCCGGCGAGTTCATCCAGGTCATGATAACGTTGCGCTGGTCGCTTCTCCGATTCACCAAGATGCTCTTGCAAGAGGCTGATGACCACCTTATCGACGCTCACCCCTTTCTTCTTCGCCCATTGGCGAATCGTACGATCCAACGACGGTGGAAGATTCCGCAACATCACCGCCTTCATAACTCCTCCTTCTGCATCACGATATGCATCACGTCGATGCGAGGTTAGCAACACCGTCACAGGCTGTCAATCGTAGTGAAAGGGCAAGCCGGGCTGCCGCAGGAGTAAGAAGTCGGCTGGGAGCTAGGATTGAGGCATGGGGGCGGAAGTCACATTTGGTTGGGCACCACGTAGTCGAACCGCTTCACACTCCCGCCGCGGACACGCGGACGAGATACTACACTTCTGTGGTTATTCTGCCTGTCCCTTTTTCATCTACCCCTTGCCTGGGAATGGGACCGGCGATGCCAGGTGGAGCCATCTTCTCAATTGTCTTGAGCATGGCCCTTATCGCTTCGTAGCGAACGTCTTTTCGGCTTCCTGATGTTTGGTTATGCCTTGCTCGATCATTTGCGCATCTCCCTTCCGTGCACCCTCCTCCATTAACTTCCATCCTTCAAGGCGCCCATCCATGTACCCTACAAGCCTTCTCCGAACCTTCGACAATTCCCTCGGCAGGTGGTCGTATATGTCCAGTGCCATTCGCTGATCCTGCCACGCTGGAACAATTTGGCGCACAATACGATCTGAAAAATCGGCATCATTCACGGCCCCGGATCTTGCCGCTTCCATGAGTTCATTGTGTGCGGCAAACACTTTGTCCTCAGTAACATACAACCGCTGTAGCTCGACATCGAAGTCCGGCAAGGCAGACCACGTTTGGCGAACCATAATCAAGGCTAGGATACCGATTGCGGCTAGAGCGCCCCTTCGGGCTAGCATGGGGGAAACGGGTGTCGACAGTCCAAGCACGAAGCCCCCAATAAGCCCTCCTACGTGACCTGCCATATCGACGCCTGGACGTAAGCTGTTCAGCAGGTTGAACCCGATGAACACCAGCGCACCCTTCAGTATACCTTTTGCCACCTCTGCTTCCAGAAGTGATCGGTCGGTTATCAAAAGCGCGATAAACGATCCATACAAACCGAATACGGCACCGGATGCTCCAGCCGAGGCCACGTACGGGTTCCACGCAAGGCTCGCAATGCTCTCAGCAATGCCTGATAAAAAGTAAAGCTGCAAATAAGTCGCTTTGCCCAACAATAGCTCAAGGAAGGCGCCCACACTGAATAGGACATACATGTTGATTATCAAATGAAAAATGCCTATATGAACAAAGGTCGCCGTGATCAGCCGCCACCATTCCCCTGCGGTCGTCATCGGGCCATAATTAGCTCCCCAAGCTTTCAGGATGTTCGGTGACGGATCGATAAGAGAGATGCCGTTGATGCCCATGAGAACGAACACAAGGACATTGCAGACGATCAACGCAAGCGTAACGAGGGGAATCGAGTGTGCTGAGGATCTTCGTACCGCACCCTGGGTCGATTCAATGCTACTTGTTTCTTCCATGTTCGCCTCCTACTTCAGAACGGTGCGGTCGTCGCCATAGCCACTAGAGTGTCTGCGATGGCTTCAACGAAGTGAGCGCGCCCGTTTTCATTAAGCAGCACAACAAACCTGCGTCGATTAGGAGCTTTCCAAGCACCTTCTATGAACTGCCGATATATAATCCACAGGCGTCCGTGAATTTGCAGCTATCAGCACTGCCTGACCGTCGAGATCGAACCCGACAACCGCACCCCGATCTGGGTAGTTGCCTGCCTGGAGTCCGATGGACTTTAGATCAGCCGCAAACTTATTCAAATTCTTGCTTTCCGAATATATCGACCATGACCTTGGGAGTAAGCGACGATGAGGGGAAGGACCGGTGACGATAATCAGCTTGCCCAGCAGACCGGTGTCGCGAATCAACTTAAGTTCCAACAGCAGATTGCCAGCGCGTTCTGGTTTCATGAGCATGAATTTGTTTTGGAGGGAAAGGACTCTGAAGACGTCCTGCCAGCTATCGTCAGCGAAATACGCGCGTTCGGCTCCTCCGGGCGGTAGATAATCGTGCGGGTCTCCCAGGGCGATGAATGGCCCGATGCTCCGTTTGATCTCCTGCGCAAAATACTCCTCTAGGGTGGCTGGATGACGCCAAGCCTGGGGATTCCGCATGGGAACGCCGAGTTGCGTGCACTCGTCATACGATAGTGCCGCAAACATCTCGTCTTCGCTGTCGAACGCGCGGAGATAGAGGACCGGCGGGCGAGGATCATCCTGCAATGCCTGCTTCATACCTGTGGCGCGCATTCGTTTCGCAAGGTAGGAAGAGGCGACGTAGGCACTGAAGCAAAGAACGGACAAGTTATAGGCGGAACTCCATCCTAGATCCCATGCCCATACTGCAAGCAGGGATAGGGGTGTGAGAGATAGCCAGACGTAGGCAACTGCCTGCCAGGGCACTCTGACGCGTCGGACTCCAGATCGTCGGGCACGCCGCGGCACAGCGAGGACAATCCCTGCGATGACCACCATTCCCAGCGTAGCGCCCGCCGAGAAGCGAAGAACAAATCGCCGCACATGCTCCCAGAGAAGTTCAGGTTGGAAATACTCGGGGTTTGCGGCGGGCGAGCATCTCCAGCAGCTTTCAGGAGATAACACATCGGAATAGAACCCCAGGCCGACCATCACGAAATAAGCGAACATCATTGAGATTCCGCGAAAGGGAGACTGGTAGCCCTTTCGTCGCACATATCGGTCTAGACGAAAGATGACGTACCCGTAAACCCCCATCAAGACAAATGCGAACGAGAGCCCAACGAGTACCTCCCTATTCGACACTTCTAATGGGCTCATCTGGCGCTCAATTGAAGACATCTGTAGCTAGACATATGCGAGACTAGGGCCTCTCACAAAGCAACGCGCCCACACTTTTCCTCATCACTCCTGGAGCGATCTGACCTACTAGAAGATCCAACCCGCCAACCTGAGGCTGTGTCCTTCAGCAAAGGACTTTGCAACCGACGGTTGCCATACAGATGAGCAAAACTAGCGCCAACGAAAAGTACGTACATTGAGAGCCGAGCAAGACAGCAAAGCGTGGAATGACTTGGAGTCGTAAGATTACGTACTATCGGCTCGTAGACACTCTACGTAGCAACTGTATCCAAACAGATCCTGCCTGCATCAATTTAGATTCAACACTTTGTTTGAACGTCGCCCGTGAGAACGACCTTCGAGCAGAAGGCGTGGGAGGATGGAAGGGCTACAGAATCAGCATCGCGTCGCCGTAACTGTAGAAGCGATACCGCTTTTTGATCGCCTCTTCATAGGCCTTGCGCATCGGCTCGATGCTGGCGAAGGCCGACACCAACATCAACAATGTGGTCCGCGGTAGGTGAAAGTTTGTTATGAGGGCATCGACGGCCTTAAACGGGAACCCTGGGGTAATGAAGAGACGGCTCTCCCCGGACATCGCCACCATCTCCCCCTTTTCTTTCATAACGGTTTCAAGCGTACGGACAACTGTGGTACCCACGGCGACTACCCGACCACCAGCACGTTTAGTGTGCTCGATCGCGCTGGCCGTTTTCTCACTGAGATGAAATACTTCTCCCCCCATCTGATGGTCCTCTATCCGCTCGGTCGTTACCGGCTTGAACGTACCAGGACCTACATGGAGTGTCACCGTGACAATGTTGATCCCCGACGTGTTCAGTCGCCGAAATAGTTCTTCGGTAAAGTGAAGTCCAGCGGTCGGTGCAGCAATCGCCCCTTCGTGTTTGGCAAAGACCGTCTGATACCAGCGGTGATCCTCCTGAGTCGGTGCGCGCTTGATGTATGGGGGCAGCGGCATGAGGCCTCGTGTTTCAAATAACTGTGTAACCGGTACCGAGCTTTCTACCACCACCTCAGTGCCTTTCGCGTCGCGTTTCACGATCGTTGCCCGGGATTGCTGATCAAATTCGATGACCTGCCCTGTACGGAAGGTGCCTTTGACCAGGATCTCCCACCGACTGTCACCAAGATCCTTCACGAACAGCACCTCAACCGGTGTTCCAGTCGATTGTTTGATTCCTGACACTCGAGCCGCCAAAACTTTCGTGTCATTCACGACCAGCAGATCGCCCGGATTGAGCAGGGACGGAAGATCGGCAACACGATGATGTACAAGCCGGCCGGTGTGGCGATCGAGAATCAGCAATCGCGCGCGATCTCGCGGAAGTATCGGCTGCAACGCGACAAGGGAGGGGTCGAACGGAAAGTCAAAGTCCGACAGTTGCATCAGGATGCAGGAACTGAGGGAAGCGACGGTGCTGGAGGCATCTGGGTCAACGACGCGTCCTGGAGTTCCGTTCCGGGATAGTAGTAGCGAAGAATGGTCGAAAAGGAATAGCCCAGCTCAGCCAGCTCTTTCGCACCCCACTGGCAAAGACCAACCGCATGACCTGCGCCGTAGCCGGAGATGACGATGTGCTCTCCGACCGACTCAATCGTAAATTGCGTACTGGGTACCACCGTATACCCCACCGCTTTACGCAGGTCTTCGCCCCGTAGCGTCAACTCTCCGCTCGAGTGCACAATCCGCAGAGTCGCGACTCGTCCGGCGCGGCTATAAGCAAGCGGTGTGACCGTCGAGATCGTTCCCACCGCAAATCCTTGTTGCCGCAAATTCTTCTCCAAGGTATCGATCTTCACGGAAGCCTTCCACCGATAGTACGGAGACTCGATGTCGAACGGACATTCTACGCCCTTCAAATACGGGAGATCCTTCGACCACACAATCATGGCATCTTCCGTGATCCCGGCAGCGGTCGAAGAGAACGCGGCATAGATCGGAGCGCCTTGGTAAGTCACCACGAGTCCCCTCGTCGATTCCACCGCCTCCACCACCCGCGCGTCGATGCCTTGCCGGCCGCGATACACCTGATCCTGAATATCCGAGACCACATCATAGTCCCGAGTGGAGCTGAGCATGTGCTGATACAACGCATAGGTTCGAGTAGCGACTGCCTGAACCTTCAGCATCTCAAGGTGCCAGACCGGATTCGCTTCTGCCGGCACGACACCTTTGACATACTCTTCCAAATCGACGTGATTGATGAGGAGGAGTCCCTTTCCTCGCCGAACAAGCTGGATCAACCCGCTGACTTGGAGTGCGCCTTTCTCATCCTCCGCATGAAACGCAGTCTTGTTACCATTCTGGCTCAGCCAGAGTTTGAGATCGTGATTTCCGGCCCGTAACGTCAGTTGTTCACTTACCACCGGTTTGCCGTTGAGGATCAATGCATGGCCACGCACCTTGATCCGCAAGACAGGCCGATAGGACCACGCCTGATCATGTTCGTCGGTCACCCAAATGGTCTGATCGGTATGCACTTCCAGCTGCTGGACATCTGGAGCCAACAGCACGCGAATCGATTGCGCAGCGTGGGTCTCCGAAATCATGACCGAGCCGAGGGAGATGCCCAGTCCGGCAGCTCCGGCCAAAAGCCGTGCGGCTATCATCGGTGGAAGAACCATCCTACGAGATAGAATAGCAGACTCAGAATGACGCTAAGGACAATACTTGTTGCGATGGGGAAATAAAAGCTGAAGTTATCACGTTTGATTGAGATGTCACCCGGAAGCTTGCCGAGCCAAGTGAAGGCGTTCCCTACTCCGGGTATCCTGTCCACAACGACCAATAGAACTCCGAGCGCGACAATACCGAGGCCTATTCCGATCAGAATCTTGCCCAGCGTAGTCCATTCCGGCATCAACTTTCATCCCAATGACAGAACGCTGAAACAGCTCTGCAGCTTCGTTCTCGCATCGCTCACAGGCGCAACGCACGAGAAACAGTACGCCTCGCCTCCTCGCTCACTGCGACCTTGCTGCCAAACTGTTTGAGCGTTCTCCTAATTCGTGATGAGACATTCGGCGATCTGAATGACATTCAGCGCCGCTCCTTTGCGAAGATTGTCGGAGACAACCCAAAGGTTGAGACCGTTGGCAATCGACTCATCCTCCCGCACACGGCCGATGTAAACCTCATCTTTTCCCGTCGCATCGAGCGGCATCGGGTACAACTTCTTCACTGGATCATCGTAGACTATCACGCCGGGCATGGCTGCCAGCGCGGCACGCGCCTCGTTCGCGTTCAGTGGGCGTTCCAATTCAGCGTTGATCGCTTCGGAGTGGCAACGGAGGACGGGAACGCGCACCGTCGTCGCCGTGACTCGGAGGTTCGGCGCATCGAGAATCTTTCGGGTTTCATTCGCGATTTTGACCTCCTCCGAACAGTCACCTCCCTCGTTGAAGGAGCCGATGTGAGGCAACAGATTGAAGGCAATCTGGTAGGGATAGACCTTGGCCGTGACGTCGCGAAACGCCAGCAAATCCTTCGTTTGATCCATCAGCTCGTCCATGGCCGCCGCTCCGGTCCCCGACACCGATTGAAAGGTCGTCACCACCACACGCTTCACTCCCACCGCATCATGAAGCGGCTTGAGCGCCATGACCAACGGCGTGGTGGTACAGTTGGGAATGGACACGATCCCACGAGGCATGGCGCGTAAGGCTGCAGCATTCACCTCTGGAACCACCAAAGGGACCTGATCGTCCATGCGGAACACGGCACTATCGTCGATCACCACAATACCGGAGGCGCCCAGACGTTGACCGTAGTCTTTGCTGATGGCATCCGTGGCCGAGATAAACGCCAGGTCGACGCCTTCGAACGACGACGATTCTGTCAACTCTTCAACCTTCCACTCCTTGCCTTGGCACGTCATCACCTCGCCGGCCGATCGTTTGGACGCGAAGAGCCGGAGGCCCGTCAACGGAAATTTTCGTTCCTCCAAGATCTCCAGCGTTTCCTTTCCGACCGCGCCGGTCGCGCCAAGGATCGCCACCGTGTACCCTGGTTTCTTCTTGATCATGAAGCGCCTACTCCAACGTCAACATGCGAATACGATGATTGAAAGTATCGGCCACCAGCAACGTTCCGGCGCGATCGGCAACGATACCGAATGGGTAACACAAACTTGCCTCTCGTGCGACGCCGCCATCGCCGGAATAGGATGGAAGTCCTTGCCCCGCCACGCAGAACGCCATTTCGGATGACCAATCCCACTGCCGGATGAGGTGATTGTCTGAATCGGTCAGAAAAAGACGTCCCTCCTGATCCAATGCAATTCCTGTCGGGCGCGAAAGGCTGGGCGAAGGGGCATCCGACGGGGACTCGTACCGATAGACTCCATCGTCACCTGCCACCGTGGTCATCAACCCTGACGAAAGCTCGACGCATCGGACTCGGCCGTTGAAGGTATCGGCAATATACAAACGGTTATCTGCCAGAGCCAATCCACTGGGACCGGCAAGGGCCGCGTCAACAGCCGGCTTCCCATCTCCGTCGTAGGTCGCAATTCCGGTTCCAGCGACTGTCCGAATCACACAGGTCTTGAGATCTACCACCCGTACGCGATGATTGCTTTGATCGGCGATATAGAGTCGACCTGCGTCGTCAACGGCCAGCGCCGCCGGTTCATTGAGCGCAGCCTGGTTGGCGGGGCCACCATCACCGGAAAATCGGGCCTGACCAGTTCCGACCAGAGTTGAAATGATCCCTGTTTCTGAATCAACCATCCGTACGCGATGATTCATGGTATCGGCAATATATAAATTCCCCTCCCGGTCCACGGCGACTGCCGTAGGGAAGTTCAGCTGCGCATGCACCGCGGCCTTGCCGTCCCCGCCATACCGTTTGGTAGACGTGGCTGGTTGATTCGTCCAATACCGGACAGTTCCGCTCAAATCGGCTTGCTGAGTAAATTTCGCCGAACCGGTCTCTCCGGCACCATCGGCTAAAGGGTCTTCATCCGTAGACTGAGCTGGTACACCCACGTCCACAGCTAAGGGTAGAGGGTTCTCGCCGGATATGCCGGCCACCGTTGAGATGACACCGGTCACACGATCGACTTTGCGAACGACATGATTTTCTGAATCGGCCACATAGACATTGCCGTGGCAATCGATCGTCACGCCCTTGGGTTCGTTCAAACGGGCCTGGCTTGAAGGTCCACCGTCTCCCGTACAACCAGATTCGCCGTTGCCTGCGAGTGTTCTGATTATCCATGTGGAAAGAATGGCTGCCACAGTTCAGACCTGCTGACTAATTCAAATTTCGGACGATTGCCTCACCCATCTCCACAGTGCCGACGATCTTCGCGCCGGAGCTCTGAATATCTTTGGTCCGATATCCAAGGTCGAGCGTTTTTACGATGGCCTGTTCGATCGCTTCCGCTTCTTTATCGAGTTGAAAGGCATATGACAGCATCATGGCGACCGATGAGATCGTGGCAATGGGATTGGCGATATTTTTCCCTGCAATGTCCGGAGCGCTTCCATGAATCGGTTCAAAGAGGCCGACCTTGGCCCCGATACTCGCCGACGGCAACATACCGATCGAACCGGTCAGCATCGCCGCTTCATCGCTCAGAATGTCTCCGAACATGTTGTTGCAGAGGAGCACGTCGAATTGTCTCGGATTCCGCACCAGCTGCATCGCAGCGTTATCCACGTAGATATGGCCCAGTTCGACGTCCGGATAGGACGCATGGACGTCGATAACCACCTTGCGCCAAAGCTCGGACGATTCCAACACATTCGCTTTATCGACCGAGGTGACTTTCTTCCGCCGTTTCCGAGCAGCCGCGAATGCAACCTTGGCGATCCGCCGAACTTCTTCCGTCGAATAGACTTCCGTATTGACCCCTCGCTCTTCACCGTTGGGCAACTTTTCGATCCCCTTCGGTTTGCCGAAATAGATACCGCCGGTGAGCTCGCGGATCACAAGAATGTCGATCCCTTCGACAACCTCGCGCTTCAATGTGGACGCATCCACTAGATTCGAATAGAGCTTGGCCGGCCTCAAATTGGCATAGAGCCCTAAAGCTTCTCGGATTCCGAGCAATGCGCGCTCCGGTCGCAGGCTGTACTCCAAGTTCTCCCATCGAGGTCCCCCGACGGCGCCCAGCAAGACGGCATCGCTTTGCTTGGCAAGCGCCAATGTGTCCTTCGGCAGCGGCACACCCAGTTTATCGATCGCTTGTCCGCCGATATCGGCTGCAACAAATTCGAATGAGTGCCCATACTTCTCGGCAATGGCCTTCAGGACCTTCACGGCTTCGGGAACAATCTCGCGCCCAACCCCGTCACCGGCCAGCACTGCAATCTTGGCCTTCACAGTCGCTCCTTTCGATGACTCAATCGGCTTATGGCCTATTCCAGTATCGTTTCATCTTCAATCCGCCAGGCCGGATCAACGAGACACAAAAACTCGACATCGGTCTCCCCGGTATTTTCGACGAACTGTCTTCCTCCCGGCGGCACATAGATAGTCGTGCCTGCTTCGATCGGCGTGACTTGATCGTCGATCGTGAAGCGGCCCCGCCCTGAAATGAAGTAATAGACTTCCGACGAGGCCAAGACGTGGCGCTTAGAGCGTTGACCGGACGGTAATGTCCCGTGGGCCAGACTGTAATTCAGTTTGAGCTGATGCTTGGCAGGGTGCAAAATCTCCCGCAAGCGAGTCTCGTCCCCGGCTAGAAACTCGGGGCGATCCGCCAGCGTCACCTTGAACAAGGACAAGCCCTCTCAATCGAACAGACCTCACCACGGAGAGTGAAACTGTACCGTGGAGACCGCGTCAAATCAAGTTCACCTTCTGCTCGCCTTGCGCCTGTTTCGTCGTCAGGTAGGCCAGCTTATTCAGGGCGCTGATATAGGCCCGAGCGGACGCCGTGATGATATCGGTATCGGCGCCGTGGCCTGTGACCGTCCGACCATCCTCTTGCACGCGCACCGACACTTCTCCCTGTGCATCTGTTCCACCGGTGATAGCCTTCACCACATACATCAATAACTTACTCTTCGTCTGTGTCATAGCGACAATGGTACGGTACACGGCATCCACCGGCCCATCCCCGGTCCCGGTCTGAACGAAAGGTGTGCCGTCGATGTCCAATTCAACCGTGGCTGTTGGAATCCGATCAGTTCCACTCGAGACCTGAAGCTCCTTTAAGACGATGCGCTCGGCCATTTTCGACAACTCTTCGGATACGATGACTTCGAGATCTTCCTCGAAGATCTCTTTTTTCTGATCGGCAAGCTTTTTGAACCGCTCGAAGGCGTGATTGACCTCTGTCTCGCCGAGCTTGTAACCCAACTCTTCCAGACGCTGCCGGAAGGCATGACGCCCGGACAATTTGCCCATCACCATCTGGCTTTCGACCAATCCGATCGAATCCGGGCGCATAATTTCATAGGTCGTCTTCTCTTTGAGCAAACCATCCTGATGAATGCCCGACGTATGGGCAAAAGCGTTCGCCCCCACGATCGCCTTATTGGGCTGCACCACCATTCCGGTGATCTTGCTGACCAACCGGCTGGTCTTCGCAATCTCTTCGGTTCGAATGCCAGTATCCGCTCGGTAAAAATCCGTTCTGGTGCGGAGTCCCATCACAATCTCTTCCAAGGACGTATTACCCGCGCGCTCTCCGATTCCGTTGATCGTACATTCCACCTGGCCCGCCCCATTCATAATCGCCGCCAAGCTGTTCGCCACTGCAACACCCAAATCGTTGTGACAATGAACGGAGATCACGGCTTGCTCGGCATTAGGGACCTTGTCGCAAATTCCCTTGATCAGTGCGCCGAATTCTTGTGGGACGGCATACCCCACCGTGTCGGGAATGTTTACGGTGCCGGCTCCAGCGGCAATAACCGCCTCGAGCACTTCGTAGAGAAACGACGGATCCGACCGGCTCGCATCCATTGGCGAGAATTCGACATCATCAACATAACCCCGCGCCCGTTGGACCATCTCCACGGCACGCTGCTTGGCCTGTTCCCGCGTCATTCGAAACTGGTGCTTCAGGTGAATATCGGACGTAGAAAGAAACGTGTGGATGCGGACCTTCGGCACGCCTTTCAAGGCCTCCCATGCTCGATCGATATCTTCGGGTCGAGCCCGCGCCAGACTGCAGATCGTCGGTCCTTCGACTTCCTGCGCGATACGTCGCACCGCCTCAAAATCTCCGGGCGAGCTATAGGCAAATCCCGCTTCAATAATATCGACGCCGAGCCGCGCCAGTTGTTTGGCAACCATGACCTTCTCTTCCACATTCATACTGGCGCCGGGCGACTGCTCGCCATCTCTCAAGGTTGTGTCGAAAATTCTGATCGTGCGTGTCATGGTTGCACCACCTTTCCCCCTCTAGAAACACAAAAGCCTTCGGCCCCTCACTTACCCAGGGACGAAGGCTTCACGCACTCCGTGGTACCACCCTGATTTGGTCTGAAGTCCGACCGGTCATCAGACCCTTCATTCTGCCTCTTACGGAGGCAAGGCGGAATCTCCTACTTCATGTTCGGGGATTCGGCTCGGAGGCGAGTTCGGCAGTATCCAGGCTGGTTTGCACCACCCACCAGCTCTCTTCAGAATGTTCACCACCCTGTTTCTGGACGGCTTGCGTACTACTCCTCGTCTTAGCCGGTCAAAACCTTTTCAGTTCCTCCCGCTGTTTTTCACCGTTATGAGTTTGATTCGATCGACGGGGACTCGACTTTTCCGATACTCTTTTTCCCGGCTGCCGGAGCAACCAGCCAAAAGACTTTTTCGACCGGTCCCATCAATGCGTAGCCAGCAAAGATGACAAATAACATAACCGCTGGCCAGGCTGCCACCATCATCAGGGTAAGGATACCCCAGACCAGATAGGTGATCTGCCGGTGGCCCTTGAATTTCAGTTCTTTAAAGCTGCGATACTTAATCGTGCTGACCATCAAAAACGAAAGCGCTAACGTCATGAGCAAGACCACGATCGGCTTGACGTCCCCTTCCATCTTGAGGAGGTAGTGATCAAAGACTACCAAGGACGCCACCACCCCGGCAGCGGCTGGAATAGCCAGACCAGTAAAGTACTTCCCGTCTGACAGCGCGACGGTCGAGTTGAATCGCGCCAACCGCACGGCTCCCATGGCCACATAGGCAAACATCACGGCCACGCCGAACGTACCTTGCCCACTCAGCGCCCAGGAGTAGATCAACAAACCTGGCGCGACACCGAATGAGACCACATCGGACAGCGAGTCATACTCCAGCCCGAACTGACTCGTACTGTTGGTCAGCCTGGCCGATTTCCCATCCAAGACGTCAAAAATCATCGCGACAAGAATCGCAATAGCCGCTTCCATGTAATTGGCGTTAAAGACGGACAGTATCGCAAATACGCCGCAAAACAAATTACCGGTAGTGAACAAATTCGGAATGAGATGCATGGCGGCTTTCCGCCGTTTCCCTTCCTTTCCAAACGAACTTCTGAATCCTGCCGTTTTCATGGCAGCTCTCCCAGGATAGTTTCCCCACCCTTCACCCGTTCACCAACAGCCACTCGCAGTGTTGTGCCCATCGGCAGAAAGGTATCCATGCGCGATCCGAAACGGATCAACCCATATCGTTCACCTCGGATGGCTCGATCCCGTGACGAGATCCAACACACGATGCGTCGAGCGATCAATCCAGCCACTTGCACACACAGCACCTTCACGCCTTCATGCGTCTTGATCATCATGGCGTTCTGTTCGTTTCTCAACGTGGCTTCAGGCTTGTTGGCGACCAAAAACAGACCCGGTTGATATTGCACATCTTCGATCTCCCCGTCACAGGGCATCCTATTAATGTGGACATCGAAGACATTCAAAAAGATCGTGACCCTGACACTGCGTTCTTTCAGGTAGCGCGGCTCAAACTCTTCCTCGATGGCGATCACTTTCCCATCGCCGGGAGCAACCACGAGCTTTGGACCTTGCGGTACAACCCGAGCCGGATTCCGAAAAAACCAGGCAGTAAACAACGTCGCGATGGCGCCGACACCAGCGACGACCGACCAGCCCAGCCATCCAGTCAACAGTGTAACGCCGGCGGGAACCGCGATGAAAGGAATTCCTTCTTTGGCAAAGGGGAAGCCGACCGCTCGATCCGCCACGGAATTGCCTCACTCTATGAGGGTGTTCAAACGGACTGCCCCCCTCTCACTCGTCCACCTCACGCCAAGACGCGCCTCTCCGTGGGCAGGACCGTCGTGCATGAAAAGGGGGAAGCGATGTACGTTCTTATCGTACCTTGCACTTTTGAACGATGCAAGAACGAAGCTGGCAGTCTGTTTCAACATCCCTAGTTCTTAGTCTTATCGACGAGCTGATCCTTCTTCAGCCACGGCATCATACCCCGCAGCTTGGCTCCGACGGCCTCGATGGGGTGGGCCTCGCCTTTGGCAAGGAGTGCGTTGTAGACTGGTCGGTTGGCTTGATTTTCTAAAACCCATTCTTTGGCAAACCGCCCTGTCTGGATCTCTTCGAGAATCCTCTTCATCTCCTGCTTCGTCTGTTCGGTCACCACACGCGGCCCTCTGGTCACATCACCGTATTTCGCCGTCGTGCTGATCGAGTAGCGCATGTTGGCGATCCCACCCTGATAAATCAGATCGACGATGAGCTTCACCTCGTGCAGGCATTCGAAATAGGCCATCTCCGGAGAGTACCCGGCTTCGACCAGAGTCTCGTATCCGGCCTGGATCAGCGACGTCAGCCCTCCGCAGAGCACAGCTTGTTCGCCGAAAAGATCGGTCTCGGTTTCTTCTCGAAAATTCGTCTCGATGACACCGGCGCGCCCACCGCCGATCGCACTCGCATAGGCCAATCCGACCTGCTTTGTAGTGCCGCTGGGATCCTGGTGGATCGCCAGAAGACAAGGCACCCCACTGCCCTTCATGTACTCGGAACGAACGAGATGGCCCGGCCCCTTCGGGGCGACCATGAAGACATTGATAGAGGCCGGCGGCACAATCTGTCCAAAGTGAATATTGAAACCATGACCGAATGCCAAATAGGATCCAGCCTTAAGATTGGGCGCCACTTCTTGCCGATAGACGGCGGCTTGCGCTTCATCAGGCGCCAGAATCATCACGACATCGGAAGTCTTCACAGCATCGGCGACGGGCATGACCTTGAGTCCGCTCTGCTCGGCTTTTTTCCACGAAGCGCCCTCACGCAACCCAATGACGACCGACACACCGCTTTCCTTCAGGTTCAACGCATGCGCATGCCCCTGACTCCCATAGCCGATCACGGCTACGGTTTTGTTTCGGATCTGCTGAATATCGGCATCCTTATCGTAGTAAATTTTCATGACCACCCCTTTCCCTCAGTGTATAGCAAAATTGGGCGTGTCGCAGGACGTTAGTCGCGGGCGACCTTCTTTGCTTGAATCGCAGTAGAACGAACCGGTTCCCGTGCGACGGCTACCCGACCGGTGCGGATCAACTCTTTGATTCCGAGCGGCTGAAGCAAGTTGATGATCGCTTCAATCTTCTTGGGATCTCCTGAGACTTCGATGGTGTAGGTGTTCGGCGTCGAATCGATCACATTCGCCCGAAAGATATCCACGATTCTGAGCGCCTCAGCTCGATCCGCATCCTTCGTGTGCACCTTGATGATCGCCGTCTCTCGTGAAACAAATTCCGTTTCGTTCAAGTCCACGACCTTGATGACATCGATGAGCTTATTCAGCTGCTTCACGATCTGCTCGATGATTCGTTCATCACCCGATGTCACAATCGTCATCTGAGACATGGATGGATCAAGCGTCGGGGCTACCGACAGGCTCTCGATATTGAACCCCCGGCCGCTGAATAACCCGGCGACTCGCGACAGGACCCCGAATTTATTTTCAACAGTGACCGAGATGATGTGTTCCATTTTTCGTAGTTTTGATTGCTGAGCACTGAGAACCTAGTACACGTCTCAGCACTCAGCACTTGTGGCTCAACACTTCCTTTATGCCGTTAACACCGTGTCCTTATCCTCCGGCGTCACCTTGGCCGCACCGGATTGCTTTTTCTTCAGTTCAGGCGGATCCTCCAGGATCATCTCATGGTTGCAGCCACCGGCCGGAATCATCGGATAGCAATTCTCATAGGGGTATGTCGGCACATCCACGATGACGGGCTTATCCGTCGCCAAGGCTTCTTTCAGGACAGCATCAAGGTCGCCGACCTTCTTGACTCGCAAACCGACCGCTCCATAAGCATCCGCCAGTTTGACGAAATCCGGAGTGGTATCCAGATAGCTCGACGCGTAGCGCCCTTCGTAGAACAAGTCCTGCCATTGTCGGACCATACCGTGAAATCCGTTGTTCAAGATGATGATCTTGACCGGCAGCTTGCTCACGACAGCCGTCGCCATTTCTTGCATGTTCATCTGGACACTGCCGTCACCGGCAATGCAAAGGACCAGTCGATCTCGGAAAGCAGCCTGTGCGCCCATCGCGGCAGGAAATCCGAAGCCCATCGTGCCAAGCCCGCCTGAGGTCAACCACCGGTTTGGCTTCGCCAACTTGAAATACTGGGCCGCCCACATTTGGTGCTGTCCGACATCCGTCGAGACGATCGGATCCCGGTCCTTCGTCAGTTCATACAACCGCTTGACCACCTGCTGCGGCTTGATCGGCCCGTCCTTTTCTTGGTGATAGGTCAACGGGTGGGCCTGTTGCCATTCTCGGATTTGATCCCACCAGGGCTTCCGGAGATCCTTCTGCTCTCCATTGACCGTCGCGCGCAAGATCTGATTCAACTCACGGAGCACCGTCTTGCAGTCGCCGACGATCGGAATGTCGACATGGATATTTTTTCGAATGGAGGTCGGGTCGATATCGACATGAATCACTTTCGCATAGGGACAGAACTCCGACACCTTCCCCGTCACCCGGTCGTCAAACCGTGCGCCGATCGCGATCACCAGATCGGAATAATGTATAGCCATGTTAGCCTGATAGGTCCCGTGCATCCCGAGCATCCCAAGGGAAAGAAGATGCTCTCCTGGAAAGGCGCCAAGGCCCATCAACGTCATGTCCACCGGGATCTGTGTCATCTCGGCCAGTTCAAGCAGTTCCTGTGAGGCTCCTGAGAAGATCACCCCTCCGCCGACATAGAGAATCGGTTTCTTGGCCTTCATGATCGCTTCGGCCGCCTGTTTGATCTGCCATTTATTCCCGTCATAGGTCGGGTTGTATCCGCGAATCGAGACAGAATTCGGATAGGTGAATTCTGCTTTGGCCATCGACACATCTTTCGGGATATCCACCAGGACCGGACCCGGACGGCCAGTCGTCGCGATATAAAACGCCTCTTTGATCGTTGCCGCCAAGTCGTTCACGTCCTTGACGAGAAAATTGTACTTCGTGCAAGGTCGGCTCAAACCCACGTTGTCGGCTTCCTGAAAGGCGTCGTTCCCGATCAAATTGGTCGGGACTTGGCCGCTGAAACAAACCACGGGAACAGAATCCATATAGGCATCGGCTAATGCCGTAATGACGTTGGTCATGCCGGGGCCGGAGGTGACCAGACACACGCCGGCCTTCCCAGTCGCCTTCGCATATCCCTCCGCCATATGGCCTGCGCCCTGCTCATGACGTGTCAAGATCACTTCAATATCTTTCTGCTGGTAGAGCGTATCGAAAATCTTCAAGACGACCCCGCCGGGAAGCGCGAAGACCGTCTTCACTCCTTCCCGCTTCAGGCATTCGATGAAGATTTCAGCACCG
Organism: Nitrospira sp.; assembly: GCA_025934915.1. GTDB lineage: Bacteria > Nitrospirota > Nitrospiria > Nitrospirales > Nitrospiraceae > Nitrospira_D. The sequence goes on from JAICWG010000012.1 coordinate 50,327, forward strand.
GTGAGTTTCATGGCACCCCTCCCTCCAACCGCACTCATATAGGCCTACCGTCGATAGTGAGACCTTAAAAAAACGGCATTCCTCGTGCATGCAGGCATCATCGTGCAGAGATGTGTTTGAAATCAAGGGGAAAGATTCAGAATCCTAGCCTCCTTACAAAGGACCGTCAATGCAGCCACTTCTGGTGGGCCGATGGGAAAAGAGATGAAGGGCCTCACGCAAAGGAGCTTTCACTGATTGAAGAGCGTGGATGGAAGACCTATAAGCCGGATTCTGTCCAGCAAAGAAGTATCCCCCTTTGCGTGGATGATCATTTCTCTGGGATTCGAGTTGCCTCGAACCTCAAGCGACCTACCCGAAGACCTCGACCGAGCCAGTCGGCGCGCAGAGCCCCATGAAGAGCCCAACACATGTCTTCCTATTTGGCCTTGCACCGGGCGACGCTTACCGTGCCGGTGATGTCACCACCACCGCGGTGGGCTCTTACCCCACCGTTTCATCCTTACCTGAGCCGCAGCGACCAGATGGGATCTCATCGCCTAGGCCATCGGCGGTTTGATTTCTGTGGTGCTGGTGTCGGATTGCTCCGCCTGGGAGTTACCCAGCGCCCTGCCCATGGAGTCCGGACTTTCCTCTCGATGCGAAACGCACCGGGCGACCATCCAGTCTTCCACCCACGCAGAATCAGTATAAAGAATGAGCGGGTTAGTAACAAGCAGACGGGTCAATCCCTCTTTCGACGGCCACGATCTGCAAGAGTCCTTACCTGCCACCTACTTCCGGTAAAGGGGCGGCCAGCACGGGGATCCTTTTCTGATAGATGCTCATCGCCTCAGGCATCCACTCTTTCAATTGATCAATCCTGGTGTCGTGGCTCGGATGAGTCGACAAGAATTCTGCCGGGCCTCCATCGCCCGATACCTGCGCCATCCGTTCCCAGAGCGCGACCGACTCACGCGGGTCATACCCAGCATCTGCGGCCAAAAGAATCCCGATATAGTCTGCCTCGGATTCATGTTTGCGGCTAAAAGGAAGCAGTACGCCGACTTGCGCTCCTGCACCGAGCGCCGCCATGGTTGCCTGACCAAGCGCAGGATTCTTACTACTCATCCCGACTGCCGCACCGACGACTTGAAGTCCTATATTCGTCACTTGCCCCTGACTCATGCGTTCCGCGCCATGCCGAGCCAACGCATGCACCACCTCATGTCCCATCACGGCCGCTAAGCCTGCCTCCGTCTTGGCCATGGGGAAAATGCCGGTATACACAGCCATCTTCCCACCAGGCAACGCAAAGGCGTTCGCCGTTTTATCATCCTTGATGACCGTGACTTCCCACTGAAACTGTTGGGCCATCTCTGCGTACTTCGACCGTTTCGCGGCCTCGACGATCCGAGCCGCCACCCGTTTCACCGGTTCAACCTCTCGAGGATCTTGGGAAGGCCTCATTTTGGGGTCACTCTTGACCTGGTTGTAGGCCTGAGCTCCCATTTGCGTTTCTTGGCTGACCGACGTCATCAGCAGTTGTGACCGGCCTGTATAGGGATTGGTTTCACATCCCGCGACGCCGATTCCCCCCATCAGGAGACAGAAGATCATCGTTGTGCGTATGAGCTTCTGGGCACACACCCTCAATTCTCCAACCAAAACCCGATCCGACAGATCCCCGGTAGTGGGTCAGTTTGAATTTCTCTCCTCTTGCCTATGCTTATGAAGAGCGGCTCACCTGTGTCGTCGACGATGCCAGCGGCGTCGAGATATTCGCGGAGAGAAAAACGACTGAAGGAGTGAAAGCCTGATAGCATCGTA
>JAICWG010000282.1 GCA_025934915.1 Nitrospira sp.
AGAACGGCTGGGTGCGGCGCTGATTGGTCTTGGTATCGTACTCAAGCTCACTCCCGCACTCTTTGTGTTGCTGTTTCTTTGGAAGCGGCAGTGGCGATTGGCGTCATACACAATGTTCGCGACCGTCTTTTGGATCGTACTGCCCATCCTCTACATGGGCCCCACGAGTTGGTGGGATCATCACACGGAATGGACCAAGAATGTGGTGTTATCCGTGCTTGATCGGCAGGCGGAGGGTCGGCAAGAAAACGAGCTCCAACAGGGCAACCTCTCACTCCGCCATACCATGCTTCGGTACTTGGTCACGTACCCACCGGGCCATCGTCTTCGGCAAGTGGACCACGGCTACCAGCCCGTGTTGGATCTGCCCTCACCGGTTGCAAATGCAATCGTCGGGGTTGCCGCGCTTGGTCTGCTCAGCCTGTTCGCATGGTCCAGTAGTCGGGTGTTCCAAGGGCCTGGAGATCCCGCGTGGGCGAGGGATTGCGCGGGAACCTTGATGTTGGCTCTGTTCTTCTCCCCCATCACGTGGGATCAGCATCTCGTCTGGATGATACCGGCGGCCTATGTCGTCGTGGCTGCCGCGGCAAAAATGAGCGGCGGGTTGAGCCGTACCGGATACGTGATGCTGGCGGTGTATGTCGTGCTGACCATGGTGCTGAATTATGAAGTCGTGGGTTCGGCAAGATGGGAAGTCCTGAAGAGTTACCATCATCTCGGTATCGCGATGCTGATCTTGTACGGGTTGCTCCTCAGCAGCAGGGGCGGTTGGAACTGTCCAGTCCCGAACTCAGAAAAAATGCATACCGGCTCTTCCCGCATGGTCAGGGAGGCATAACCCGTATATCAAAGAGCGTGTTCAAAACGCTGACGGATGCGCGATGAAACCGTCATTCAACTGACGGGTGAGTTGGTCTTGTGTTGTGTTCCAGAAAAAGAAGGGACTATAATGCCGCCTTCCGAGGCGCCGTACCCAAGTGGTAAGGGAGCAGTCTGCAAAACTGCGATGCAGCGGTTCGAACCCGCTCGGCGCCTCCAAACCTCGCTTGCGTGTGCCGCCGCGTTCGGTCAAATCGCTGCGGATAGGTACTTTTCCTCCAGTAGGCTCTCATTCTTTCTTCGTGCGTACCCGGTAGCTCTTCAGGCGTAGCCTCTCTTTTATTGATGCAGCGGGATAATCACCGCCGGTGTCCTCTTTCGGATACCTCGCTTGCGCGTGCCGCTAGAGGTTCAGTGGGATCATGATCATGATGGCGCCCATCACGTCATTCTGCTTGAAATCGTGCCTCGGACTGTCCTGATGGGCGTTATGGCATCCGATGCAAGCTTGCGAAACAGCTCTGTCGGCATAGATGGCCAAAAGATAGGAGTCTGCTCCGTTCATGACCACTTCAGTGTACGGACGATTCGGGTTCTGTTGGGTTGCCATCAGACCCCTTTGCTCAGATTCTGATTTTGACCCGTTCTGCTTGTTGATGGGCCAGAGACTGATGAGTTTATAGCCGACCTTAGCCTTCGAATTGACCGATAGACGAGCGGTTTCCTGTAGAAATTGGGCCGGCAGAGGTAAAGTTTTTTCGGAGCGCCAATTCTCTGACGCTACAGCAGCGCCTTTCGCTTGCATCCGTTCTACAACATGCTCCGCATAAAACGTGCGGTTTGACTGAATCACGGAATATAACATATCCGCCACTTTCTCAGCAGGAATGCCCCTGGCATCCTTCGCGCCGGAGGATATTCCCAAATAGCCGAACGTGAGCAGAAGTAGTGATGCGATTCCCAACACCAGGCTTTTCATGATCATGATGCGCCCTCCTTCTGTACAAAGTTGAACGGCTTCAATCATATGGAAGTATTTTTATATCGAATGAATGCCCTCATCAGGGCCTCCTTGAGCCAAGAACTTTTCGTGCCCTCATCGTTGTCCACCGACGTGTGAACAGTTGGAACGCAAGAAAGGATAGCGAGAACGGAGAGAGACACGTCTCATAGCGACCTCAGCTGGGGACGCCGGGATTGGCTGGACATAGATCAATTTGACGGTAGCAGAAACCCTGATACTGCGGCAAGTGGATGCATGCCACCTCGTTCCTCTTCGAAATTGACGAGCCTTATGCATGATGTTAGAATCCCAAAAATTGTTGTGCCTTCAAGCAGGTTGCCTTAAGCAGTTATTCAGATAGAGCAGATTTCACAAAAGCTGATTAAGTAAGGAGAACGGAATGGCTGTTCCGATTTCCCAGATGTATACCGTGGCGACGTATGTGCTCTCCCAGAAACTGAAGGGCGTGAAGCGCTACCCTTTGGTGCTGATGCTCGAGCCGCTCTTTCGGTGCAACCTGGCCTGCGCGGGTTGTGGAAAGATCCAGTATCCCGATCATATCCTCGACAAGCGGCTGACGCCGGAACAATGCTGGGCGGCGGCGGAAGAATGCGGAGCGCCCATGGTGAGTATTCCTGGAGGAGAGCCACTCATTCATCCTGAAATCGCGAAGATCGTCCAGGGCCTGGTGGATCGGAAGAAATACATCTATCTCTGTACAAACGCCATCCTCTTGGAGCGGAAGCTGGACGAGTATCAGCCCTCGAAGTACCTGACCTTCAGCATCCATATGGACGGACTCAAGGACGAGCACGATTTGGCGGTCTGCCGCGACGGAGTCTATGACGTGGCGGTCAAGGCCATTAAGGCGGCGCTCAAACGTGGTCATCGGGTGACGACGAATACGACGTTGTTCGACGACGCGAATCCTGAGCGAGTCAGAAAATTTTTCGATGACATGATGGCGCTGGGCGTCGAAGGTATGACCATCTCCCCGGGGTATAGTTATCAAAAGGCCCCGGATCAGCAACATTTCTTGAAGCGGGAGCGGACTCAAGAGCTCTTCTCCAAGATCCTTGCTCGCCCCAAGCCGGGTTGGCAGTTCAATCAATCCCCGCTGTTTTTGGATTTCCTGATGGGGCGGCGCGAATATCAATGCACCCCATGGGGCAATCCGACCTATAATGTGTTTGGATGGCAGAAGCCCTGCTATTTGCTGCAAGAAGGGTATACAACAACCTTCCGAGAATTGATGGACTCGACGGAGTGGGAGCAGTACGGGACTGGTCGAAATGAAAAATGCGCCGATTGCATGGTGCATTGCGGCTATGAGGCCTCGGCGGTGGAAGATACATTTAGTACGGCCTCTGGATTTGCTCGGACAGCCAAATTGACGCTGATGCCTTCTTCTCGTTAACCGTCTCTGCCTCATGACCGACACCAAAAACCATGCGGTTGATCGTCCCGATTCTCTTGCCGGTTCCCTTGAAGGGCGACGGTTCAAACCTGCTTCCATGGCCGAAATAACCGAGGCCGTCGAGCTGGCATTTGATTACCGCGGCGACGTGACCCTGTCGTTACGGTCCGGTGAATCGGTCACCGGCTATCTGTTCAATCGTCAAGTAGCCGGCGACAATTCCTACCTTGAGCTGTTTCCCATTGGTCA
>JAICWG010000157.1 GCA_025934915.1 Nitrospira sp.
AGAAACCTGTCTGAATCCTCACTCCTCGCATCATCACCCGCCAACCAGACTTCGGCTACTTCGGCTACCAGCAACTGAGGACGAAGTCTCGCCTAGACCTCCGCGATGCGGCTTGCGCCGTGAAGGGGACTCCGTTATATATAGAGACAGCCGTGAGGGTCAAACTCCTTTAAGTTGTTCCTTGGTAAGAGATACGGAACCGGTGATGTAACACAACTCCGGTTGAAACGATCACTGAATGGACGTCAACTGTACAAGGAGACAGTAGAGTTCTCCAACGTCCGCTATAGCATGGGTTGACCCATCAAGAAAAAGCCGATCTCGCCGCGTTTTTGAGTGTGTCGTAACGACGGGGATCTGACCCACTGGGGTGCCTGGCGAAATCCTGCCGGGCGACTCAACCTCCGCCTGTACCTCGGTTCAAAATCCTCTCAAGAAACCCCTTCGAGCACCCATTGTCATGGTTTACGGGATTCTCTTATAAAAATGGGAGTCAGAAACAACTGAATTTGGGCCGAGAAAAGCATCCCCGACTCAGGTACTCGTTGCTTTTTGATTCTCAACACTTCGCTCCATTATTTCATGCACCCCACCAGCCACCAGATGCTGAATGAGGTTGTAAAAAATGATCGGAACCATGACACGGGGATACGAGGCGAGCGCGAGCGAAGCCAACACCAGCCCCGTCCCGTTATTATTCATCCCCAATCCATACATCAGCGAGACCCGTTCGGCATTATCGACCTTGAAGAGTCGACTCAACCCATAGCCGGAGGAAAAGGCCGTGAGACAGAGGCCCGCCGCGATGGCAAACGTCACCGCCAAGAAGTCGTAATCTCGATCGGCGATGGCCTGAGGAAGTGACACTGATCCGTTCGAATAGTTCAACAACAGTAAGACAATGGAATTGATCAATTTGAGGAACGGCATGATCGCCGTCAGGTGAGTTTCCGACGCAACGAAGCGTACGCCAAGGCCCAGGAGAGAAGGCAACACGATCCAAAGACCCAGGAATGCCCCCGATCCGTACGCGGCGAGGTTGTGTATGACCCTCTCGTATTCCTCCGTGGCCATTTCACCGAACACATTCAGCGCGACAGGGGTCAGTACAGGACTGAGTACGGTCGAGGCGAGGACTAACCCCAAGCTCAACGCGAGATTGCCATTGGAGTTCTGGGCCCAAGCGGTCGAGGCTCCGGCAATCGGCATGGCCGCCACCAAGGCCAGCCCGATCAAGATGTGTTGGGCTTCCACCGGGTTGTGCCACAGCCGCATGATGAGGGTGACCAGAAAGATATAGGCCATGGGGATGATGAGATTCGCGGTGAGCCCCGCAAACAATACTCTGGTTTTCTGGGCCAGAGATGTGAGGTGCGAGGTTTTGACTCCCAGTCCCGCGTTGAACATCAGTGTCGCCAGTAGAAGTAGGAGTAAGGAGACATGGAACTTCTCCTGGAAGATCCAGACATCCCCGAAGGTGGCACTCCGAATCCATAGGCCGGCTGTCGGCCACACAGCGGAAATGGCATACGCGCCGATCAAAAACCAAAGTAGGTGATGATGGATGAACTGAGTCAAGGCGAGAAAGCTGACGTTGTGGCGATTATTTATCATTTTTGAAACACTTTTAGGATAGAATAAATGCCGTGAGAAATCGACCAGCTCTTCCTGGTATGAGAACCGGAAGATGACACGAGCGAATTTAGGTTATACGGGACCTCAGGCCTTGGCGCCACTGTAATCGAGTTCTGCTGATGTCCAAATGTCTGACCGACGATGAGGATCCGTGGACTATGTGGCAGCAGAATCATTCGGTCGTCCTCCGCCTCGCCGCTGGGACCCACTCGAACAGCCGCTTCGCGCCGTTCAGTATCAGGATTCTTCGGGATGTCGTACTGCTCCTTCTGCATCGGTTCGTCATAGAGGCCGATGCATCCGTGAGAAGTCAGACCCCTTATAAGTTGTTCGCTCAGGGTGCGTCGGTGACGCACCGGAATCCCAAGGTGGGACCCCAATAGGTCATCTCATCCCATCCACGGTAGCTCGTCTGGAGTTCGAGCGGACTTTGCCCCCAGTCTCCGCCCCTCAGCACTCGAAAGGAACCCCTCGGCGGTCCCTGGGGATCGTGCGGCGGGGCGACCACATAAAAGTCCTCGGCATACCAATCCTTGACCCACTCCCAGACGTTCCCGGTCATGTCCAGAACTCCATAGGGGGAAGCCCCTTCCTGAAAACTCCCGACCGGTTGCGGCTCGCCATGGTTCATCTGGTTCTCACCGTTCTTGCCCCGGTTCAGGATCGGGTCCTGATTGTTGCCCCAGGCATAGCGTCTCCCATCGACTCCCCGCGCAGCCTTCTCCCATTCCGCTTCAGTCGGCAATCGCTGCCCGGCCCACTGGCAATAGGAGCGGGCCTGCATCCAGGTGACGCTGGTCACCGGATACTGGTCCCGGGCTTGGTCTTCGAACGGGCTGCGGTTCTTGGGCGGCTGGCAGACCCCCGCCTCGACACAGCGACGGTAGCGGGCATTGGTCACTTCATACTTGTCGATCCAATAGGCGCTCAGGTGCACGCGATGGACAGGTCGCGTATCCGGCAATCCATCGTCCGCGCCCATCAGGAACTCCCCCTCCGGCACCAACAGCATGTCCTCGGGACCGACCACTCCGCGCTGCTTCAGCCGCTGCATCTCGGTCGGTTGGATGGGGGCGGAGGGCTCGTTCTCCTTGGCAGCGGGAGAGGCTGGCTCTCGCGCAGGAAGAACAGCCGAGGCCCGCGACGATCGAGACAGGGCGCTTGCCTCTTCTGCTTTTGCGTGGCCGGAAGCCGATGCCGTGGCGGGAGCCGGTGAGTCGCTTCGCACGGTTTCAATCCGGACTGTGATGCGCGCCAGCTCACGGATGAGGTCGTCGTTCTTGTCGACGGCTTTTGTCTCTCGACGGCCCTTGCCGATGGTGGAAAAATCAAATTCCGGAATGTTGGCGAGGAGCGGCGTCGCGTAACTGAGCGGGACAGCAAACGACATTCCCTCGGGGATGATCCCCGAGGGATGGCTGAATTTGGTCGTCAGGATGCCGATGATCTCGCCGCGCCGATTGAATACCGGCCCTCCGCTGTTTCCCGGATTGATCGCGGCATCGACTTGAAACACGCGCCGCACCCCTTTGGTCCGCATCGCCGCGATCCGGCCTCGCGTCACGGAGATATCCCGCAGCCCGAACGGGAACCCGAGCGTGATCACCTCCTGATCCAGCCGGACCGAACCGGCATAGCCCAGTGCCGCTTCCGAAAGCCCCACCGCGTCGACCTTGAGCAAAGCGAGGTCGTGCTCCTGATCCGAGCTGACGATCAGCGCCGGCGCGCGAACCTCGCCGGACGTGACCACGACGATGCGTCGCGCACCGGCGACGACATGGTATGCCGTCAGAATGTATCCGTCGGAATGGACGATGGCTCCGGTTCCAGAGGGTCGTTCAGGCGGCAGAAGGGTTAGCTCCGCCCCTCCGCCGATTCCGACCGGCAGCAGGAGTAGACCTCCGAGGATCACGAGCAGACGCGCGGACGTCATTTCTTGACCGGGATCACCACGCTGATCGCCCCGGCATTGTAGCCAAGCTGGAGTCCTTCCTTGGGATAGCCCGTCTTATCGATTTCCCCTTTGGGCTCGCCATGGCAATCCAGACAATGCCGGGTGGCATAGAGCGGAAACATCAGGTGGAGCACACCGCTCTGTGCCGTAACTTCGGTGATGGTCTTCTCCCTTGGATAGGCGGGATCGGCGAAGTCCCGCAACGCAGCCTGTTCAAATGGATCGGGGGCGTTGACGGGGTTTCGGGGAGCCAACGCGGTCTGCTTCAGCTGGACTCCGGTCTGCTTCGTGAATTGTGCCGCCGCCCGCGCGCCAAGCACGGCCGGAATGAACCCGCTGACCGTGCCATCGGAGCGGTTAATCTGGTCCTGCACTTCAGCCACCACCTGTTTGCTGACGGAAACCAGCGATCGGAGAAGACGAACCGCTTTCGTCGATAAACGAGCCGAGGCCAGATCGTTCAGGTCCAAGCCCGAACGGCTCCGAAAAACCTCGACGAGCTGCCGCTCGAAGACTTCCGGTGTAAATCCCTTTCTGCCTTTGCTGGTGCTGTCGAAGGGAGGCTGGTTCTCGCTGATGACTGCGCGTCCCGAATCGAGGAGCACGGCCAGGAGCCGCGCTGTTTTTTCCGCCTCGATCAGCGCGTCGAAGGTGGGACCCCTGTCGCTCTCCCGCCCGCGGTTCGGAGCGGTTTCACCAAACACTGTAGCGGCACTCACCAGCCACACTACCACCCCCCACAGGACCATCTGCGTCATCGACACCTCCCCACCACCCCATTAGTCCATGGGAGAAAGCAGATGACCATTGTCTCGTGTCTTGAGATCTCCGGCCCGAACAGAGTCTCGCCGGAGATCCGAGACCGATACACCGATACGGATGGTAATCGTCGTCGGAAAGACAAGTCAAGGCGCACCGACACTACTGGGCTCGATACACGTCGATGACGACATTGTCGGCATCCAACTCGATCTCGACCGGCATGCCCTCCGCAAATGTCGAAAATTTGCTCCCCGCCAGACTGTCCACTTCAAAGACTTCGGTGCCGTCGGGCGTCGAGATCTTGATTTCGTTCCAGAATGCGTCGCTGTAGGTGAGCCTGCCCGCGATCACCCGATGGTCCGGCGCCGGCAAACCATCCGCGCGCGCATCGATCAACACGTTGCCCGAATCGACCCACAGATTGACCTTGTCGCCGATCTTTGCGTTGTGTAATCCGACCCGCTCAACCCGCCTTGGGCTGATCGCCCGCGCTTGCAGGCCGACGGGCGGTTGCACGAACAGCATCCCGGACTGGATCTTGGCCACAACCCCTGTCAACCCATAATAGTGACTGGCATCCACCATGCCCGATTCATCCGCCGTCGCCGGGACGGCCACACACAGCAACAGGACGCCTCCTACCATCAATGCTATAGCCAATCGCATGATGTCCACCTCCTTACTGAGAGGCCCATGCCCCTCAACCTCAGCCATGATCCCTCCCGTCAACTACGGAATCGCCGGCATCTGAGTCGGCACCATAATCCCGTATTCCTGCACCGGTGTGACCATGACCGCGAAATTGAAAAGTTCATCCGCCGCGACGTCGTGAATCCCATAGTCCCGATTGCGGAGCATCTTGAACCACTTGCCCATCTCCATCCGAACCGTCCGCTGGTCCCCTCGATCCACAGCTTGCCGCACCAGCGTGAGTTTGTCCTGGTAGGGTTTCCAATCGGAGTTCGGGTAGGTCGCCTTGTAGAAGCTGACCGAATTAGACAGCTCATCGATCCATGCCGTCTCGGCCGAGGTCGCGACCGGTGCGAAAGCCAGCAGACCTATACCGAAGATCATCAACCACATGAAGGATCGCCGCATCATGAGGCCCTCCTTTCTGCTAGCTGTTCCTCTGAGTCAGACGTATCGGCCGATTGGTCCGCGGCTCCAACCGGACCGGCCGCGAGGCAGAGCCATACCAGTCCCCTTCCTCGCGGCAGTCGGCCTATCATTCGGCATCCATACATCCTGCACCTTCCTTGTATGGGTATGGTTGCCTCCGACATCACTTTGAAAACCGAGAACGTATCAAAACACCCACAATCTATCGGGATCACAGGGAAAAGAGCGATTACCGGGGGGATGGATTTTGCCTCACTCTGTCGGGTGAGGACGGCAAAGAGACGACCACCACACCTCCAAACAATTCGTCGCGTTCCTGAACGAGCGCTTGGAGATCACAGGCCTGGCGGCGGCTTGACCGACTAGTGAGGCCTGATGAGAGACGCTTTTAGTGGCAAACGGGGGATGCTGCAAAGTGCTGGCACAGGTAATCGACCACCGCACTGATGTCTTCCGTTAGGAGTCGGGGTCTTCCAGCTGGCGTGGTTCGCCGGTGCTCTCACCCTGGTCGAAAGCGTCAAACGCAATGGTGTGACGAACCGTTCGTCACCAGCTTCCGCACAGAGAGACCAGTCGTCTGCTCTTTCACACCGCCGCCAAGGTGCGCCACAATGACAGTCGGATACTTCTTGCTTTCATTAGAATCCATCTGGAAAGTTGAAACTGATCTGAATCATCGTCTAAATCGTTCAACGACCTCAGCGGTTGTGGCGACTTCGCCGAAGATGCCGCCTTCCACACCGATCATGGCCAATGAAGCTTTATGCAAACCGAGATGGCCTGAAGCGCAGGCATCACTCACGGTGATACAGCGGTACCCGAGGTCGATTGCAGCACGCAACGTCGAACTGACGCACACCTCTGTGGTAACGCCCGTCAAAATGAGGGTTTCAATGCCGCGCTTCGTCAGCGTTTGTTGTAATCCCGTGTGGGCGAACGCGCTATAGCCGGGCTTGTCGATAACGATCTCCTGCTCCAGGGGACGTAAAGCCTCCACGAAATCGTGCCCGATTTCACCCCGCACCAGCAGACGACCGAGTGGACCTTTCGAGCCGATCTCCGCACCGGCTCTTCGACTTCTCTCCAGTTTGTATGGCGGGCAATCAGAAAGGTCCGGCACATGGCCTTCGCGGGTATGCACGATCAGCAGTCCGGCTTCCCGCCCCACTGCGAGCAGCTTTTCGATTGGACGGACGGTCGCGACCAACGGCGCGATGTCGAGTCCTGCCTGCGCCGCGTAACCCTCCGGCAGGAGAAAGTCGCGCTGCATGTCGATCACCAGCAAGCCCGTGCGGGCGGGCATCAGAGAATCGAGGAGGCTCATTGTCGATCGGTCCATTCCATATGCTTCTCTTGAAAAGGTTCCCCAATTACCAAACAGAGTAGCAATCCCTATACCGACCACTACCTTGCTTCCGTGAACCAGAATTTCACGCCGCGAAGGACCAGCTCCGCTCGTATTGACGACAGCGCTTGCCTCATCGAGTTTCTTCGTTGTCATGATCGGCTTTCTTATTCGGTGAAGCAGTCATCTCAGCCTACTTGTTTGAGTGCTTCACGCGCAATTCCCGACCAATGTATACCACTCTGTATACCACTCTCTACGCCTTCCTCAAAGTAAGACCTTGGCTCTTTGGACAACACAGTTACAGAAGTCCGTAGCGTTGATGTGATACGCTAGCCGCCGGTCTGTGTTTGCTTTCTTTTTCGTAACTGGCGTCGGGAAAGACTCGAATGTCGGTGGATTCAACCCACGAAGTCGTTGAGCCTGTGGTCGACTCTGAGTTCGGGCCATGGTTGGCCCAAGCGTCAATTCTGGTCGTTGATGATGAGCCGGGGATGCGGAACTTCCTGGTCAAGACTCTCGGACCACGCTGTAAGTCGATCCAGGAGGCATCTGATACGAAGGAAGCGTCGCGCCGGCTCGACGCTCGGCATTTCGATGTCGTGATCCTCGATAACGTGATGCCCGGGAAAAACGGTCTCGATTGGCTCGCCGAGCAGCGGGCGATCGGCTTCTTCGCCGACGTGATTCTCATGACCGCATATGCCGATCTGGATACCGCCATAGAGGCACTCCGCGCCAGCGTGGTCGACTTCGTCCTCAAGCCGTTCCGATCCAACCAACTGCTGAACGCCGTGGCACGTTGTCTTGATCGCATGCGGCTGCAACGTGAAAATTATGTGCTGCGCCACGAACTGAAGTCGCTCTCACATCAGGTCTTCCTGCGGAGCAAACTGCTCGGCGACTCCGTCGTAATCCAACAGGCGCGCGAGGCCATCGCGCGCGTCGCTCCTCTGCCGACTTCGGTACTATTCACCGGCCAATCGGGAACCGGCAAGGAAGTGGCTGCCCGTTCGCTTCATTCGCTTTCCAATCGCGCCGACCAGGTGTTCGTGCCGATCAACTGCGGTGCGATTTCTCCGGATGTGATCGAAAGCGAACTGTTCGGGCATTTGAAGGGAGCGTTCACAGGTGCGAGCAGACCACGTGATGGTCTGTTCATGCATGCGCAGGGCGGCACCCTGTTTCTGGATGAGATCGGCGAATTGCCCTACATGCTGCAGAGCAAGCTGCTGCGCGTGCTGGAGGATCGCCGCGTTCGGCCGGTCGGCTCGGAGCGCGAGATTCCGTTCGACGCTCGTTTTATCTTCGCCACCAACGCCGATCTGAAAAGCCGCGTCAAAGCAGGCACCTTCCGGTCCGACCTCTACTTCCGGATCAACGTCATGCAGATTCATCTGCCGCTGCTGAGGGATCGCGGCGACGACATCCAGCAACTCGCCGCGCTGTTCATGCGCGAGCTTGCTCAGCAGCTTGGCCTGCCTCCTGTCGCGATCAGCGATAAGGTACGCGCTTCCCTCGAGCGCTATGACTGGCCCGGGAATATCCGGGAATTGCGCAACCTGATCGAGCGAACAGTGATTCTTGGGGCCTTTCCTGAGGACTTCGAGAGATTCGTGCATGACGACGATACAGGGGGGGCAGAGTCTCGCCGAAGTGGAGCAACGGCACATCCTGTCCGTACTCCGCGAGGCGGGGGGCGATCGGGAAGAAGCCGCGCGACGGCTTGGCATTTCACGCAAGACGATCGACCGCAAATGCGCAAGCTGGCGGATATAGGACTGAGGTCTTGGGGAAATCGACATTCGGTCCGCCACCGTCTGCTCACGATCGCACTCCTGCCGATGCTCGTTATTCCACCTCTGCTGCTTGGGATCAGCATTTATCGTTGGAACGCCAAGTTTGATGCAGCGCTGGTCTCCAAGGTGAACGATGATTTGACCATCGCTCACCAGTATCTCGCGCGCATTCTAGAAGACTCAGAGGAACACCTGGTTTCCGTAACGAACTCCGCACGATTTCAGGAGGTGCTACGGAAATACGAATACGCAAACGGCGCCCTTACAGATCTTCTCAGAGAGACCGCGCAGAGACGTGGGTTTGATTTCCTCTACATTGTCGGCGATGACCGACATCTCATCGCAAGCGAATATCCGATGGTTTCGAGTTCCATCCGCTGGAACTGGCCCATCCTTAACTCGGCTCTTGACGGTCGCTCAAAGACAGGCATCGACGTGTTCGAGCAGGCGGAGCTTTCTGCGGTATCGCCTGAACTCGCTCAACGGGCGCGAATTGAATTCGTTCCGACCGTCGGCAGCGCCCCTACCACGCGCACAGAAGAAACGCGCGGTCTGGTCCTCCAGTCCGCGAGCACGCTGACATTGCCTGACGGGCGGCGCGCCGCCTTGGTCGGCGGCATCCTGTTGAATCAAAACCTTGGCTTCGTCGATACGATCAATGACCTCATCTATCACGACTCGGGTCTGCCCGAGGGCAGCCAGGGGACAGTCACGCTGTTCCTCGATGATGTTCGCATCAGCACCAATGTGCGATTGTTCGACACTCGACGGGCCATTGGAACGCGCGTCTCGGCGGAGGTGCGGAGCGCCGTTCTCGAACAGGGTCGAACATGGCTCGATAGCGCCTTCGTCGTCAATGACCGGTACATCTCGGGGTATGAGCCGATCCTCGACAGCTACAATCGTCGCATCGGCATGCTCTATGCGGGGTTTCTCGAGAGGCCCTTCACCGAAGCGAAGCGTCGGACTTTGCTGGAGATAGGGCTTGCGTTCCTGCTTGCAGTCGCCGCGACTGTTCCACTATTTCTGAGATGGGCCGCAGAAATCTTCAGGCCTCTTGAGCGGATGATCGGAACGATCACCCAGGTCGAGAGCGGCGATCTTGATGCACGGACCGGCCATGTCGAGAGTAAGGACGAGATCGGCCGAGTGGCGCTTCATCTCGATCATCTGCTCGATCAAATCCAGGAGCGCGACGCGCAGCTGCGCCAGTGGAATGAAGAGCTCAATCAGCGTGTCGAGGGACGCACGCTCGAGCTGCAACAAGCCAATCGACGATTGGAGACGACGACCCAACAACTCATTATGTCGGAAAAACTTGCCGCGATAGGCGAAATCACCGCCGGCGTGGCGCATGAGGTCAATAATCCGATCGCGGTCATGCAGGGAAATTTGGAGGTGCTCCG
The DNA here is from genome assembly GCA_025934915.1 of Nitrospira sp. Lineage (GTDB taxonomy): Bacteria > Nitrospirota > Nitrospiria > Nitrospirales > Nitrospiraceae > Nitrospira_D. The sequence goes on from JAICWG010000157.1 coordinate 10,021, forward strand.
CGACTTGATGGGCAGCAAGGCCGAAGCGGCAAAGACGGAGTTTCGGCTTATAGACGAGCAGCTGCACCGCATCGGTGAAATTGTCACCAGGCTGCTTCGATTTGCGAAGCCGCAAGAATACGCAGGTTACTCCGAACAGTACGACGTCGCGGAGATCGTCACCGACACGTTACCGCTGGTCCGACATCTGTTCAAGAAGACGACGATTGCCGTCGAAAGAGACCATCGCGCGTCGCGACTCATCCAAATGAACAGAACAGAGTTACAGCAGATTCTTGTGAA
>JAICWG010000209.1 GCA_025934915.1 Nitrospira sp.
GTCTTGCCTTTCCTGACGACATTCGCGTTGTTTGACCCTGCTGCTGCGCGGCGCGAAATTCTCTGACGAGAGCTGATCAGAAGCTGACCGAGATCGCCGAGGGCACGGTGAACAGTGAGACCCTCCCCGCCGGCCGACTGCAGCCTCGAGGGGGAAGCTAACTACATTCATTTGCCCGCGAATACCCAGCATCTCTTCTCTTTTTACTTGCAATTCGCGGCGAACCATACATCCGGTTCGCCTTTCGAGTCGCGCTGCTTCGCTGTATCCAGCCCGACTACCTTCACTGCTATCTGAAAACACCGCCGATGCCGGTTGTAGAAATCCTTGCCGGCGTGGGACTCATGGGACGACAATCCATCGATCGGGAAGCGGACTACTTGGTTCTTTGTATGCCGGTTTCTTTGGGGGTCGATCAGAATTATCTATGGGTCCTAGCCGGGAACTGCGTGATATACTCCAATTCATCTAACAGACACGTTAATCTTTTAGACGTTGAACCCATAGTCGACCTCGTTCCGTCGGCTTCGTTCGATGCCTAGCCGCGATCCCGCTTCCCATTTCGGGTAAGCGACATGTGTCGCCCTCCTAGGCGCGAACGTTCCCCCCGTTGGGTATATTTTCGTGACACGAAAAATCACAACAGGTGCTTCGTGCGCCACAGGAGAAAAATTCACTCATGTCTAGACGATGTGTCCGCAATGAACGGCTGTTCACTGCGCGACGATGTGCCCCTGGATCGCTTTTGCTGTTGGGGTGCTTTTTATTGGCCCCGCAGTCACGCGCGCAGGTCGCGCTGGGTCCGATAACGGTTGGCGGCGGTTTGCGGACCAGCTACGTGCATTCCGAACCGGACGGCGCCAATTCCACCGACCAGTTCCTGGCCAATGATGTCCGTCTGTACGTGAACGGTCCGGTCACGGACAAGATCAAGTTTATGTTCAATACCGATTACGACGGCGCCACCGACCACGTCGCGGTGTTGGACGCGGTCGCTCGTTTCGAATTTTCCAGTAAGTTCAACATCTGGGCGGGCCGTTTCCTGGAGCCCAGCGATCGGGCGAACCTCTATGGCCCGTTTTACGCCCACAACTGGAATGTGTATACCGACGCTATTCAGAACGGACAGCCCTCTGTCTTTCAAGGCCGTGACAACGGTGTGGCCTACTGGGGCGACTTTGGCAAGAAAGTGAAGATGAAAGTCTCGGCTGGCGCGTTCGACGGTCGATCCGCCGACGGCAATCCTGATGTCATCGGGGCCGCTCGCGTCCAACTCGATTTCTGGGATGCGGAGGATGGCTACTACCTGAACGGTACCTATTACGGCGATAAGAATCTCCTCGCCATCGGCGGGGCGGCCCAGATTCAGTCCGGGAAGACAGCCACTACCGTTGATTTCCTTCTCGAAAAGAAACTGTCCGGCGCTGGCGCATTTACGATCGAGTCCGAGTACGCCAGCTACAACGGGCTGGGTGGATACTTGCCGGGCGCTGCCAAGAGCCAGGGAGCGTACGTACTTGGAAGCTACCTCTTTCCAAAGCCGGTCGGAGTTGGCAAGTTCGAGATTCTTGGCAAATATGCTTATGCGGGGTCCATGGGGCAATCTTTAAGCGTTAACCAAAAAACTACTGAAGCGAACTTCAATTACGTCATCAAGCAGTTCAATGCCCGCATCATGTCCTTCTACCAGGACACCAGATACAACCGGCTGACCCCCAATTACTGGCATGCGGGAATCGGCCTTCAAGTCCAGATATAAGGCATCTTTCCTCAACCTCAGAATAAAGGAGCCAATTATGAAACGTAACGAATTTCTCATGACCGCCTGGCTATTGATCGCCGGGATTGGATTCTCCAACGTTGCGACGGCCCAGGCGACCATCAAGGTCGGCGTCCTGCACTCCCTTTCGGGCACCATGGCCATTAGCGAGACGACGCTGAAGGACACGGTCTTGATGATGATTGACGCCCAGAACAAGAAGGGCGGATTGCTGGGCAAGAAGCTGGAGCCGGTGGTGGTCGACCCGGCATCCGACTGGCCGCTCTTCGCCGAGAAGGCTGCGCAGTTGCTGGAAAAAGACAAAGTCGCCGTGACGTTCGGATGCTGGACGTCGGTCTCCAGAAAATCGGTGCTGCCGGTTTTCGAAAAGGATAACGGCTTGCTCTTCTACCCAGTTCAATACGAAGGAGAAGAGTCGTCCAAGAACGTTATCTACACCGGTGCTGCGCCCAATCAACAGGCCATCCCCGCGGTGGATTACCTGATGAAGGAAGTCGGCGTGAAGCGGTGGGTGCTCGAAGGGACGGACTATGTCTACCCGCGCACTACCAACAAGATCCTCGAGGCCTACCTGCTCGCGAAGGGCGTAGCCGCGGCCGACATCTCGATCAACTACACGCCCTTCGGATTCTCAAACTGGCAGAGCCGTGTAGCCGCTATCAAGAAGTTCGGCTCGGCCGGCAAGAAGACCGCAGTGGTATCGACCATCAACGGTGACGCCAACGTGCCCTTCTACAAGGAACTCGGTAACCAGAAGATTTCGGCGGAAGATATTCCGGTCGTTGCCTTCTCGGTTGGGGAGGAGGAACTCTCGGGTCTCGACGCCAAACCGCTGGTCGGCCACCTGGCGGCCTGGAACTACTTTGAAAGTATCAAGACACCGGCCAACACAGCGTTCATCAATCAGTGGCACACGTTTATCAAGAACCCGAAGCGGACCACCAATGACCCCATGGAGGCGACCTATATCGGTTTCAATCTGTGGGTGAAGGCAGTGCAGAAGGCACAATCGACCGAGGTAGAGAAAGTGCTCGCGGCGCTTGTCGGCACGGAGACACCGAATCTGACCGGCGGCATCGCCAAGGTGTTGCCGAATCATCACATCACCAAGCCGGTGTACATCGGGGAGGTGAAGGCGGATGGCCAGTTCAATGTCGTTTGGAAATCCGCGGGTACCGTGCCGGGCGATGCATGGTCCGACTTCCTGCCGGGCAGCAAGGACATCGACGCGGATTGGGTGACATTGAAGTGCGGAAATTACAATAGAGTCACCAAGAAGTGCTCTGGACAAAACTACAAGTAATGAAACATCTCCCGTCGGGCGGGCATAAGCCGCTGTTTATGCTGCTGCTCGCCCTTTGGGTTGCAGTTCCCGTACGCGCCCAATCGTCCTCCCAATCCGCAAGTGACTCGAGCTTCCTCTCAACCCTCGGCGAGCTGCGGGAGGCGAGTTACTCGGATAAGGCCGGTATTGTCGAACGGCTGAGCCAAAGCGGTCATCCCAGCATCCGCGCGGTGCTCGTGGCGTTTCTGGAAGACCGGCTGTATTTCCGCAATGACGACCAGAAGATATTTATCGTCAAGTCGGCCGAAGGCGATCCCCTCACTTTAATCGACCCACTATCGCTCAAGGACGCGGGATCGGCGCCCGCCGATAGCCTCACCAAGATCGGCACCAACAACGGTTTAAGGCGCACTTTGAGAACGACTGTGGCGCACTTCGCCTTGGCGAGCCCGGACGCGGCGGTGCGGCTGGCCGCGGTGCAAGACATGTTGCGATCGCTGGACGACGCCACCGTGGCGCTGCTGCGCGATCGGATGGGTGTGGAGACTAATTCCAGAGTCAAAAAGGAAATCGCAACCGGCTTGGCGCTTGCAGCACTGGACGATTCCGACACCAATGCACGCCTCAACGCAATCGCCACGCTCAAGAGCAGCGTCAGCCAGGATGTACGGAATAAGCTGGCGGTCTTAATCGAAAAATCCCCCGACGGCAGCTTCACTGAACACGATGAGACAGTGCGGCGAGCCGCCACGAACGCCGTGGAGACCATCGACCGTTGGCGCACGTTCTATTCGGACATTGAGACCTTATTTTTTGGCCTCAGTTTGGGATCCGTCCTCGTTCTAATTGCCATCGGGCTGGCCATCACCTTTGGCGTCATGGGCGTCATCAATATGGCTCACGGCGAGTTAATGATGCTGGGTGCGTACACGACTTTCGCCGTCCAGTCGGCGATGCCAGGACACATCGGAATCTCGATCCTGGTAGCGATTCCAGCCGCGTTTATCGTTTCCGGGTTAACCGGCGTCCTGATGGAGCGCACGATTATCCGCTTTCTTTACGGACGTCCTCTGGAAACTCTGCTTGCAACCTTCGGTGTGAGTCTGGTCCTGCAGCAAACTGTCCGGTCGATTTTTTCGGCGCTCAACCGCTCGGTGGTGACTCCGGAGTGGATGAGCGGCTCATTAAGGCTGAATGACGCGCTCGCCATCACCTACAACCGGCTCTATATCGTGATCTTCACCATCATTGTCTTTTCTCTGATCTTGATGGTGTTGAAGCGCACCAGAATCGGACTCGACATCCGGGCCGTTTCGCAGAATCGTGCCATGGCAAAGGCTATGGGTATTCGCACCGAATGGGTCGATGCGGCCACGTTCGGCCTGGGATCCGGCATCGCCGGCGTCGCCGGAGTCGCGCTGAGCCAGTTGACCAACGTCGGTCCGAATCTGGGGCAGTCCTACATCATCGATTCCTTTATGGTGGTTGTTTTTGGCGGCGTCGGAAATCTTTGGGGCTCACTCATCGGCGGCCTGTCGATGGGAGTCGTCAATGAATTGCTTGAGCCCTTCGCTGGGGCCGTGCTGGCAAAGATTTTCGTGCTGGTCGCGCTCATCCTTTTCATTCAGATCCGGCCGCGCGGGCTGTTCCCGCAGGCAGGACGAGCGGGGGAGGATAAGTAAAGAGTGTTGGGTCTCTGGCATGGGAATGCAGGAGCCGGTCTCCATAAGGATAGGGGAGGCTCATCATTTCTCGCAGTGCTGGTTCTGGTTGCGATTGCCGTGCCCGTTCTCAACCAGGTTGTTCCTGCTTCATCTGCATTGCACATTTCGCCCTTCGGGATCACTCTAATCGGCAAGTACCTGTGCTACGGGATGCTGGCGCTGGCGGTTGATCTGATCTGGGGCTACTGCGGAATCCTGAGCCTGGGCCATGCGGCTTTCTTTTCGCTCGGCGGCTATGCGATGGGCATGTACTTGATGCGGCAGATCGGTCCTCGGGGCGTCTACGGCGATCCGATTTTACCCGACTTCATGGTGTTTCTGAACTATAAGTCCCTGCCCTGGTTCTGGTACGGCCTCAACCACTTCGCGATCGCTCTCACTATGGTTGTGTTGGCGCCCGCGCTGCTGGCGGCGGTATTCGGATGGTTTGCGTTCCGGTCACGTGTCACCGGCGTGTACTTTTCGATTATCACCCAGGCGCTCACTTACGCCTTGATGCTCGCGTTCTTTCGCAACGACATGGGATTCGGCGGCAACAACGGATTCACGGATTTTAAGGACATTCTGAGTTTTGATTTGCACTCCGACAAGACTCGCGTCGTGCTGCTGGTGATCACCGCAGCTGCGCTCGCCGTCAGTTACATGGCTTGCCGCGCGATTGTCGATTCGCGAGCTGGCCGGGTGATGCGCGCCATCCGCGACGCGGAAAGCCGGACGCGCTTTATCGGGTATCCCGTCGAATCTTTCAAGCTGTGGGTCTTCGTGTTTTCCGCCGTCATTGCCGGTATCGCCGGCGCGCTGTATGTGCCGCAAATCGGGATCATTAATCCGAGCGAGTTTGACCCGATCAATTCGATAGAAGCAGTCATCTGGGTGGCGGTCGGAGGACGCGGTACACTCTACGGCGCGATTTTAGGAGCGGTGCTGGTGAACTACGCGAAAACCTATCTTACGGGTGCGTTTCCCGAGGTATGGCTATACGCCCTGGGCGCGTTATTCGTGTTCGTAACGCTGTTTCTGCCGCGCGGCATTATCGGGCTTGTCAAGGCTCATGAACAGGAACGAGGTAAAGACCAGTGAGCGCGCGCGACAAGAGGCTTTATCTGGAAGACCTGACCGTCAGCTTCGACGGCTTCAAGGCTCTTAACCAGCTCAGTCTGTATGTCGATCCGGGGGAGATGCTCTGCATCATCGGCCCCAACGGCGCCGGCAAGACCACCATGATGGACGTCATCACCGGGAAAACTCGCCCGGATTCAGGAACGGCCTGGTTTGGCGACAGTATTGATCTGCTCCGGCTATCCGAGCCGCAAATCGTGGCAGCCGGAATCGGCCGGAAGTTTCAGAAGCCGACCGTGTTCGAACAGTTGACGGTGTTCGAGAATCTTGAGCTGGCGCTGGCCGGCGGCCGGTCCTTCCTGAAGACGCTGCGTGCCCGCATCACCTCCGAGCAACACCAGAGAATCGACGAAGTCCTCGAGATCATTGGTCTCTCGGACCAACGCCAGTCGCTCGGAAGAATCCTCGCGCACGGGCAGAAGCAGTGGCTCGAAATCGGCATGCTTTTGATGCAGAATCCGGAACTGCTTCTGGTCGACGAGCCGGTTGCCGGAATGACGCCGCACGAAATCGAACGCACGGCCGAACTCCTGACGTCGCTTGCGGGCGAGCACTCGCTTGTGGTGGTCGAGCACGACATGGCCTTCGTTCGATCGATCGCCAAGCGCGTCACTGTGTTGCACGAAGGAAGCGTCATCGCCGAGGGCAATATGGACAAAGTGCAGAACGATCCTCGTGTCAGGGAAGTCTATTTGGGAGAGTGACCGTGTTGGATGTGAAAGCTCTCAACCAGTTTTACGGCGGCAGCCACACGTTGTGGGACGTGGATCTGGCCGTTACTCCGGGTTCGCGCATGTGCCTGATGGGCCGCAATGGCATGGGCAAGACGACGCTTCTCAAGTGCATCATGGGTTTGCAGCCGGCGAAATCTGGCGGCATCACCTTTGATGGCAGCGACTTGATCAAGCTCCCCGCCGAACAGCGTGCCAAGCTCGGCATCGGCTACGTGCCGCAAGGCCGTGAGATCTTTTCGCATCTCACCGTGGAGGAGAACCTGCGCGTCGGTTTGGGGATACGCAAGAACGGCGCGCGCACGATTCCGAGCCGCATCTATGATTTATTTCCGGTGCTAAAGCAGATGCTAAACCGGCGTGGCGGCGATCTATCCGGCGGCCAGCAGCAGCAGCTCGCAATCGGCCGCGCCCTGGTGCTCGAACCGAAACTGCTGATTCTGGACGAGCCGACCGAGGGGATTCAGCCTAATATCGTCCACGAAATTGGCGACATCGTACTGAAGCTCAATAAGGAAGAAGGGCTCACCGTTCTCCTGGTCGAGCAGAAACTCCCGTTCGCACGCCGCGTAGCGAGCGAGTTCTTGATTCTGGACAAAGGCCGGCGTGTCGCCGCGGGTCCCATTGGCGACCTGACGGATGAAGTGGTGAAGGCTCATCTCAGCGTTTAGTGGTGATGATGGTCATGGTGATGGTCGTCTTCATCATGA
>JAICWG010000110.1 GCA_025934915.1 Nitrospira sp.
ACGGGAAAGACAATGTGGTAATGGATTTGCCACGCACAGTGAACGCCCTTTCTAACTGCTTCGTCCCTCTGGTCCGCCATACGCCAGAGGGTACCAGAAAAGATTGTCCCCGTAGCAAGCTACGGGGAATCACAAGTTGAAGATGCCTTATTGACCTATAGCCTCAAATTACGGAAGAAAATTGAGGATGGCTTAAAGGATATTCGTGCCGGCAGAACCCTGGCGTTGTTCGACTACCGGACTGCGCGAATGAAGCTCCCCGCAGCAAGCTGCGGGGTATCACAGAACTCAATTCCGAAGACTTCTCGGAAGGAGAGGCCAACCCCGTAGCGAGCTACGGGGAATGTCAAGTTCAAGAAGAAAACGCATACGGCGTGACCTACCAAGTATTCCTGTCATTCTGCGCGCAATGCGATCTCGATCACTTCTCCGATAAGATAGCCAACCAGATTCTCGCCTGCTGCGCCAGGCTTGCTGACGATCCGATCCCGGATGGAAAGCGTATCAAGAAGCTACAGAGGTTTGGGTCGGTACTTTATCGACTACGCGCAAGAGACTATAGGATCGTCTTTACACGAACGGAGACTCGTATCGATATTGCGCGTATCCCCAACGGAATCTCACCGCCAGGCCCTCCCAGCACCAGACGTGAATTTCTCGATTCATCCGGCTCCTATCATCCCACCGGTGACGCCGCACCCCACTGCGCGAACAGGTTCGGTTGACGAGCTTGTACTCGGTGCAACCAGGATCTCCGCCGCTTGCAATGGGGTGACGTCTGCGCCTGTGCGTCGACTTCGCGGAACCTCCCCTCATCATAGATGAAGCACCGTCTCCAGCACTGCCGCGATAGTGACGTTCGGAGCACACAAACTCTCCGATCCCTTTTTTATCGCTCTCGTTTCGCTAGAATCTCGATGCCGTCAGCGTCACATCGGTGTCCGGCCACGCTCGGCGGAAGCGCGCTTCCGTTGCGTCCGCTTCAGTGTTCTTCCCCTGCGCCCGGAGCGCCTGTGCGAGGCCGAACAAGGACCAGCCGTTCTCAGGGAAACGTTTGAGGTCTTCGCGATACACCTTCTCGGCCTCGGCATTTTGTCCCGCTTTCACCAACGCTGCGCCGAGTGAGTGCCGAATCGGGTAGTACCACTTGGGCGGTTCGAAGTAGAGTCCCGCGTCCTCGATCTTGGCCGCTTCCCGGAAGTGGGCGATGCCCGCGTCGAGGTCGCCGCGGCGAGTCGCGATCTCACCGGACAGCGCGTGCACGGCGATCGAGAGCGAGGTCTTGCCTTCAGCACCTTCGGGCGTCGCTGCGTCGGCCGCCGTCACCTGGTCGAGTGCGGCTTGCGCCTCAGCCCACTCTCCCTTGGCGGCATGCGCCACGCCTCGGGCGTAGGAGGCCATCGCATACGAGAAGCGGATATCTTCAGGCGGAAGCGGTTCGGCGAGCACCTCGTTCCATTTTCCGAAGGTCGTGAGGGTGAGGGCATGGTACGGCAGCATCTCCTGCAGCATCCCAACCTGGCGCGCGGCATCGAGGTTTACCTTGGTGGCGAGTGTATTGGATGCTTCGATCGCCTGCGCACTACGGCCCGCCATTGTGGAAGCGAAGGCGAAAAAGTGGATGTTGTGCGGGTAGTACGCGAGTGGATAGACGCCCATTGGGCGCTGGCCTTCGATGAACTCCTCGTCCGTATGGATGGCATGGTGGTTGGACTGCACCGCGTCGTTCCATCGGCCGACGCGGATGAAGATGTGCGAGGGCATGTGCACCATATGTCCTTCCCCCGGCATGAGCCGAGCGAGCCGTTCGGCGCACGGCACCGCGGCCTTCGGGTTCACCGCTTCGACGGCGTGGATGTAGTAGTGGCACGCGCCGGGATGATTAGGGTTGCGCGTGAGGACCCTCTCCAGCTGGCGTACAATTTCCTTGGTTTCAGAGTAGGGAGCGCCGTCGGGCTTCCAGTAGTTCCATGGACGGAGGTCCATCAACGATTCGGCATACAGGGTCGCTGCGTCGAGATCCTTTGGATAGGTCTTGGCGACCTGCCCCATCGCACGCGAATACAACGTGTCCAACCGGGCACGATCGGCCGGAGGATCCGCTTCGTAGCGCTGTGCGAGCGCCTCGATGTACGCACGCTCAGGCTTCGTAGCGTGGGACTTGAACGCCAGCGCTTTCTGCAATGCAGCGTAGGCGGCGATTCCGCTCGCCTTGTCCATAGAAGCGTTGACGTGCGGCCCATAGGCGAGTGCGATTCCCCAGTAGCACATGGCGCAAGTGGGATCGAGCTCTGCGGCGCGGGTGAACGAGCGGATCGCTTCCGCATGGTTGAATCCATAGACGAGTCGCAGGGCCTGGTCGAAGTACTGCTGTGTGGCTGTGACTCGAGTGGTGATACGTTTGTGATGAGAGCCGAGGTTCGTATAGAGAGGGACCTTGTCAGAAAGGCTCGCTGGTGGCGCGGGCTCGTCCGTCGATTCTGTGGCCCAACTGGGAGCGGCACAGAGGAGCAGAGCAGCTGCGGCTAACGCAGTGATGTGTGATGACTTCATGACGTGCCTCCTTCCAGTCAATGCAAGTAATCCTAATGGTTTCATGGCAGCCTCCTTCGTGGAAGCCGGATTGTATCCGGCTTTACGTTGTTCTACTGAATGCAAGAATACAGTGAGAGATCTCGTTTCCTTTTGAGATTCCCTATCAGGCCCGAATACCGATCACTTCCAGATATTCCGCAAACACGGTGGTGCAGTCCGCCCCGGCCCGATTGTGTGTTGTCCAGAGCGACTCGAGTTCCCGGCGCAATTGGGCTTGAGCATCGGCATCGACCGATGCGAATGCCCGATTCGTGGGCCCGTAATACAGGCGAAAGAATTCCACGACCTCCGATGGTGGAAAGGGATAGGTGAAGAGGTATTGCCGCCTCGTGAGGTTGAGTTCCGAAAGTCCGTGGCCAAGCCTCTCACGGACGGTGGCTTCGTCGCCCCACAAGACAGGCGCCGGCATCCCGGACGGCGCGATGAATTTCGAAACCGCCTTGAACATCTGCCCGACGAATCCTTGGGGCGTCCAATTGCCCATGGCAATGGTGCCCCCCGGTACGCACACACGGAGCAATTCCTGAGCAACCTGCTGAGGTCGCGGGGCGAACATCGCGCCGATCAGACTAGTCACCACATCGAAGCTCGCGTCATCGAATGGAAGCGCCTCGGCATCGGCCTCCTCGAAACGAGCCCTCAGTCCTTCCGCCTGTGCGCGGGCCCGTGCTCGCTCCACTAAGTTGCTTGCGATATCGACGCCCGTCACTTCACTACCGTCTTTCGCCGCCATCAGCGCCAATTGCCCGGACCCATAGGCGACGTCCAACAACCGGCATCCCGGCGCGATATTGAGCCGGTCGTGGAACTCTCGTGCGCCACCTTCCATATACCGCAAAAATCGATCGTAGTCCCCGGCTGTCCAGATCGATTTGAGCCGAGCCTTCACACTGTCCATTTCCCCGATCGCTGCACTCGTCATGATGGCCTCCTTCCTTGATTTCCATGGACAGCGCGGTCTCTTGCACCTCGCTGTCTCTGTTCGCACTATACCGGACAAGCATATTGGCGTCTTATCAGTGCGTCTGGCTCTCTTAGCAGGAGCATGCTAAGCTGCGGTTCGTTTATCCGGGCGTCCGATTGGCTTAGCAGGACTCCTTACTTGTAGCAATCGATATGGACGTGCTCTCTGAAGTCCTGAAAGACGTAAAACTGGACGGCGCGGTGTTCTTCTATGGCGAATTCTCGTCGCCCTGGTGTGCAGGCCAACCCGACGGAGGTACAATAGCATCGTATCTCCCAGTCCCTCCAAAACACGTCATTATCTTTCACATGGTCACCGAAGGACGAGGTTACGTTCGTACCGAGGAAGACGGCCGGACAGTACCCCTTGAAGCCGGCGATATTGTAATGGCCCCGCACGGCGATGCGCACCTGATGGGCAACGGACCTCCCGTCACACCGATCGACAGTACGACACTCCTTCGACCGGTGCTGGCCGAAGGACGTATGATCTCTCAATTTGGAGGTGGAGGAGAACTCACCAAACTGATCTGCGGCTACTTGACCTGCGACTTGCAACTCGGTCAGGTCTTCCTGGCCGGACTCCCCCCGATCGTCAAGGTCCATATACGGGACAGCCCATCGGGACAGTGGTTGGAAGACAACTTTCGATATTCCGTCGATCACGCTGAGGCAGCAGGCCCAGGCGGCGCCGCCGTCATCGCCAAATTGTCCGAAGTGTTGTTCATAGAAACGTTGCGGCGGTACATCCAGAAATTGCCGCCGACGCAAACGGGCTGGCTGGCCGGCGTGCGGGACCCGGATGTGGGAAAGGCCTTGGCACTCCTGCATAAGCTGCCGGCTCAGCCCTGGACAATCGCCTCCCTGGCGAATGAAGTCGGTGTGTCTCGTTCCGTGTTGGCTGAGCGATTTCGGCATTATCTTTCAGACACGCCGATAGGATATCTCACACGCTGGAGGTTGCAGCTCGCCGCCCAATTGTTAACGTCGACCAACAAGAGCGTGGCCGAAGTGGCAAACGACGTGGGATATGAGTCGGAGCCCTCCTTCAATCGCGCCTTCAAGCGGCAGTTTGGGGTGCCCCCGGCACGGTTTCGCAGTCACGTGAAGCGGACTCACGCTTCCTCTCCCGCTCCCAATCAACAAACGGATCGGGCAGCTCACCGCTAGGCAGCTCAGTTTCGCCGCCCGATTCCAATTTGGGCTTCACCCGCTTTCCGACCGGTTGCTCGAGCACAGACTTAATGGCATCCGGGCTACCGAGGTCCACAGGACACCATGAAGCCTTGATTCCGCCATTACAAAGTACTTAGATAGACTCGGCTGGTCAAAACGCAGGATGTCGATACGACTGCAAGGCACATGTTCTGTGCAGTATGAGCACGATGCTGATTGACACATCCTTACTGAGCGAGACTGAACAGCGATTTGGGGAACGGCAGGCCATGCGTGAGAGAGGTGTCAGGCTCATTCGCGCAGAGAATCTTCTGCAGGCCGACTCGCCGGAGCGGGTACAAGCGCGATTGAACCGCTTGGGAATTGATCGACGAGTGGCGGAACGGTGGCCGGCACAAGGACCGATCGCTGGAACGAGACGAAACGACGAATTTTGGACGACGCTGAGCTGGCCAAGGCCCTCAGCAGTACGGAACAGGAGAAGGCGGAAGCTGTGACGGCCGAAACGCTGGGAATCGAGCCATGGGCCATGCTCCCTGCGGAGATGGAGATCAATGAACTGCTCTTGGAACGGATCGTAGGTCGAAACGATTTATTGGGCATTGCCTACATGGATCGCGGCCTCGTCGCAAGTCGAACCGTCGGGTGCGTACGACTCTTCGACAACGGGCGTTGCGTAGGCTCCGGTACCGGGTTCATGGTGTCGCCACGATTACTGCTGACAAACAACCATGTCCTCGAAAATGCAGCGATGGGGCGCCAGGCGCGCGTCGTCTTCAATTTTCAGGATGACCCCGATGGCAACGCTTTGTCGCCCATTACATCTTCGCTGGACCCCGACACCTTCTTCCTCACGAGCCACCCGTTGGATTTTACTCTCATTGCCGTGAGTCGACAGGCGACGGAAGGAACGGTCGATCTCGAGGAGATCGGATGGTCTCGGCTAATCGAGGCCGAAGGCAAGGTGATCAATGGTGAATATGTCACGATCGTCCAGCACCCGAACGGTCAACCCAAACAGATCGCGCTGCGCGAGAATCAGATCATCGACGTCTTGGAAAATTTTCTCCACTATCACACCGATACGGCGCCCGGTTCATCGGGATCACCTCTGTTCAACGATCAATGGGAAGTGGTGGGGCTGTATCACTCCGGAGTTCCCAAGCGGGATTCACAGGGAAGGATTCTCACACGCGACGATACCTTCTGGACGACAGTTATGGGAGAGAGGGCGATCCACTGGATTGCCAACGAGGGTGTACGGATCAGTCGAATTCTAAAACACGTCAAAAGCCAATCGCTCAGTGGGGAGGAGAACCGGTTGAGAGAGCAGATCTTTGAAGAGAAACCGCCTCTATCTCGTACAGAGCCGTTATCAGTATCCGTCGTCGGATCAGATCGTACCGTGGTAGTAGATCTTTCGCAATCACCCGTGGCCGAAGCACCAACCACCACGGACGGGGAAGCGACCTGGACCATTCCCCTGCGGATCACGGTCCACGTAGGCGAGTCGCGGTTGAATCAAGGCTCCGCTCAACCAGTGCTGGCGGGAACCGCTGAGTCTCAACCGAATCGGCCGACCCTACCGGCAGTCGCGGCTACACCAATGGATGCCGAAATGACGGCTGCCATTGAAGAGGTGCGCCGCGCAGGAACCAGGTCCTACTATGACAAGGCGACAGATTCAAAGGCTCGGAAGAAGTACCATAAAGAAATCTCCCTTTCTCTTTCTCCTGCCAAGTTGTTCGGCAAACTATCCGGTCTTGTCACCGGCACGCACGCCACCAAGCCTCCGTACCGACCAGGCAAGGAAGTCTATCCTTGGATCGATCTCCGCTCTAATCGCAAACTTCGCAGCATCTACTCGGGTAAAGAATTCGAGCCCGAAGAGCTCATCCGGGAAGATTTTCGTATCGAGCAGGTGCGGGCAGCACGGCTTCGCGAGCTTGCATTACAGGAATCGACTTTAACCGTCACGCAGTCCAAGAGCGCATGGATTTTTTAGAAGCCTCCTCGCCGTTCAATTGCGAGCACGTCGTTCCACAATCCTGGTTCAGGAAAATGGAGCCGATGAGAGGCGACCTGCAGCATCTCTTTACCTGTGAATCGGGCTACAATAGTTTTAGGGGCAATACACCGTATTTCGACTTCCCTGATTTTAAAGAAATCGTACGAAATGATTGCGGTAAACGGGAAGAACATAAGTTCGAACCGGGTGGTGGGAAAGGGACGGTCGCGAGAGCGATGCTGTATTTTCTTCTGCGGTACCCAGGGGAGATCAACCGAACGGCGAAAGAATATACGCAAGATCGTCTCGCCACGCTCCTCAAATGGCATAAAGACTTCCCCGTGGATGACTACGAGCGGCATCGCAACCAGGCGATTTTCGAACGACAAGGAAACCGCAATCCGCTCATCGACCATCCAACGTGGGCGGCCAAAATCGATTTCCGGCGGGGCTTGGGACCGGGATAACGAGCCGCGCAATATGCGGCCCTCTAGCAGGTTGCGGAAAAACTCAGTTGACGCCAACAATATGGCCGGAAGTTCCGTTCGGTGCTAATGCCAGGGTGCTCAAAAAGGCTGCTCAGCAAGGCCGTAGCGAGCGAAGAGGCGAGGCGTACGCTGTGGTACGTTGAGCCTCTGAGCGATGCGAGAACGCCGCTGGCGGACTTTTTCAGCAGCCTGCTAGCTGAGACCCGCACGGTATCCTGCCGCACATCTCGGCGTATACTGCCTCTGGTTCTTCATCGTTCTTAAAGAAGGTATGCAGCCGTCCATCATTCGCACTATCTTGCTCGTTATTCTCTGTCTGCCACTGTCAGGTTTCGATGACCTCACCCGCCGCTCCGTTGAAATTCTGCCTCGCTGGAAGAAGGGAGACTCGTTTGCGTTTGCGCTTACCATTACACGGGCCCGAGAAAAATCCGTAGATGGCCGATCAACCGTCTCGGGGAAAACCCGCACGCATTTTACCATTGAAGTCCTCCGCGCAGATGACAATGGATACCTCGTCGGGTGGACTGCGGGAGACACGACGTTTGAGGCCTCTCTTCCATCGGAAACTTTCCTGCGACAGGTCGTCGACGTCATGAAAGGCAAGCAGATCGTTCTCCAGGTCGACGATCACGGAACCATCACAGGTGTCCAGAATTGGAAGGAACTTCAAAGTGAAACCTTGAAGGCGATGGATGCCATTCTAGCCAAGGCATCGGACTCACACAAAGGAGGCACCAATCAAACGCTTTTGTCGAATCTACGCGCACAATGGGAAACCATGTTTGCGACGAAGGAGCAAGTTGAACAACTGTGTACTCGGGACGCCAGGATCTATTTCATGGCCCTTGGGAGAAAGTATGCGCTCAACGAACCTCACGAGTACAATGATCTGCTTCCGAATCCGATCGGCGGCGATCCATTCCCGACACGGGCAAGAATCATCTTGAAGGCGTTCGATCAACAGTCTGGGCAAGCCGTGTTGAGTTGGAGCCAAACGACCGATCCCAAACAAGCCGCACGCATTTGGGAATCTATGATCAAAGACCTGGCCTCACGTCGAGGAAAGAAATCACCAGAGGGAGAATTCGCTAGGACTATCTTCATGGAAGACAAGGCGGACATCGTGGTCGATGTCCGCACGGGATGGGTAAACAGACTTACGCTGACGCAGTCAGTCAATCTCGGTACACGTAGCCAAATAGACACGACGACCATCGTCAGATCTGTGAAGTGAGCACGACCGGAGAGCCCAACGGTACGGAATAGTCCAATTACCGTCATTGCTCTCCCCCTACCCTCGACCTACTCGACCTTGAGTCGTCTACAGGATTTGGTTAGACTATGTTGGAATCACCGTGAGGGAGGTGGCGAAGAGCCTTGAGGAGAAGACTACATGAGCATAGGGATACTATTACCGTTGACCGGTGTCATGAGCATAACCCTAGCCATTTCGTCAGTGACATTCGCTCAAGGTTTGCCTCCTATCGTGAAGCAGAAAGTCGAAGCGGCGCAGAAGCAGGTGAAGACGATCGGTATGGAAGAGTATCGGAAGATCGTTGAGAATCCAGGTGCTGCTTTGATTGTGGACGTACGGGAGCCGCATGAGTATGCTGCAGGGCATGTACCTGGAGCGATCAATATTCCCCGCGGTGTGCTCGAATGAAGCTCCCCGCAGCAAGCTGCGGGGTATCACAGAACTCAATTCCGAAGACTTCTCGGAAGGAGAGGCCAACCCCGTAGCGAGCTACGGGGAATGTCAAGTTCAAAATTTGGAGCCACGTCGGCTTTCCGGCCAACGGCGAGATGGACCGCTCTCTCATTCTGCAATGTCAAAGCGGCAGTCGCGCCTCACTTGCGGCACAGTCGCTTCAAGGTCTGGGGTTCACGCAAACGACAGCAGTCGTCATGAATCTCGAGGACTGGCAGAAGGCCGGCCATCCATTCACAAAGTAGCCTACCCGCATCTCGGAGCACGTTCGCCTCTCTTTCAGACGAGCATGTATCGCCTTATGCTATGGAGCACGACATGATCCCAGACGCTTCCCTCCGAGTGGTTGCGCGTGTCAGGGCTAAGACTGAGCACGTCGCACAGGTTCGGGAAATCTTATCTGCGCTTGTTGAACCGACCCGCCGCGAATCGGGATGCCTCAGTTACGAGCTTCTGCAGAATAGTTCCGACCCAGCCGACTTTGTGTTCGTCGAGAAATGGGCGAGCGCGGCGACGGAACATACGCATTTCGCCACTCCACACGTCTCTGTTGCACTGCAACGGTTGGTGGGACTTCTGGCCGCCGAGCCGGAGATCTGTCGGTACAAGGTCTTAAAGTGACGTGGTGAGTGAGATTCTGTTCTGTCCAGCTTCGCTCAAACCTACGCCTTCGCCATCCATTGCGGCGGTGCTATACTGCACAACCATGATGCCTGTCACACCGGATACTGAACTCTCCATATCTTTTGAAAACCAGCGTGCGGTTGTTTCTCCCTGGGGAGCTTCGTTACGACGGTACCTGCTGATCAACGACGGAGGGCGGGAAACGGATATCGTGTGGGGCTATTCGGGAGGCAGCGGGAAGCGAGGCGGACAGGGCGACGTGCTCATCCCGTTTCCCGGCCGCATCAGCGATGGACGCTATACATTCGAGGGGCGATCACTGCAGCTCGAATGCAACGACAAGGAAGGTCCGAATGCCATTCATGGATTCGTTCGCAGTCTGCCATGGCGCGTGCAAGAAGCTCATTCAAACAAAGTGACGCTTGAGATTCGTCTCGACGCTGATACGTATGCTGCACGAGGCTATCCCTTTTCACTTGCCGTATGGGTGACGTATGAACTCGGCGCCTCTGGGCTCACCTGCACATTCACCGTCAAGAACGTCGGGCAACAGGCAGCGCCGGTCGGAGTCGGATTTCATCCCTACTTCACCGTTGGAACATCATTGATCGACGAGGCTGAAGTGCAGATTCCGGGAACCGCCTATTTAGAATTCAACGAGCGGCTCGTCCCGACAGGGGCGATTCTGAGCGTGATCGGCACACCGTGGGA
Source organism: Nitrospira sp. (assembly GCA_025934915.1). Lineage (GTDB taxonomy): Bacteria > Nitrospirota > Nitrospiria > Nitrospirales > Nitrospiraceae > Nitrospira_D. Next base: position 10,277 of record JAICWG010000110.1, read on the forward strand.
CTATCGACGATTTCGTGAGATCGGCCGTCAGCGCTTCAACCATTGTTATGTACAGCTCGAACGCGATGCCCAAGGAATGGCCACGGTATCCCTGCGTCATACCGCACGCAGTCGCACGATCGACGTTACGATGGATCATATCTTTTCCGCAGTGGTCGTATATACCGGAGATGCCATTGCGACGCGCCCCGAGCCGCGCTTGCCATCGAACCGATGACCTGCGCAAGCGATGCGTTCAATCATCCGGACTGGGGGCTGAAGCGGCTCGTTCCCGACGAAACATTCTCCGGACGTTATAACGTGCGGCATCGAGTCATAGGAAGAAATCCTGTTGACCCCTCGGATTGAGGCTCTGCTTCGGCCATGACGTTGGTTGGATTCTTCGAACAAGCGAGCCCGACGACGGCTTGCGCCTTCGCTCGGGTCTTGGTGTCTCAAAGGGGCTATCGATCAGGCAATCTTCCGGATGTTGGAAGGCTTGCCGCCGATAAGATCGCGGTGGAGCTGGCGAAGTTTGAGCTGCAGTTCTTCGAACGACTCCCCTTGAACATACTGGTCAGGAGAGCCCTGCGGACAGCCGCGCCACTTACCTTGATCTTGCCAGATAGTGTATTTCGTCATGTCTCAGAGTATAGCTGCAAGTCAAAGTTCCGAACAGAATTTTGTAAATTTCCAACGAGTCGCGCACAGAAACGAGACGGAAACTCTTCTGTGCGAGGCTGATTCCTCGCGCGACCGGCTTTCCGAAAATATCGCATGGTTCTCAATACTGTTGACACGCAAGCAGTGAACTATCAACAGATAGCCGCAAACCAGCTGTCCTTTCGAGTAGCAGCATCCGGGTCCGGCGATCGATTGGTACTCTGTCTACATGGGTTTCCGGAATCCGCCATTTCATGGCGGTATCAGATCGCTCCGCTGGCGCAGGCTGGATTTCAGGTCTGGGCTCCTGATCTCCGGGGATATGGTGGTACAACACGGCCGACAGGCATTGACGCCTACCGAATTGAATCCTTGATGGACGATGTCACCGGACTCCTCGATGCCGCTGAGGTTCAACGCGCCATTCTCGTCGGGCATGATTGGGGTGGAATCATCGCCTGGTACTATGCGATGCGGCACGCCGATCGCGTGGAAGCCTTGGTGATTGTGAATGCGCCGCACCCGGCCTGCTTTGAGCGGGAAGTGCGGCACTGGCGTCAGCTGCGCCGTTCCTGGTACATGGGCTTTTTCCAAATTCCTTGGCTTCCGGAAGCGACATTGTCTGCCGGTCATGGTTATGTGCTCGGTGAAATCTTCGGGCACATGACGATTCATCGCGAGCAGATGGCTGACGATCTCGTTCGGTTGTATCGACGGCAGGCCTGCGAGCCGGGAGCGCTCACGGCCATGGTGAATTACTACCGAGCGGTCTTACGAGGCGGCGGAGCGATACGTCAGCGAAGGATGGGATATCCTACTGTCCCCATCCCCACACTGGTGATCTGGGGGTTACGCGATCATGCACTCGTCCATCAGAATCTCGATAGGCTGAATGATTTCGTCACCGATCTGACGGTGGTGAAGATCGCCGACGCTGGACATTTCGTGCATGAAGACAAGCCGGAACAAGTCACGCGAGAAATTCTGACTTGGTTACATAATAAGCTGACTGCATGATTCATCGATTCAAGACCTCTTACCCTAGTGCGGCTACTCAATTCCAGGAACTACTGTGAGACCATCTATGCAATCAGGCGTCAACATGACAGAGCACGTAAGAAATCGATTGGTTAGTTGAGCCTGCAAATCTGTGCAACCTTCAAAACGGCAAACGCTACGGTTGACCCGGTGTGGCGATTCCTGAAGGTTCAGTGCCGGTTAGAAACGGATTGCCCAGCAGCGGAGTTAAGGGAACCAGTGCACCTGTTCCCGTTGTAATCGTATATGCCGACACACCGCCTCCACGATTCGCGACATACAAGAACTGTCCATCCTGAGATATCGTGATTGCCGAAGGACCCGTCCCTGCCGGTGTCGGATTGGGAGTACTCCCCGAGATCGGTACGAGCGTGAGCAGGCCGTTACTTCCTATCGTGAACGCCGACACATTCCCTCCCCCATTCGCGATATAGAGAAAGGCCCCATTCGATGCGACTGCAATGCCGTTCGGAGTGGTACCCCCTGTGGAAAGAGGATTCAGGTTGGAGCCGGCGGAGGTCACCAGTGTCAATAGTCCTGATGTTTCAACCTGAAATGCCGTCACCGTGTTGGATGCACTGTTGGTCACGTAGAGAAATTGCCCGGTCGAAGACATAGCGAGTGCGGTGGGCCCTGTCCCACTGACCGAGATAGGATTCGTGCCGGGCCCAGCCGACGGCACCTGCGTTAGGAGCCCGGATGTTTCAACCTGAAATGCCGTCACAGTGTTGGATGTACTGTTGGCCACGTAGAGAAACCGTCCGGTTGGAGAGATTGCCAGTGCGATGGGCGACGAGCCCCCGACAGCGACGGGATTTGGATTTCCCGTTACCTGCGGGACAAGCGTCAGGACCCCGGCTGTACCAATACTGAAGACGGTCACACTATCGGATCCGCTGTTCGCGACGTACAGGAATCTTGAATCCCGGGAGATTGCAACTGCTCTCGGCGCCGTACCAACCGGCACCGGATTCGGATTGGCCGGAGTCGGCGACGCGAGCAATAACGCACCATCGGTGCCGATTCTGAACGCCGTGACATTATTCGCCTGGTTATTGGTCGCAAAGGCAAAGAACCCGTTGGATGAAACGGCAATGGACGAGGGAGCCGAGACATTTGCAAAGGGAGATCCGGGGAGCGCGGAGAGCCCGCCGGTTGCCGCATTGATGGTGTATCCTGACACGTTATTGGAGCCGCTATTGGTGACATACACAATCGATGTTGTTCCAGGCCCCCCTCCTAACGTCCCTCCAACTCCTCCAAATGTTCCTCCGCCTCCATCTCCATCCCCACATCCAGCCGGAAGTAGGACCAATGGTAACAGCCATGCCCGCAGTACTTTAATGAAGCTCCCCGCAGCAAGCTGCGGGGTATCACAGAACTCAATTCCGAAGACTTCTCGGAAGGAGAGGCCAACCCCGTAGCGAGCTACGGGGAATGTCAAGTTCACGATCGAAACCTTGTGAGCTCCTCGGAGGACCATAGCTCGGTTTATATCACTCTCACGAAGCACAAACAATGACGCAGTTGAGTACGATACGGTCGTGATGTGTGATCAACGCAGGGTCGGTGTGAAGTGGCAACAAGAAACTTGGCGAGGGCTATTGAATATTGGCATTACTGCCATCTCCGGTCTACGCGTCTTCGCGCATAAGAAGCCCGCAGCGCATTTGACTGAGCCGCGGCTACCAATCTCCCTATAGAAGGAGACTTATGGACGACCTGGAGATGCGATGCCGACCGGCGTATTCTCTGCTGGAAACGGTGATCCGCTCAATGCCGTGAGCGCGCCAGTCCCTAGAATCGTATAGGCGGAGACATTATCACTATTCCCATTCGCCACATACAAAAATTGGCCGTTCGGTTCAATAGTGATCCCGCTTGGCGCTGTTCCTGCTGACTCAGTTTCCAGCAGCGACAATCCTCCCCCCTCCCGCGATTGTAAAAGCTGATACATTGCTGGATCCCTGATTGCTTACGTACAGGAACGATCCGTTCGGCGACGCGGCCACTCCGCTTGGCGACGTTCCTGCTCCAAACGGAGAGGTCCCTAGCGCGGTTAATGCACCAGTCGCTCCATCGATTGAGAACGCTGACACATTGTTGGATCCTTGGTTGCTCACATACAGAAATGATCCGTTCGGAGAGACGGCTACCCCGCTCGGCGTTGTCCCTGCGTTAAACGTCCCTGCAACTGGGGTTAATGCTCCCGTCGTTCCATCGATCGTGAACGCCGACACATCGTTGGATCCTTGGTTGCTCACATACAGGAACGTGTTGTCGGGCGACACGGCTATCCCGCTCGGAATTGTCCCTGCGTTAAACGGGCCTGTAACTGCGGTTAATGCCCCCGTTGTCCCGCTAATCATGAACGCCGAGACGACGCCGTTACTATTGGCTACGTACAAAAACCGTCCGTTCGGCGAGGTAGTCACCGCAGTTGGATTCGCTCCCGCATCAAAGGGTGATCCACTTACCGGCGTCAACTCACCTGTTGCCGAATTGACGGTGAAAGCGAGCACATTATTCGTCGCTTGAATGAAGCTCCCCGCAGCAAGCTGCGGGGTATCACAGAACTAAAACATTCGGAGCTGCCGGAGATCGTCGTGAGGCTGCCCTTGCCGCTGCACATACCGTTCGACGGTCTGCCAGTTTGCCCGTTCCCCTATCGTGGC